>JBEVKV010000617.1:0-9026 GCA_040509515.1 Pyrinomonadaceae bacterium | reverse complement strand
GAAGGGAACTGTATGACCTGCGCGGGCACCGCCGGCTCGCCCGCCTCGACGCGCTGTCGCCGTGCGCGGTGGCGCGCGGCCGTGATGGCGCGGTGCAGGTCGTCGAGCTGCTCCTCCTCGACGCGTATCGTCTTCTGACAACACCAGCCGAGGCCGTCAGTCCACGTCAGGTACCTCAGCGCGACGCACGCGCCGCCCTCCTGCTGCTCGAACGCGACCTCAACCTTCTGTTGCTTGCCGGCGCGCTCCGGGGAAAGACCCGACGCCGTGTTGCCGCCCGATTTCATACCTTTGAACAACTCCTCAGGGGATATATTGCGCGATTTCCGAATTCAATGAGTTGAAATCGGATTTCAATTTCTATTGTCCACAAGAGACTTTCTTCTGTCAAGAACATTTCCATGAAAGTCTCTCTAGGAGCCGGGCGAGTTCTTTTCGAGGGCGGCGAGCCGGGCTTCGAGCGTGCGGATCGTGCGCTGCATCTCGCCGAGGCGTCGGAAGGCGGCGGTCGAGCGGAGCCATTCGCGGTTGTCGAAGGCGGGGATGCCTGAGAGCACCTTGCCGGCCGGGACGTTGTGGCTCGTGGCGCTCTTGGCGGTCAGCACCACGTCGTCGCCGATTTCGAGGTGGCCGGCGACGCCGACTTGGCCCGCGAGGATGACGCGGCGGCCGACGCGCGAGCTGCCGGCCAGCCCCACCTGCGCGCAGACGAGCGAGTCCTCGCCTATCGTGCACGAGTGACCGACCTGGACGAGGTTGTCGATTTTCGCTCCGCGCGCGATGCGCGTCTCGCCGACCGAGGCGCAGTCGATGGTCGTGCCCGCGCCGATTTCAACGTCGTCCTCGACGACGACGCGGCCGGTCTGCGGAATCTTGAGCCAGCGCCCCTCCTCGTCCTTCGCGTAACCGAAGCCGTCTGAGCCGATGACGGCGTTGTTGTGGATACTCACGCGCGCGCCGACGATTGTCCCTTCGCGCAAGGCGACGCCGGAGTGGATGACCGAGCCGTCGCCGATGTGGACGCCGTCGTAGACGGTCACGTTCGGGAAGATGCGCACGCCGACGCCGACGCGCACGTCGCGCCCGAGGACGGAGCAGGCCCCGACGGCGACGCCTTCGCCGAGCCGCGCGGTGGGGTCGACGACGGCCGTCGGATGGACGCCCGGCTCGACCTCGGGCTCGGGGTGGAAGAGCCTGAGCGCGCGCGTGTAGGCGAGATATGGGTCGCGCGTGAAGAGGACTGCGATGTCTTCGCGCCCGGGCTCGACGCCTTCGGCGAGGTAGACGGCCGCGGCGCGCGTCGTCTGCACGCGCGGCGTGTAGCGCGGGTTGGCGAGGAAGGTGACGTGGCCGGGCTCGGCCTCGTCGAGTCCGGCGGCGCCGCCGACCTCTACGTCGTTAAACTTCTCTTCGACGCGCGCGCCCGTCAGGCGCGCAAGCTCACTCAATCTCATGCGCAGAGTTATCGCACAAACAGAACCGCGAGCGGTAGCGAGCGGTTCCGTTTCACATCAGGTTGACGGGGTCGATCTCGACGTTGATGGAACCGGGGTCGCAGCCCGGCGTGTTGGCGGCCTCGCCGAGCGCCATCTCGACGAGCGTGCGGAGGCGCGGGCGGCTGCGCGACTTGAGGAGGAGTTGGATGCGATGCTCGCCGCGCAGCCGCGCGAGCGGGGCGGGCGCGGGGCCGAGCACGCGGCAGGCGCGGTCGGAGTTGGCGCGGTCGAGCGCGGCGCGGAGCAGGTCGGCCGTCGCCTGCGCGCGCGCGAGGTCGTCGCCGTGGACGAGCAGCGAGGCGAGCGCGACGAAGGGCGGGTAGCTCAGGTTGCGCCGGTAGTTGATCTCCTCGTCGAAAAAGCCCTCGTAGTCCTGCGCGCACGCGTGGCGCAGCGCGTAGTGGCGCGGGTGGTAGGTCTGAATCAGCACGCGTCCCGGCAGGTTCCCGCGGCCGGCGCGCCCGGCCACCTGCGTGATAAGCTGGAAGGTGCGCTCGGCCGAGCGGAAGTCGGGCATCGCCAGTCCCGCGTCCACCGAGACGACGCAGACCAGCGTCACGTTCGGGAAGTCGTGCCCTTTGGCGATCATCTGCGTGCCGACGAGCATGTCCAGCTCGCCCGCGCCGAAGCGCAGGATGGCCTGCTCGTAGGTCGAACGGCGCGCGGTCGTGTCGCGGTCGAGCCGCGCGATGCGCAGGGCGGGGAAGCGCGTCTGTAGAATCTCCTCTATCTGCTCAGTGCCCTCGCCGATGAAGAACATGAAGGGGCCTTTGCACGCCGGGCAGGTTTCGGGCGCGCGCTGGCGGAGGTTGCAGTAGTGGCAGACGAGGCTGCGCTCGCTGCGGTGGTAGGTGAGCGTCACGTCGCAGTTCGCGCAGTTGATGCGCTCGCCGCACGAGCGGCACAGCACGAAGCTCGAATACCCGCGCCGGTTCAGAAGCACTATCGACTGCTCGCCGCGCGCGTGCGTCTCCTCGATGGCCGCGAGCAGCTCGGGCGCGAAGACGGCGGGCTTGCCGCGCTCGCGGAAGACCTCGCGCATGTCCACGATTTCGGCGCGCGCCATCGGGCGGTCGGCGATGCGGCTCGCGAGTTGGAGGTAGCGGTACTTGCCCTGCCGCGCGTTCTGGAACGATTCGAGCGAGGGCGTGGCCGAGCCGAGGACGACGACGGCGCGCTCCTTGTGCGCGCGCATGACGGCGGTGTCGCGGCCGTTGTAGTAGGGCGACTCCTGCTGCCGGTAGGAGCCCTCGTGCTCCTCGTCCACGACGATGACGCCGAGGTCGCTGATGGGGGCGAAGACGGCCGAGCGCGTGCCGATGACGACGCGCGCCTCGCCGCGCTTGAGCCGCCCCCATTCGTCGAAGCGCTCGCCGGCGGTCAGCGACGAGTGGAAGATGGCGACGGCGTCGCCGAAGTGCGCGCGCAGGCGGCGCGAGAAGACGGGCGTCAGCGCGATCTCGGGGACGAGCATCATCGCCGTCCGCCCGCGCCGCAGCGCCTCGCGCATGGCGCGGATGTAAATTTCGGTCTTGCCGCTCCCCGTCACGCCGTGGAGGAGGAAGGCTTTGAAGCCGCCCTGCCCCTGCGCCTCGTTTATCTCGCGGAGCGCCGTCTCCTGCGCTTCGGTCAGGAGCAGCGCGTCGCGCTCGGGCAGGCGCGCGCCGGCCAGAGGGTCGCGCCTGACCTCGCGCACGAAGACTTCGAGCAGCCCGCGCCGCTCAAGCGTCTGGATGGTCGAGGCGCTCGCGTGCGCGGCTTCGAGCAGCTCGGCGAAGAGCATCTCGCCGCCCACGGCCGCCAGCGTCTCGACGACCTTCAACTGCGCCGTCGTCAATTTCCTCTCGCCGTTCGCGTCGCTGTTCGTCGTCTCGTCGGGCGGAAGCAGGCGGACGGCCTTCCTTCGTTTGGCGCGTGTCTGCGCGCCCCTCTGGCGGTGCGAGACATTGACCCAGCCCGCGCGCGTCAGCTCGCGCGCGGCCTTCGAGGCGCGCGCCTGCCCCAGCTCGCGGGCGGCCTCGCGCAGCGTGGTCGAGCCGTCGACCGCCGCCATTTGCAGCAGCCGCGCCTTCGGCGTCGAGGCGCGGCGCTCGGGCAGTCGCGCCAGCTCGTCGCGCCCCTCGGGCGTGATGGCGACGACCTGATCGACGCCCGCGTTGAGCCCCGCCGGCAGCGCGGCCTTCAACACCTCGCCCCACGGCGCGGCGTAGTAGTCGCTGATCCAGCGCGTGATTTCGAGCACCTCGGGCGTCAGCAGCGGCTCGGCGTCGAGCAGCTCCTCGGCGTCCTTTATCTCGGAGTCTTCGAGCCCGAGCGCGGGGTCGAGCGCGTCGTGGAGCGCGACGACGTAGCCGGTCGCGAGCTGTCGGCCGAAGGGGACGAGCAGCCGCGCCCCGACGCGCGCGTCCGCGGCGAGCGTGTGCGGGAGCCTGTATGTGAAAGTCTGCGAGAGGCGCAGCGGCAGCGCGACCTCGGCGTAGAGCGCCGTCGTCGTCGTCGCTTCCGTCTGTCGGCGTTGGGTCGTCGTGGGCATCGGGTGGGAGCCGGCGCGGTGTCGCGCAGGGGCTTACGTTAACGTGAATCGCGTAAAAATTGAAGCGCGCCGGCGTCGCCCGGTTCGCGCGCGCGGCCGCCGGGGCGGAAAGCCCCGCCGGACGTTGACCGCCGCGCCGGTTAGGTTTAAAGTCTCCCGGCCACAACAAGTCGTCCTAAGCCCATGCCCCTCGCATCGAGGCCGCTATACCCCAGGACTCTCCCGCAGGTATCAGTTGCTCAAACGCTGTCCAAATCCCCCTCCGCCAAGCCCTAAAACGTGAGGGGAACCCCTATCCACCAACCCTCCTAGGAGAAATCCATGACACCGAAAGCCTACAGGATAGCTTTCCCGAGGAAATCTCGTCTCGGGACGTTCCTTTCGCTGGCAATCTCCCTTTCGTTTCTGACGCCGTTGGTGCCGGCGGCGGTCGGCGCGTCCGGGGCCAGGATGCCCCGCGTCGCGCCGCGCGCCGCCCTCGCCTACGCGCCGCTCATCTCCGCCACGAAGTCCGACGCGTTCCCCGACCCGGACAACGACGGCAAGGCCGTCCCCGGCGACACCATCACTTACACGGTTCAGATTAACAACGGCGGGACTGACGCCACCGGCGTCGTCTTCAGCGACACCGTAGACCCCAACACGACCTTCGTCCCCGGCTCGGTCACGACGACGCCCGTGGCGATTGACGACAGCTACACGGCGGTCGGCAACGTGCGGATCAACGTCCCGGCCGCGAGCGGCCTGACCGCCAACGACTCCGACCCGGACGGCGGCACCGTCGCGGCCGTGCCCGCGACGACGACGAGCGCCAACAACGGCGACGTGACCGTCAACGCCGACGGCAGCTTCACGTACAACCCGGCCCCCGGCTTCGAGGGCGCGGACACGTTCACCTACACCGTCGCGGGCGCGAGCGCCCCGAGCAACACCGCGACCGTCACCGTCAACGTCGCCGGCATGATCTGGTTCATCGACGACTCGGCGGCCGGCGGCGACGGGCGTCTGACCTCGCCCTACAACTCCATCTCGGCCTTCAACTCGTTCGCGGCCGACGACCAGAACGACAACATCTTCCTCTACAGCGGCAACTACACGGGCGGGCTCGTGCTCGAATCCGGGCAGGCGCTCATCGGCGAGGGCGCGACCGCCTCGCTCTCGGCCATCACCGGCCTGACGCCCCCGTCCTACAGCGACCCTCTGCCCGCGACCGGCGGCGCCAACCCGAATATCGGCGGCGCGAACGGCATCACCCTCGCTACTAATAACCTCATACGCGGCATCACACTCACGAACTCGGGCGGGACTGCCATCTCGGGCAGCAACTTCGGGACGCTCGCCGTCTCCGAGACGACCATCAACGCGACCGCGCAGGCGCTCGACCTCGACAACGGCCAGCTCAACGCGACCTTCCAGTCCATCTCGTCCGACGGGAGCGCGGCGGCCGCCGTCAGGCTCGCCAACATCGCCGTCGGCTCCACCTTCTCGGGCGGCGCGACGACCATCGGCAACCGCGGCACGACCGGCATCGAACTGGACGCCGTGCAGGGCAGCATCGGCTTCGGCGCGACGACGGTCGCGAACCAGATGGGCGCGGGCGGCTACGGCGTCCGCGTCCGCAACTCGGGCGCGGCCGTCTCCTTCGCCAGCGCCGTCATCAGCGACACGAACCAGACCGTCGCGCAGGTCGACACGACGCCCGCCGACGGCTTGCCCGACAACGACGGCGACGGCGACGCCATCTTCCTCAAGAGCAACACGGGCAGCTTCTCGGTCGGCGGCGGCTCGCTCACGAACTGCGGCAACGACTGCGTCGACGCGCGCGAGTCGTCGAACGTCATCCTGACGAACGTCGCGATCTCCGCGCCGGGTCAGGACGTGGCGAGCCCGACGAGCCTCGGCGTCGGCGGCCACGGCTTCTACGCGCTCAACCTGACGGGCACGAACGGCGTCTCGGGCGGCTCTGTCTCCGGCTTCAACGGGTCGTTCCGCGACGGCGTGCTGGTGACGAGCAACATGTTCACGCAGACGTTCAACGTCGCGGGGACGACCTTCCTGAACGCGACCGGCAGCACGGGCGTCCGCGCCAACGCCTCCGGCACGGCCAACGTCACGCTCAACGTCGGCGGCGCGACCAACAACGCCGCGACCAACGTCACCTTCGACAACCTCTCGGGCTCGGCCGTCAGCGTCTTCTCCGACCAGACCTCGACGCTAAACATGACCGTCCAGAACTCGACGTTCCAGAACGCGCCCGTCAACGGCAAGAACAACGTCCTCGGCTTGACGGCGGGGACGGGGCACGGCTCCTTCAACGTCCTCAACAACACCTTCAACAACGTCTTCCGCACCGCCTCGACCGGCGAGTCGCTCATCAACCTTAACGGCCTCGCCACGGTCGCGGGCAACACCTTCTCCGCCAACGTCTCGGGCAACAACATCTCGAACGTCGGCGTCGGCGGGAACGTCTGCGGAGGCGGGGCGGTCTACTGCGCCGGCCCGCTCCAGGCCATCTCCATCACCCCCAGCGCTACGACCAACGTTCCCGGCACCATCCTCGTTGACGGCAACACCCTGACGAACGTGCAGCAGGGCGGTCTCCTGCTCGACATGGCGGGCGTCGGCGTCGGCGTGAGCGCCATCGCCGCCAAGATAACGAACAACGTTTTCGGCACCAACGCCGCTCGCGTCGGTATGGGGACGACTATAACCAACGGCTTTGGTATGCGTGTCCAGCACCGCGTCGACGGCTCGTCTGCCGCCAACGTCCTCATCTCCGGCAACTCCGTGCGTAACGGCAACGGCGCCGCGGGCAGCGCGCTCAACGGGCCGGGCATCCACCTGCGCACTCAGAACACAACGTCGATGGACGTGACCGCCACCGGCAACGACATTGACACGAACTTTACCGGCGTGACGGAAATGCGCGTTGAAACTGCTCAGGCGGGTTCCGTCCTCTGCCTGGACGCCAACGGGAATATCTTCCCCGCGGGCGCGTCGGCGGTCTTGGAGCTGAGGGAGACTAACGGCGCGCTCAACGTCGAGCAGGCCAGCGCCGCCGCCCTCGCGACGGCCAACGGCGGCGTGACCGTTACGACCGCCGCCGGCACGCCCAACTTCGGCGTCGCCTGCGCCGCGCCCGTGGCGTCGCTGCGGCTGAACACGAGCGGCCAGTACCTCGCGTCGGCGACGGCGGCGAAGTCTGCGCGGGCTCTCGCGTACCTTTCGGGCGCGCGCACGGCGGAAGCCTTCGAGGCCATGCCGGGTCTCGACGCCTGGCGCTCGAACTCGAAGTGGCTCGGCGGACTCTCGTTCAACTACGCGGCGTCGAACGTCGCGCTCGGCTCCGGCCTGACCGACACGGTCGTGCGCCCCGCGCGTGAAACTATCCCGACCGCGCCCGCGTTCGCGGCCGTCCCCGCGATGCCTGTCTTCTCCGGCGAGACGGTGACGGTCAACGTCGGGACGCTGCCCGCAGGGAAGTCGATGACCATCACTTTCCAGGTGACCATCGACACGCCCTTCAACGCGACGCAGGTCTCGAATCAGGGCACCGTCTCGTACACGGGCGGCTCTGTGCTGACCGACGACCCGGCGACGGGCCCGGTCGGCGACCCGACGGTGACGCCGGTCGGCACGCCCGCGACCATCTCGTGCCCGGCCGACATCAGCGCCAACACAGACCCCGGCCAGTTCTCGGCCTCCGTGCCCTTCACGGTCACGGCGACGGGGACGCCCAACCCGACCATCGACTGCAAGGTCGGCGCGACCAGCATCACCTCGCCGCACACGTTCCCCGTCGGCACGACGGCGGTGCAGTGCACGGCGACGAACGGCATCGGCTCGCCCGCCTCTTGCAGCTTCAACGTGACGGTCACGGACAACCAGACGCCCGCGATAAGCTGCCCGGCGAACGTCACGGCGAACACCGCGCCCAACTCGTGCGACGCCACGGTCAACCCGGGGACGCCCACGGTCAACGACAACGACCCGAACGTCACCACCAACGGCACGCGCAGCGACTCGCAGCCGCTCAACGCGCCCTACCCGAAGGGCACGACGACCATCACATGGACGGCCACCGACACGGCGGGCAACTCCGCCTCGTGCCAGCAGACCGTCACCGTCAACGACGCGACCGCGCCCGTGGTCACGCTCAACGGCTCGGCCACCATGACGGTCGAGTGCCACACCTCGTTCGCCGATCCGGGCGCGACCGCCACGGACAACTGCGGCGGCTCGCCGTCCGTCACCGTCTCGGGCTCGGTCAACGTCAACGTGGTCGGCAGCTACACGCTGACCTACTCGGCCACGGACGCCTCGGGTAACACGGGCACCGCGACGCGCACCGTCAACGTCGTCGACACGACCGCGCCGGTCGTCACGCTCAACGGGGCCAACCCGCTGACGGTCGTGAAGGGCTCGGTCTTCGTCGACCCCGGCGCGACGGCGACCGACTCGTGCGCGGGCTCGCTGCCGGTCTCGGTGTCGGGCTCGGTGAACACGAACGTCGTCGGGACTTACACGCTGACCTACTCGGCGACCGACGCCTCCGGCAACACGGGCTCGGCGACGCGGACGGTCTTCGTGGTCTACAACTTCACCGGCTTCTTCTCGCCGGTCTCGAACCCGCCCGTCCTGAACGAGGTGAAGGCCGGGCAGAACATCCCGCTCAAGTTCAGCCTGGGCGGGAATCAGGGGCTGGCCATCTTCGCCCCGGGCTTCCCGGCGTCGCAGCAGGTCAACTGTGCGACGAACGTCCCCGTCAACGTCCTTGAAGAGACGGAGACGCCCGGCGGCAGCACGCTGACCTATGACGCCGGCTCCGGCCGGTACCAGTACAACTGGAAGACGGAGAAGTCGTGGGCCGGCACCTGCCGCGTGCTCGTCGTGACGTTCATCGACGGCTCGACGTACACCGCGAACTTCAAGTTCAAGTAAACCACCCGACTAAAGGGGAGGGGCGGCGACACCCTTGTGGCCGCCCCATTTTTTTT
>JBEVKV010000616.1:0-14884 GCA_040509515.1 Pyrinomonadaceae bacterium | reverse complement strand
TTCGAGGTAGGGCTCGTAACGCTTCTCGGTCGCCGCGATGTCGAGCCCGTGGTAGTTCGGGTCGTAGAAGAAGTCGCGCTGGATGCGCCAAGCCTCCTTGTACATCTGCCGCCACTCCGCGCGCGGCTCGACGCGGACTTCGAGCGCGGCGGTGTTAATCGCCCCCTCGCCGGGCCTCAGGGGCTGCGTCGCCGAGACGATGAGCCAGCGCGCGACGGCGAAGCCGGGGCCGCCGAGCCCGAGCAGCATCTTCTCGCCGTTGGCCGAGAGGTCGAAGGAGACGACGCCCTCGGTCACTTTTTCGGCGCGGCGCTTCGACATCTCGAAGCGGTGCAGGACGCGCCCCGTCACCTCCGGGCCGGTCACGTCTTCGAGCAGGAAGAAGGTGCCGGGCTTGCCGGCGTAAAGCCCCGAGTAGTCGCGCGCCGGGAGGGGCAGCGCCAGCACGCGCTGGTCGATGCCGTCGAAGTCTATGCGGACGGGCTCGGGCGGCTTCGCGGCCGCGCCCGCGCCGCCGCGGCCCGGCCCGCCGGGGCCGCCCTGCGGAGGCTGCTGCACGGTCGTCGCGGGCTCGCCCGCCGCGAGGTAGCCGGCGTCGCCCGCTTCGGCGACGACATCAGAACTGTCGGACGAGAGCGGCGCGGGCGGCGGCTGGGGCGGGCCGGGCTTGGGCTCGCCCTTGTCGTCGGGGTTGTTGGTCTTCTGCTCCTCGGTCACCTTCTCCTCGTCCGACTCGGGCGCGAGCGGCGAGGGCAGGTCTTTGCGCAGCACGACGACGTAGGCCGAGCGCGTCACGGGGCGGTCGAAGCTCGACATGTCGAGCCAGCCCGAGGACGGGCCGGCGTTGGTCGAGGCGGTGAAGTAGAGGTGCTTGCCCTCGCGGTCGAAACGCGCGAAGCGCGCGTCGCTCATGTTGTCCGTCACCTGCCGCGTCTTGTTCTCTTCGAGCGCGTAGATGAAGACGGTGCCGAGCCGGTTCTTCATCTGCTTCGTGTAAGCGATGAAGCGCGAGTCGGGCGACCACGAAGGGTCGACGACGCGGAACGGGTTGTCGTACGTGTTGGCGTCCACGCGCACCGGCGCCGCGCCCGCCTTCGACACGTCCACGTACCAGAGGTTCAGTCGCTTGTCCGTGTACGCGACCTTCTTCGAGTCGGGCGACCAGACCGGCGAGTAGAAGTATGACGGCGGGTTGCCCAACCCTATTTTCTTCACCTCGCCCATCCCAGACTGCGAGCGCAGGTGCAGCGCGTATTCGCCCGACTCGTCGGAGAAGTAGGCGACCCACTTGCCGTCGGGCGACCACGCGGGGTCGCGCTCGGCGACGCCGGGCGTGTTGGTCAGGTTGCGCGCGTCGCCCTTCTCGGCCGGGACGGTGATGACCTCGCCGCGCGCCTCGAACAGCGCGCGCGCGCCCGAGGGCGAGAGCGAGGCGTTGCGCAAGGCCGTGCCGACGCGCGCGAAGCGCGGGCGCACCGACGGCAGGTCGCCCTCGACGCGCACCGCGAGCGCCTGCGTCCGCCCCGACCCGAGGTCGAGCGTGTGGAGCGAGCCGAACTGCTCGTAGACGATGACGCCGTCGCCCGCCGCCGCCGACTTGATGTCCATCCCGGTGTTCTTCACCACCTGCTCGACGCGTCGCGTGCGCGCGTCGTAGGCGTAGATGGTGACGGCGCCGCCGCGGTCGGAGAGGAAGTAGACGCGGTCGCCGACCCACATCGGGTTAAAGTCGTTCGAGTTCTCGCGCGGCAGTTTCTCGATTGAAGAGTCGGCGAGGTCGGCGACCCAGATGGGCGTCGTCCGCCCGCCCCTGTACTTCTTCCACATCTGGAAGGCGCGCGCCAGCGGGACGTAGGCGAGCCGCCGGCCGTCGGGCGAGTAGCTGGCCTCGGACGCCTGCGGCAGAGGTATCTCGGACGGGTGCCCGCCCGCGAGCGGCATCGTGAAGAGGCGCGGCGTGAAGTTCGCGCTGTCGCGCCCCGAGCGGAAGAGAACGGCCCCGCCGTCCGGCGTCCAGCCCTGCGCGATGTCCGCGCCCGGGTGGTACGTCAGCCGGCGCGGCACGCCGCCCGACGCCTCGACGACGTACACGTCGGCGTTGCCCTCGTACTCGCCGGTGAAGGCGATGAGCTTGCCGTCGGGCGAGAAGTAAGGCGTCGCCTCCGTGCCGACGCCGGTCGTCAGGCGGCGCGCGTCGCCGCCCCCGCGCCCGACGAGCCAGATGTCGCCGGCGAAGACGAAGGCCACCGCGTCGCGGCTGACCGTCGGGCTGCGAAGGATGAGCGGGGACTCGGCCTGCGCCGCGAGCGGCGCGCAGAGACAGAGCAGGAGGGCGAACGAGATCAGTAGTCTGTGCACGTTGTTTTGACTCCGAGGGTTCGAGTAAGAGATGACCCCATCTGTGGGGCCGCGGGCGCGCGTTACTATAGCGGAAGTTATACGCATAAAGAAAGACAGTTGTTTTTGTATAAATCCCACGATTTTGGACGCGCGCGCCGCCTTGCCCGGGAGGCTCGGCGTGGGCAATATAGACGCAAAGGAGAAGCTTATGAAGCGATTCATGTTGGCGGCCGGCCTGCTGCTTTTGTCGGCGGCGGTCGTCTGCGGTCAGACGCGCGGCGGCTGGCTGCGCGGCGAGTGGACGGGGACGGGGTACCAGACCGACAGCAGCACCACCTGGACGATGAAGCTGACGGCGAAGGGGCGCACCTACACGGTCGACTACCCTTCGCTCGAATGCGGCGGGCGCTGGAGGCTCCTGAGCCTCGACGGAAGCCGCGCCGTCTTCCGCGAGACCATCACGCGCGGGGCCGAGCGCTGCGCGCAGCGCGGCCGCGTCGTCATCCAGCGTCTCAACTCGCGCCAACTCGGCTACTGGTTCTCCCAACCCGGGTCGAACGAGTACACGGCCTCCGCGATTCTTAACAAGAGTCGCTGAGCGTGGGAACTGCGGACAAGGTTTTCGAGCAAGGAGGGGGTTGCAGTGAAATCTTTAAGGATGAGGAAGTCTGTGTTGACCGTCGCGGCGGTCGCGGCGGTGGTGTTGGCGGCGTGGGCGTTCGTGTGGAGAGACGCTTCCGCGCGGCAGAGTCGGCCGGGGCAGGCGGCGCGGCAGCAGGGCAAGGCGCTGACGGGGCAGGGCGCGTTCGGCGATTGGACGAGCGACGCGCCGGGGGTGCGGCGGCGCATCACGGCGGCCGACCTGCCGCGGCCGTACGCGTCGCGCTCGGTGGACGCGGGCTCGCGCGTCGTCCCGCGACCCGAGGGCGCGTGGCCGAAGGCTCCGGCCGGCTTTAAGGTCGAAGAGTTCGCCGCCGGGCTCGACAGGCCGCGCCTCATCCGCACGGCTCCCAACGGCGACCTCTTCGTCGCGGAGAGCTACTCGGGGCGCGTGCGCGTGTTGAGAAGCGCGGCGGGCGCTGGCAAAGCAGAGACGAACGAGGTCTTCGCGGAGGGCTTGCGACGCCCGTTCGGCATCGCCTTCTACCCGCCGGGCGATAATCCGACACACGTCTACGTCGCCAACACGGACTCGGTCGTGCGCTTCCCCTATCGCGCCGGCGACCTGAAGGCGCGCGGCGCGGCCGCGGTGGTCGTGCCCGACCTGCCGGGCGGCGGACAGCTTCGCGGCGGCGGGCACTGGACGCGCGACATCGCCTTCTCGCTCGACGGCCGGCGGATGTTCGTCTCGGTCGGCTCGCTCACGAACGTCTGGGAGAACGCTTCGGCGAACGAAGAGCGGCGCGCGACCATTCTTGAGTTCAAGCCCGACGGGACGGGCGAGCGCACCTTCGCTTCGGGGATACGCAACGCCGTCGGGATCGCCGTCCACCCGCGCACGGGCGAGCTTTGGGCGTCGGTGAACGAGCGCGACGGGCTCGGCGACGACCTCGTTCCGGACTACGTGACGCGCGTGCGCGACGGCGGCTTCTACGGCTGGCCGTGGTTCTACCTCGGCCCGAACCAAGACCCCCGACACGCGGGCGCGCGCACGGAGCTGCGCGACAAGGTCATCGCGCCCGACGTGCTTTTGCAGTCGCACTCGGCCTCTTTGGAGATGGTCTTCTACACGGGCCGGCAGTTCCCGCGCGAGTACGCGGGCGACGCCTTCTCGGCCCTGCACGGCTCATGGAACCGCGCGAAGCGAACCGGCTACAAGGTCATCCGCGTGCCGCAGAGGGACGGCGTGCCGACCGGCGAGTACGAAGACTTCCTGACCGGCTTCGTCACCCCGACGGGCGAGGTCTGGGGGCGGCCCGTCGGCGTGTCGGTCGCGCGCGACGGCGCGCTCTTCGTCTCGGACGACGGCTCGAACACGGTCTGGCGCGTCTCTTACGCGGGACGGTGAGTCGGTCGGGCTGCGGGTCATTAGAGGCCGGCGGGCGCGTCGAAGAGAGCGGAGGGAGTGTAAATTTTCCCCGACGCGCCCGCCGGCTGACGCCTTTTGTTGACGCCCGCGCGCGGGGCGTTTCCGAATGTGGACTATGTGTGGTTGGACACTCATGATTTGACAAGCGCGGGCCTTTTGTTAGAATCCCCACGACTTTTGACGCCGAACAGCCTGCGCTCCCGCCGGAATAAGCGGGGCCGAAAGAGCCTTCAGCCGTTTCAATCACGGCTTCTTCCTTTCATTTCAAGCGGGTGTTTCTGACCTTCAAGCTCTACGGATTTTGAAAATTCCCGCCCGGACGCCGCCTTTAGGGTGGTTTTTTAGCACCCACAAAGGGGGAGCGCCGCCGCGCCCGCGCCCGTTCAAGCTCTACAGATGAAGTGTTCCGTTTGAAGCGGAGGCGGGCGGCTCGTCCGCCGGCACACTCGTTTTCTTTCGCGTCGCGCGGCCGACGCCGCACACCGGAACCCCGGATATTTTGATGGAGACTACCTCTCAGGGCGCGACCGCGCTGCTTGCGCTCAGCCACTCGCCGGTCGAGCACGCGCTCTACGAGGCGCTGCGCGAGGCGACGGGCGGCGCGGGCCTCTCGTGCGTCGGGAGCCTCAGCCTGCGCCGTCTGCTTGAGCTGACGGGACTGGGGAGCTACACGACGCTGCGGCGCGCGCGCGCGGGTCTGGTGGCGAAGTTCAGCATCGACTGCAAGCGCGCCGCCGCGGACGACGGTACGGAGGAGCAGGCGGCCAGCTTCTATCTCGTCTACGACCCCGAAGAGATTTTCGAGCGCAGGCGCGCGGCCGGGCTCGACCCGTACCCGAAGGAGTACCAGAGCCACGCGCGCGGGGCGGGCTTCGCGCAGGCGTTGGAGCGCGTCGCGGGCGGTTACGACCTCAGCCGCCGCGAGGCGCAGGTCGCGCTCTGCTGCGCTGAGGGGCTGACGAACGCCGAGATCGGCGACCGCCTCTGCATCACCGAGCAGACGGTGAAGTTTCACATGCGGCACCTCTTCATCAAGCTCGGTGTGCGGCGACGCGCCGAGCTTGTCTCGCGCCTTTTGAGGTCGGACACGGCCGACGCGGGCGCGCGCTAAAAATTCGAGCGCCTCGCTTGAGGCTTCCCCCCACGCGGGGGTACGACGTGCCGGGTCAGTAGCCTGCGGCGGGCGAAAATCCTAAGGACATGTGGCGGCCGGGGTGTGTTCGTCGGGACAGTTCCAGGTTTGAAACGAAACGAAATGAGCAGCGAGAAGCGGAAGGCCGAGAAGAAGAAGAAGAAGCGCACGGCGATGGTCGTCTGCCGCAACGGCAGGAGCTTCTGGACGACGCAGGCGCAGTTCTGGCAGTGGGTGCGCGAGGGCGTCGTCGCGAAGACCGGCGACAAGCCTTTGGAGGGCTCTTTCGTCCGAGAGGCCGAGGAGCTGAACGTCATCCTCGGCAACACCGTCCTCAACCTCGCGCGCCCGAACCACCTGCGCGAAGCGATGCTCTCGCGCCGGACGGGGCTTTCGGGACGTTGAAGGCGGCGCGCCGGGGAGGTGAGCAGTAAAATTATGAAATCCAGTCCACACGTCAGGGCGAGCCGTCGGGGTCTCTTCCCCTGCGCGCGCGTGTGCGTCGCCGCCGCCGCGCTCTGTCTCGCGGGAGCCTTCTCGGCGGCCGGCGCGCAGCAGCCCGCGAATCCTGCGCCGCCCGCGGCGGCCGAGCAGTACCGCATCGGCGCGCGCGACGTGCTGACCATACGCGTCACCGCGCCCGACATCGTCGCGCAGTTCTCGGCCGAGGCTTTGGAGGTCAACGAGTGCGGGATGATTCCGCTGCTCTCCGTCCAGAACGAGGAGCAGAACGAGGTGCGCGCCGCAGGGATGACCACGAACGAGTTGCAGGAGTACCTGCGGCGCTTCTACGTCAAGTACAAGCGCAACCCGCAAGTCGTCGTCAAAGTCCGCGAGTACAACTCGCAGCCCGTCGCCATCAACGGCGCGGTCGCGCGCCCCGGCCAGTTCCAGCTCCGACGCCCCGTCCGCCTGCTCGAACTCCTGCAGTTCTACGCCGGCGGCGCGACCGAACGCAGCGGCGGGCGCATACAGATCGCGCGCATGCCCGCGCCCGGCATGTGCGAGGCGAAACCGGCGGCGGCCGACGCGCCCGCGCAGGCCGCGTCGGCGAGGACGATTGACGACGCCTCCGCGCCGTCGTTCCTCACCTTCAAGCTCGAAGACACTCTGACGGCGGACGAGCGCGCGAACCCTTACCTCCAGCCCGGCGACGTGATTACGCTGCCCGAGGCGAAGGAGGCTTACGTCGTCGGCAACGTCCTGCGCCCCGGCCCCGTCACGCTGAAGGACGAGCGCCTCACCGTCTCGCGCGCCATCGCGATGGTCGGCGGGACGATGCCCGACACGAAGAAAGAGCGCGTCCGCATCATCCGGCAGGAGCCCAACGGCGCGGGCAGCCGCGAGATATTCGTCGACCTCAAGGCCATCGACAAGCGGCAGGCCGAGGACGTGGCGCTGCTGCCGAACGACATCATCGACGTGCCCATCTCGGGCGGCAAGCGCATCCTGCGCAGCCTCGTCGGCGCGGTCGTCCCCTCGGTCGGCCAACTCCCCGTTCAGGTCATCCGTTGAAAGTTTTGAAGTAACCCGAAGCGAGAAAGCCCCATGAAGGACATCAACGGTCATCCCTTCGCGCTCCCCGAGCCGCAAGACCTCGACCGGCCGAAGGCCGCCGCTCCAGCGCCGCTCCCGCCCTACGGGGGCTACGCCGCTTACGGCGACCTCGACGGCGCGGACGAGAATCACTTCCGCGAGTACCTGCGCGCGGTGCGCAAACACCTGTGGCTCATCGCCGGCATCACGCTCGCGGTCACGGCCGCGGCGGCGGTCTACGTCGCGCAGAAGCCCGACATCTACGCCGCGCAGACGCGCGTGCAGGTAGACCTTGAGACCAACCCGATGAGCGGGACGACCAAGAGCGGCACGGTCGTCATCAACAGCCCGGCGACCGACCCCGCCTACTTCAACACGCAGCTACAGAATTTGACGAGTCAGGGACTGCTGCGCCGCGTCGTCAAGACGCTCGACCTCGAACACAACGCCGAGTTCCTGCGCCCGAGCGCCGGCGCGAAGCGTTCGACGTGGCAGAACCTCGTGCGCATGGCGGGGCTGGAGAAGCGCGCGCCGCGCGACGCGGACGAAAGGGCGGCCAACCAGCTCCCGCTCACCGGCGCGGTCGCGCCCGCGACGGCGCGCGAGGACTTGGCGGAGGCCAAGCGGCTCGCGCCTTACGTCAACTCGCTTCAGACCGGCCTCAAGGTCGAGCCCGTCAAGGAGACGCGCACCAGCTCCTACAGCAAGGACACGCGCCTCATCGACATCCGCTTCACGCACGCCGACCCGCAGGTCGCGGCCAAGATAGTCAACGCCGTCGCCGACACCTTCGTCCTCTCGAACCTTGAGAAGAAGACCGAGACGAACGCCTCGGCCGGCGACTTCCTGCAGAAGCGCGTCGCGGAACTTCAGGCCGACATCCGCAACGCCGAGGAGAAGCTGGCCAACTACGCACGCGAGCACCAGATTCTCTCGCTCGACGGCAGCCAGAACACGGTCGTCGAGCGGCTCGCCGGGCTCAACCAGCAGCTCCTGCTCGCCGAGAGCGAGCGCAAGGACGCCGAGGCCGCCTTCCGCGCCGGCCGCTCGCCGGCCGCCGCCGGGGCGCTCGCGTCGAAGGAGGCGAAGGCGCTCGAAGACGTGGAGTCGAAGCTGGCCGAACTCAAACAGAAGCGGTCGCAGCTCCTTGTCAGCAACACCGAGGAGTGGCCCGAGGTCAAGGAGATAAACCAGCAGATAGCGGCGCTCGAACGCCAGCTCTCGGAGTCGCGCGCGCGCGCGACCGCGGTCGTCACCACCAACCTTGAGACGCGCTACCGGCAGGCGCTCGACCGCGAGAACGCCATCCGCACGGACTTCAACCGCCAGCGCGCCGAGACGCTGACGCAGAACGGCGCGGCCATCAACTACCGCATCATCCAGCAGGAGATCGAGACCAACAAGCAACTGCTCGACGGCCTGCTCCAGCGCTCGAAGGAGAACGACGTGGTGCTCGCCGGGACGCCCAACAACATCTACGTCGTCGACTACGCGGTGCTGCCCGACTACCCCATTGGGCCGCAGCGCGCGCGCTCGGTGCTGCTGGCGCTGCTGCTCTCGCTGGCGGGCGGCGTCGGCCTCGCGGTCTTCCTCGAATACATGAACGACTCGGTGCGCTCGACCGAGGACGTGGAGCGTTGGCTGCGCCTGCCTTCGCTCGGCGTCATCCCGACCGTCGGGGGACTGGCGCGCCGCCGCCTGCTGCCGACGCGCTCGCTCGCGCGCACGAACGGCCACGACTCGCCCGAGCTGCTCGTCAACGCCGAGAGCCGCTCGGCGCTCGCCGAAGCCTACAGGCACCTGCGCACCTCGGTGCTGCTTTCGACCGCCGGGCACGCGCCGAAATCGCTGCTCGTCACTTCGAGCGTCCCGGCCGAGGGGAAGACGACGACCGCCGTCAACACCGCGCTCAGCCTCGCGCAGACCGGCGCGCACGTCCTCCTGCTCGACGCCGACATGCGCCGGCCGCGGCTGCACTCGATCTTCGGACTGTCGAACGACCGGGGACTGAGCACCATCCTTTCCAACGACCTGAGCGAAGCCGAGATGCTCTCGATGGTCTGCGAGCACGGCGAGACGGGGCTCCACGTCCTGACCTCGGGCGCGGTGCCGCCGAACCCGGCCGAGCTGATCGGGTCTGAGCAGATGCGCCGGCTTCTGAGGTCGCTCGAAGGCGCGTTCACGCACGTCATCATCGACTCGCCGCCCATCGGGTCTTTCACCGACGGCGTGCTGGCGGCGACGCTGGTGGACGGCGTGCTGCTCGTCGTCCACAGCGGCACGACCTCGCGCGGCGTGGCGCGGCGCGCGCGCCAGCTTTTGCAGGACGTGGGCGCGAAGGTCTTCGGCGTCGTCCTCAACAACGTCAACCTGCGCGAGCACGACTACTACTATTACCGAAGCTACTCGCACAACTACTACGGCGCGGACACCGCGACCGAGCGCGCCGCCTCCGGCTGAACTCCTTCCAATCTTTCCTCCGAATGAGAATCGCTTTCCTCAGCGCCTCGGGCCGGATGGGCGGCGCGGAGCGCTGTCTGTACGACGCGCTGGCGAGTCTGCGCGCGGCCGAGCCGGGGCTTGAGCTGTCGCTCTTCGTCGCGGAAGAGGGCGCGCTCGCCGCGGCGTCGGCCGCGCTCGGCGTGAGCGTGAAGGTCTTGCCGTTCCCTAAAACTCTCGCGCGGCTCGGCGACGCGGGCGCGGGCGGGCCGGCGGGACGAAGCGTCGGCCGCGCGGCGCTCGCCGTCAGACTTCTACTCGCCGCGCCGTCGGCCGCCCGCTACGTGCGACGCTTGCGGCGCGCGCTGCGCGAGTCCGGCGCGGACGTGATTCACGCCAACGGTTTGAAGATGCATGTGCTCGGCGCGTGGGCGCGGCCGAGCCGCGAGACGGCGCTCGTCTGGCACGTCCACGACTACGTGAGCAGGCGGCCTCTGATGGCGCGTCTGTTGAAGCGTTACGCCGGGGGCTGCGCGTCGGCGCTCGTCAACTCCGAGAGCGTGGGGCGCGATCTGCGCGCGGTCTGCGGCGCGGGGCTGCGCGTACGACGCCTCTACAACGCGGTGGACTTGAAGACGTTCGCGCCCGAAGGCGGCCGGCTCGACCTCGACCGGCTGGCGGGGCTGCCGCCGGCCGCGCCGGGCACGGTGCGCGTCGGACTGCTGGCGACGCTCGCGCGCTGGAAGGGGCACGAGACGTTCTTGCGCTCGCTCTCGATGCTGTCGGGCGGCGCGGCCGTGCGCGGCTACGTCATCGGCGGCCCCGTCTACCAGACCGACGGGAGCCAGTTCGCTCTGGCCGAGCTGCGCGCGTTGGCCGCGCGGCTCGGCGTCGAAGACCGCGTCGGGTTCACGGGCTTCGTCGACGACGCGGCGGCCGCGATGCGCGCCTTAGACGTGGTCGTCCACGCCAGCACCGAGCCGGAGCCGTTCGGACTCGTCATCGCCGAGGGCATGGCGTGCGGGCGCGCGGTGTTGGCGAGCGACGCGGGCGGCGCGTCCGAGCTTTTGCGCGACGGCGAGGACGCGCTCACGCACCCGCCGGGCGACCCCGAGCGGCTCGCGCGCAACATCGAGCGGCTCGCGTGCGACGAGGGGCTGCGCGCGCGTCTCGGGCGCGCGGGCGTGCTGACCGCCCGCCGGCGCTTCGACCGCGAACGCCTCGCGGCGGAACTGCTCCCCGTCTATCGCGAGGTCGCACGCCACAACGGTTAACGCCACGTCGATGCGCGTCCTACACATACACAGCGGCAACCTCTACGGCGGCGTCGAGACGCTTCTGGCGACGCTCGCGCGGACGGGCGCGGCGTGCCCTTCGATGGAGTCGCAGTTCGCGCTCTGCTTCGACGAACGGCTGGCCGGAGAGCTGCGCGACGCGGGCGCGCGGGTTCACGCGCTCGGGCGCGCGCGCGTTCGCTCGCCGCTCGGCCTCCGGCGCGCGCGGCTCGCGCTCGGCGACTTGTTGCGGCGCGAGCGGTTCGACGTGGCCGTCTGCCACTCGGCGTGGTCGCAGGCCGTGCTCGGCCCGGCGGTGCGCGCGTCGGGCGTGCCGCTCGTGCTCTGGCTCCACGCGGCGACCGACGGTCGCCACTGGCTCGAACGCTGGGCGCGTCGCACGCCGCCCCGTGCCGTCGTCTGCAACAGCCGCTTCACCGCCGCCGCGCTCCCGCGACTCTACAAAGACGTGCGCGCCGAAGTCGTCCACTGTCCCGTCGCGCCGCCCCCCGGCGTGTCGCCCGGCGAGAGGGCGCGCGTGCGCGCGGAGCTGGACACGCCCGCGTCCTCGACCGTCATCATTCAGGTGAGCAGGATGGAGCGTTGGAAGGGTCACGAGGCGCACCTCGACGCGCTTAAGGTTTCGGAGGGGGCGGGCGACTGGGTGTGCTGGTTCGTCGGCGGGGCGCAGCGCCCGGCCGAGGTCGAATACGTGCGCGCGCTGAGGGAGCGGGCCGACCGGCTCGGCATTGCCGCGCGCGTGCGTTTCGTCGGCCAGCGGGCGGACGTGCCGCGCCTGCTCGCCGCCGCCGACATCTTCTGCCAGCCGAATACGGAGCCCGAGCCGTTCGGACTCGTCTTCGTCGAAGCCCTTCGGTCGCGCCTGCCCGTGGTGACGACCGACCTCGGCGGCGCGCGCGAGATCGTGGAGAAGAGCTGCGGCGTGCTCGTCCCGCGCGGCGACACCGCGGCGCTGGGCGGCGCGCTGCGCACGCTGGTCGAGAACCCGTCGCTGCGCGCGCGGCTCGGCGGGCGCGGGCCTGAGCGCGCACGGAAGCTTTGCGACCCGACCACGCAGCTCGCGCGGCTGCACGAAGTGTTAGAAGGGTGCATGAGAAAGGTCACGGTGACGGCGTGAGTGCCGCCGCCGGCGTCGAACGCGTAGACTTCGAGGAGTCCGCGCGCCTGAGCCGCGGGCAGAGCGACCACGCCGTCTACGCGACCGTCGCGGACGCGCTCGCGCGCCGCGGGGCGGGCGGGGACTTACTTCTGGACGTGGGGTGCGGCGGCGGACGCCTCTGGCAATACCTGCGCGGGCGCTACGCGCGTTGCGTGGGGGTTGACCTCGTCCGCTACGAAGGGCTGCCCGCCGGCGTCGAGTACGTGCGCGCAGAGTTGAACCGCGAGCCGGTTCCGCTCGCCGACGCGTGCGCGGACGCGGTCGTCGCGGTCGAGACAATCGAGCACCTTGAAAACCCGCGTGCCTTCGTCCGCGAACTCGCGCGGCTCGTCCGGCCGGGCGGGTGGGTCGTCGTGACGACGCCCAACCAGCAGAGCTTCCTCAGCCTGCTGACGCTCGTCCTCAAAGGACGCTTCTCCGCATTTCAGGATGCGAGCTACCCGGCGCACCTGACGGCGCTGCTCGAAATCGACCTCCGCCGCATCGCCGCCGAGTGCGGCCTCACGGAAGTGGAGACCGTCTACACCTGCGACGGCCGCGTCGTCCTCACGCGTCTCCATTACCCGCGCGCGCTGGCGAGGCTGACGCCGCGGCTCTGCTCGGACAACGTCGTCCTGCTCGCGAGGAGGCGCGCGTGAACGCGCCGGAGACGAGGGCGATTCCGCGGTGGGTGGCGCTCGGCCGCCGCGCCGTGCGCGTGCTGCCGCGCGGCCGCTACCCCTTGATGAGTTGGCTCTGCCGCCGCCCCGGAAGGCCGTTCGTCTCGCCCCTCGACGTGACGCGTCGCCGCCTGAGCTTCGTCTGCGACCTCGGCGACGCCATCGCGCGCGAGGCGTGTTTTATGGGCCACTACGAGCCGCAGGAGACTGTCGTCGTGCGAAGCCTGCTCGGGGCCGGCGGGTGCTTTGTAGACGTAGGGGCGAACTGGGGGTACTTCACGCTCCTCGCCGCCGACCTGGTCGGCCCCGCGGGGCGCGTCGTGGCGCTTGAGCCGCACCCGTCGCTCTTCGCCGCGCTCGAAGAGAACGTCGGACGAAACCGCCTCACACGGGTCACGCCCTTGCGCGTCGCGGCCGCCGACCGCGACGGCGAGATGAACTTGGCGGGCTTCGGCCGCGGCGTCGAGAACTCGGGGGTGAGTCGGCTGACGGACGAGCCCGACCCTTCGACTCCGAACTTCAACGTCCCGACACGTCTGCTCGAAACTGTGCTGGACGAGCACGGCGTCGGGCCGGTCGATCTGCTCAAAATGGACATCGAGGGCGGGGAAGGTCTCGTCCTGCCGACGCTCGCGGGCGGCCTCTCCTCCGGGCGCTACCGCCGCATCCTGCTCGAACTGCACCCGGCGGCGCTCGCGCGGCGGGGGCAGAGCGCTGCCGGGCTCGTCGAGATGCTGCTGGGCTACGGCTACCGCGGCTGGCGCATCGACCACTCGCGCGCGGCGTTCCGGCGGGCGGCCTATCGCCTGCCGCCCTCGCCCGAGTCGTTCCTCCTGCCGCTCGACCCGGCGGCTTTGACGGCGGACTGGCCGCATGTGCTCTTCTGCGCGCCGGGGGTTGCGGCGCCGCCCGGGGGCGAGGCGTAAACGATGCTTTCGGTGGGACTGTGTCTGCTCGCCTTCGCGTTCAGCTACGCGGCCGGGAAGCGCTCGCTGGTCGCGGGTCTCTCGGTCGTCTTCGCCGTGGGATATCTCTACGGCATCCTGCGCGCCAACGTCCCCGAGCCGTCCTCGCACTTCATCTTCGACGCGGCGGTCGCAGGGCTCTACCTGACGCAGCTCTGGCGGCGGCCTTCGGGCGAAGAGCGGCGGTCGCAGCAGTTGCTGCGCCTCTGGGTCGGGCTGCTCGTCGCGTGGCCCGTCATCCTCTTCTTCGTGCCGGTGCAGAGCTACCCGGTGCAGATGGTCGGGCTGCGCGGCAACGTCTTCCTGCTGCCGTTCCTGCTGCTCGGCGGCCGGCTCAGGGACGAGGAGGTCTACAAGCTCGCGCTCTGGCTCGGCGCGCTCAACCTGCTCGCCGCCGCCTTCGCCGGCGCGGAGTTCTTTCTGGGCGTCGAGCGCTTCTACCCGCGCAACGAGGTCACAGACCTCATCTACAAGAGCGCCGTGGACGATGACTTTATGAACCCGGAGCGCAGCACCGCGCTCCGCATCCCTTCGACCTTCACCAGCGCGCACGCCTACGCCGGGATGATGGTGATGTCGCTGGCGTTCCTCATCGGCGCGTGGGCGCTGCCGCGGGAGCGCGGGCGCCGCGAGCGCCGGCTGCTCTACGCGGCGATGGCCGTCTCGTTGGTGGGCGTCTTCGCGGCGGCCGCGCGCTCGCCGGTCGTCATCCTCGCGGCGATGCTGGTGACCGTCTTCCTCTCCGTCAGGCTCAGGGCGCACGGGTGGGTCTTCCTCCTCGTCATGCTCGCGGGCGTCGGGTGGATCGTGTCGAGCGAGGCGAGGCTCCAGCGCTTCATGACGCTTCAGGACGTGGAGTTCGTCGGCGAGCGCGTCTCGTGGAGCGTCAACGACAACTTCACGCAGCTCCTCGCCGAGTACCCGCTCGGCAACGGCCTCGGCGGCGGCGGGACGAGCATGCCCTACTTTCTGGCGAGCGAGGTCAGCCCGCCGAGCACTTACATGGAGAACGAGTACGCGCGCATTGTGCTGGAGCAGGGCGTGCTCGGGCTGTGCCTGTGGGTCGCCTTCATCGGCTGGCTCTTCACGCGGCGCAACATCCGGCGCTCCGACCCGTGGCACGTCGGCCGCCGCCTCGTCTGGGTGGCGTGCGCGGCCTTCTTCGCCACGGGGATGATCGGGAAAGGACTGTTCACCTCGATTCCGGGGACGGCGCTGATACTGTTGGGCGCGGGGTGGATTGCGGTCAGGCGTTCGCGCTGGCAGGGCGAGACAGCGGCGGGGCGCGAGCCGGTCGAGGCCGCGCCGGCCGGCGGGCGTCCGGCGCTGG
>JBEVKV010000615.1:0-8099 GCA_040509515.1 Pyrinomonadaceae bacterium | reverse complement strand
GGGTTGAGATAAGGCGGCTCTCGGCTTTCGCGCTGTCGCGCTCCCGGCTCGAAGGGCTACTGACCGAAACGCTTCCGGTACTCGGCGGAGGTGATGAAGGCTTTGACCATCTCGGCCGCGATGTAGTCGCCGTTGAACTGCGAGAGTTTCGAGAGCCAGAAGTTGTAGCCCGACAGGTCGGCGTCCGGCGGGTCGTCGGGGTTGCGACGCAGATAGCCGAAGTACTCCATCAGCACGAAGGCGCGGTTGAACTCCTGCTGCTTGAAGGCGGCGTTGTCGGCCACGTCGAGCAGGACGCGCGCGCGTGTCTTCGTGCCCGCGTCGAGCGCGGCGATGAGCGCCTCGCGCTCGGCGTCCGAGGGCGTCACCAGCGCGCGCTGGAAGAGGCGGAGGACGTAGTTGCGGTTCGAGAGGCCGTCGAAGTCTGCGCGGAAGGCCGCGCGCGCGACCCACGCGTCGGCGAACGCCTGACGCCGGGCAGCGAGCTGCCCCTCCCAGCCGAGTTGGCCGACGACGATGCCGCGCGCGATCTCCTGCGTGTCGGCCACGAACTCCGCGAAGCGCGGCCGGCGCGCGAAAGACTCCGTGTAGAGCCTGTAGACGAGGAAGCCGGTCTCCTGAAACTCTATCGACAGGAAGAAGGCCGCCGAGACGTTGACGCGCTTGACCTCGCGGCAACCTTGATTAGAACCGCACTGCTCAATCTCGTTCGTCCAGAACGCGAGGCCGGCCGCGTCGGGCTCGCGGTTGAGGAAGTCGTGATAGTGCTGGCGGACGAAGAACTCCGACGAGTCAATCGGGTTCGACGCGGGCGGCGGCTGGTCGTTGTCGACGATGGCGAGGACGAGCGTGCCGCCCGTCGGGCTGAGCGCGACCGGGCCGGTCAGGTTCGAGAGCCCGACGATGAAGCCTTCGGCCGGCTCGCTGATGCCGTCGTCGGTGACGAGAATGTCGAAGGACTTCTGCGTCTCGCCCGGCGCGAAGTGGAGCGTGCCACGCGCGGTCGTGTAGTCGGCGCGCTCGGTCGCTTCGGCGTCAGACGTGGCGTAGTCAACCGAGGCGGCGGTCGAGGTGTCGCCGAGGCGTATGACGTTGACGGTCTTCGACTGCGCCGACTCGGGTATCTCGCGCGCGGGCACGTCGAACTGGAAGACCGAAGACTCGTCCGCCGCGCCGAACTGCCCGCGTATCTCGCCGTCGGGGAACGCCGCGCTGTGTACGTCAACGTAGAAGAGCCCGGCCTTGAGGTCTGCGACCTGCTGCGGCGTGAGCGTGACGGCGAAGTCGTTGACGTTGCCGCCCGGCAGCGTGAAGATGGCCGGGGTGGTCTCACCCGCGGGGGCGGGGCCGTGCAAGTGCGCGGAGACTTGCGTGCCCGAGAGGTTGCTGAAGCGGAGCGAGACGCGCGCCGTCGTCTCGTTCTTGTCGAGGAGGATGATGGCCGTGCCGCGCGCGGTCGTGGCGACGGGCGGCACGGCCTGATTGCCGTCGAGGTTGGCGACGAAGAGCGTCGGCCGCGCGTAGACCTCGTAGACAGCGCCGTTCGAGAGCGAGACGACGTAGAGGTTGCCGCCGAACGGGTCGTTGCGGATGTCGGTCGTCACGCCGAAGTCGCGGCCGACGACGAGGCTCTCGCTCTCGAAGAGGTCGAACTTGTCGGCGTTGTCGGCGACCTTGTCGGCGAGGCGCGAGTCGTTGGTGACGAGCTGTTTGCGGTCGGCGCTCAAGCGGAAGCGCATGAGATAGCCGCCCAAAAGCGTCGTGCGCGACGCGCCGACGAAGAGGTCGCCGCCGTACTGGAGCCCGAGCCCCGCGCCCGCGAAGCCGACGGGCGAGGGCGCGACCGCGTACTTCCAACTGAACTCGGGCTCGGTGTACTTCGAGCCGGGCAGCTTGTAGAGCCGCGCCAGAGCATCTTCGGGCGTGTCGGCGATGAAGCTCGGCGGCCAGCGGTTCTGCTGGAGGCTGTTGCCGCGCGCGACCTCGATGGCCTTGAACTCGGCGACGCGCGAGCTGGGCCCCATCAACTGAATCCAGCCGCCGTTGAAGCCCGACTCGACGCGGTTGAGCTCGTCGAAAGCGTCGTCGCCGTTCTCCTGCGTCCAGAGGTAGCCGCCGACCGGGTCGAAGTCCATCCCGAAGCCGTTGCGCACGCCGTAAGCGAAAGTCCTGCGGATGTTCTCCGTCGTGGGGGTCGTCTGCACGGTCGGAATCTGCGCGTAGGGGTTGTCGTCCGGCGTCGTGCCGTCGTCGTTGAGCCGGAGGACGACGCCCGTGAAGTGCGCGTCGTCCGGCTCGGGGCCGCCGAACTGGTCGTCGGCCGCGATGGGGTCGCCGCACGCCTGCACGGGGCCGCACGGCAGATTCTGCATGAAGCCGCGCCGCCCGTTGTCGCCGACCAACACGTAGAGCTTGCCGTCGGGGCCGAAGCGCAGGACGCCGCCGTTGTGGTTGCCGCGCGAGGGCTGGCCCGCGTCCTGTTGGAGCGCGCGCAGGCGTATCAGCGTGCGGTCGTAAGCGAGCGCCGAGCCGTTCCAGACGAAGCGGTCGACGCGATTGCCGCGCAGCGGCACTTCGTCGATGGCGGTCGTGTCCGCGCCGGTCGAGCTTTCAGTCCAGTAGAGGTACGCGAAGCCGTTGGTGCCGAAGTTCGGGTGGAGCGCGACCCCGAGCAGCCCGCGCTCGGACGCAGAGTTGACGGGCAGGTCGAGCACCGCGCCGAGCGAGACGCCGTGGCGGAAGCGGACGACGCGCCCGGTCGCCTTCTCAAGCACCAGAAAATCGTCGGGGCCGAGGAAGGCCAGAGAGGTCGGCTGGTCGAGCCCGGCGACGACGGTGCGGACGCCTAAGTTCGGCACGGTCATCGAAGGGCCGGCGGCCTGCTGCGCGACGGGGAGCGCGAGGACGACGCGGTTGTTCGCCGGGAACGGGTCGGGCTCTAACCCGATGACGCTCGTCGTCGTCTGAAGCACGCCCGGCGTCGAGGTGCGGACGGTGAAGTCCACCGTGACGCTCTGCCCGGCGGCGATTTCCGGCAGGCGGCAGGAGTAGACGTTGGCGTTCACGGCCGGGCTCAGCCCGCACCTTTCGCCGAGCAGCCCTTCGGTAAAGGTGTGGAAGGCGAACGGCAGCACCGTGTTTAAATCGACCGCGGTAGCCCTCGCCGGGCCGTTGTTGGTGACGTTGATGGTGAAGCGGATGTCGGTGTTCGTCTGCGCGGGGTTGGGCGAGACGGTCTGCGTCAGCGCGAGGTCGGCGTCCGAGGCGAGGACGACGTTTAAGGTCGCCTGCGCGTTGCGCGTGACCGAGCCGCTCGTCGCGCTCACGTTGAGCGTGCTCGTGCCCGCCGGCGTGCTGTTCGCGGCGGTGATCGAGAGCACGGAAGTCTTCGGCGAGGAGTCGGTAATGTGGACGACCGCGGGCTCGAAGAGTGAGAGGGCGTCCGCCGGCTTCCCCGTGACATCGAGATTGACCGTGCCGGTGAAGCCGCCGACGGGCGTGACGGTCACGTCGTAGGCGACGGTCGTGCCGCGGACGGCGGTGCGCGAGTTGGGCGTGACCGTCAGCAGGAAGTCTGGCGTGGGCGCGGCGAAGCTCGCCGAGGCGAAGGTGAAATAGATGTTGTCGCCCGAGCTGTTGCCGTCGCCGTTCGCCTGATTGCCGGCGACGTAGAAGGTGACGGGGCCTACGTCCTCGGTCGGCGCCGTCCAGCGGAACGTCCACGAAGCGCCGTTCTGCTGACCGGGGAAAGTTCCGTTCGACGTGTGCTCGACGTACTCGCGGCCGGGGAAAGGGCCCTCGCCGCTGATGACGCGCGTCAGCTCGTCGGCGGGCGCGAAAGAGCCGGCGCGCTCGTCCGCGGCGTCGAGCGCTGTCATCTCGAAGCCCCAGCGGACGCGCGTCTGGTCGGCGGTCGAGTGCGCGACCGTGATGTCGTAGGTCTGACCCGGCGTGTAGTTCTGCGGGACGCCGAGCGTGAGCGTGCCGGTGCTCTGCGCGGGCGTCGTGTGGCAGTCCGCACAGTCCAGCTCGCCCGGCGCGTGCGTGAAGCCCGCGGGCGGGCCCGAAGAGTAGGCCAGCGCGTGCGGGTTGGCGAGGTTGTTCGTAAAGAGCAGCGCGGCAGAGCCCGCGGCGAAGAGCAGGACGACGAGGATTTTGAGCTTGGTCATTTAAACTTAAAGACGCCGCTCAGGACATGAAACCCATGTTCGCCACCGGGAAGCGATTGAGCAGCGGGAAGACCGCCGGGAAGTCGCTCTGCGAGAGCCCGTACCAACCGGCGAGCGTCGCGGCGTACTGCTCGACGGAGGTCGTCGGAATCCAGCGGCCGCGCGTGTCCGCGTCGTCGGGGCCGGCGAGCGCGAGCGTCGGGAACGTGCCGTAGAAGTCGCCGCCGCGCACCGCGCCGCCCATGACGAGGTGGTGGCTGCCCCAGCCGTGGTCGGAGCCGACGACCGCGCCCGCGCCCGCCGGCTGGAGCGTGCGGCCGAAGTCGGAGAGCGTGAAGGCCGTCACCTCCTGCGTCACGCCTAGCTCGTTCAGAAGATTGTAGAAGGCGTTGAGCGCCTGGCTGAGTTGCAGCAGAAGGTTGTCCTGCGTGTTGCCGTTCGCGCCGCGCTGGTTCGAGTGCGTGTCGTAGCCGCCGGCCTGTACGAAGAAGACCTGCCGCTTCATCCCGAAGGTGGCGCGCTCGGCGATGATGCGGCCGACCTGCAGAAGCTGGCGGCCGAGCGAGGTCGGCGGGAAGACGGTCGAGAAGTTTTTGAAGGCGACGTTGGCGAGTTGCTGACTCGTCTGGATGGCGCTGTTGCGCGTGTCGTTCGCGGCCCGGACGAGCCGGTACGGCATCTCGCCGGCCCTTATCTGGTCGAAGGCCGCGCGGCGCGAGGCGACTTCACTGGACGAGCCAGTCATGTTGAGCGGGAGCAGGTTGGCCAGCGAGGTCGAGGCGTCGGCGATGGCGAGCTGCCGCGTCGAGTTCCCAGTCAGGAACGTGCTGACGCCCGAGATGGAGACCGAATGCGAGAAGGTCGCGGGGAGGTTGACGGCGGCCATGCGGTCGGCCATGCGCCCGCCCCAGCCCGTCTGGCTCACCGAGTCGGCGATTGAGGTCTGCCACTGCGCGACCTGATCGGAGTGCGAGAAGAGTTGGAGCGGCTTGCGCCCCGAGCCGTTGCGGTAGGTCGTGCGCGTCAGCGGCTCGACGAGCGGGCCGGTGTTGCAGACGACGGCGAGCCGGCCCTGATCGAAGAGCGCCTTCATCTCGGGCATGTTCGGGTGAAGTCCGAACATGCGCCCGCCCAGACTCGCCGGGCTGACGGGGAGTTGGTTCGCCTGCGCCTGCGTGAGCGCGAGCCCCGAGGAGCCGCGCACGTTGGTGTAGTCGGCCCAGCCCGCCGCGTCGAGCGGGACGACCATGTTGTTGCCATCGTTGCCGCCGTTGAGGAAGACGCAGACGAGCGCGCGGTAGCCGGTCGCGCCTTGCGCGTAGGCGTCCATCAATCCGAAGCTCTCGACGGTGGAGGCGAGCGCCGCGCCGCCCAGTGCGCAGGCGGCCGTGCGTAGGAAGTCTCTGCGGGTCTGTGCCATCTGTCGGTTCACCTCTGCACGTCGTAGTGCGGCGAAGTCAGGATGAGGTAAGCGCCCACCTGCGAGCGGTGGCGCACGGCGAGCGCGTCCTGATGCGAGGCGGCCTTCACCGCCGTCTTGACCGTCTCGCGCATCTGCGCGGACATCGTGCCGTGCATCAGCAGCGCGTCGTAGTAGTTGACGAGATTGGTGGCCTGCTCGTCGGTCAGAACCTGACCGAACGAGCCCGACAGAGAGTCCGGCGTGACCCAAGTGAGATTAGTCCCGGTCGGGTTGTTCGCGCCCGGCTGGATGCCGATGTAGATGAGCGTGTTGACGAGGTTGGCGCGGCGCAGCGTCGTCGTGGTGTAGAGAATCTGGAAGGCCGGCCCCGTCGTCTTCGTCCCCGGCACCTCGTAGTCGGGCGAGTAGTAGCTGAAGACGGTCGGCGGCTGGAAGAGCGGCTGGTCGAGCGTCGCGGGCATGTCGCCGCCCCGGCTGAACGAGGCGAGCACGCCGTCGCTGTTCGCCTCGAAGGCGCGCAGGACGTTGGTCAGGTACTGCACCGGCTCGCGCAGACGCCCGTAGTCGGCGGCGGTCTTGAAGTCGCCGCGCGCCTCCGGGTCTAAGAGGACGGCGCGGACGACCGCCTTCATGTTCCCGCGCGTCGAGCCGCAGACGCCGTCGGGGTAGAGTCCGTTGCAGTCGTTGTTGAAGACCGACGCGACCCGGCCGACGTAAGACGGCGAAGGGTTGCTCGTCACCAAATGCTGGATGAGCTGCTTCGAGATGAACGGGCCGACGTTCGGGTGGTTGAAGATGATGTCGAGCGCGGCGTTCAGTTCGTTGCGCGCGCACTGCGCGTTGGTCGGGTTCGTGGTGTTGTTCGAGCCGGGGCAGCCCGGCAGGCTCGTCCCGAAGAGCGTCTTGGGATTCCTGTCGTGCGTCGTGCCGCCGCGCGGCACCATCGGGTCGCGGAAGTTGGTCGCGCCCGCCGCCGGGTTGCCGACCTGAAGAACCGGCGCGAAGTTCCAGCCGGTGAATACGCGCGTGAACTCGTTGACATCCGCCTGCGTGTAGCTCGGGACGGGCAGTCCCTGCGCGTCGAGCACGGGCGTCCCGTCGGGCTTGAGTTGCGTGACGCCGATTGAGAAGAGTTGGAGTATCTCGCGCGCGTAGTTCTCGTTGGGGCTCGCGGCGGTGGACTGGTTCATGTTGAGATACTCGCCCATCGCGGGGTTGAGCGTTATCTCGCCGAGCAGCGTGCGGAAGTTGCCGAAGGCCCCGCGGTCGAGCGTCTGCAGGTACGGCGTCATCCAGTAGCCGAACGGGATGTCGTTGCCCGAGACGACGAAAATCTGGTGGAGCGCGAAGGCGACGCGCTGGCGGAGCTGGTTGTTGCGCCGCGTCAGCCCGCCGGGGTCGGCCGAGTCCGAGACGGCGAGCGCGTTCTTGAAGAACTGCACCTGCACGGGGTAGAGCCGGTACTTGTCGCGCAGGCAGTTGGCCTGATTGTAGGTCGGGTCGGCCGGGTTCGACGTGGGACAGCCCGCCGGCTGCGACGAATCGTCGGGCATGAAAGCGAGGTCGGCGAAGTTCGCCCCCTTCGCAGGGTTGAGCGGCGTCGCGTTCAACTGCTCGTCGACGAAGGCGCGCAGACCCATCTGACGGGCGCGCTCAATCTCCGCGACGTTCGGCCCCCACGTCGCCTGATCGAGCAGGCGCTTGGCGTCGGCGGCCGAAGCCTCGCCGGGGCCGTAAGCCTTCGGCGTCGGGTAGGGCGTCGGCTGTGGCGCGGCGGGCGGCGCGGCCGCGACGAACTCTGTCGCGGCGTCGACGGCCGGGCCGGGGCCGGCCTGACCGATGGCGATGCGGACGCGGTTCGAGGCGATGCCGTGAAGGTTGACGCGGACGAGCACGTCGCCCAGCGTGTCGGTCATCGCCTCGTCGAGCCGGAGCGTGACGGCGTAGAGCCAGTCCTGCGAGACCTCCGTCCACGCCTGCCGGTTCGGGTTCCCCGGCACGGGCTGCAACTGCAAGTACTTCGGGCGCGTGACGGCCTCGACCCGGAGCGGGTAGAGGCGGCCCGAGGCGTCCTGCGCGTCGGCCGTCAAGGGCACGGAGCAGTTGGGCGTCTCGTCGCGGCCGCACTCGCCGGGGAGCAGCGCGAGGTTCATCGCGAAGACCGTCACGCGCGTCTGCTGGTCGCGCGTGTTCGACTTGTCCGCGTGCCAGTTGACGGGCGAGACGACGGGGAACGGCTCCGCGCGGGAGGTGACGGCCTCGTAGGCGACGGCGCGCGTGGTGACGCCCGTCCCCTCCGTGAGCAGCACGGGGCTGCCCGCCGGCATCGTCTGCGCGGACGCAGGGCCCGCCGCGGCCGAGAGCCACACGAGGGCGCAGAGCCAACGCGCGGCGCGCGCGGCGACACGGGGGTATAGGTGCTCTGTCATAAAAATTGTCTGAAGGACTTAACTCGGCTGTAGGGCGTTGTTAACTTGGTCGGGGCGGGCCGGGGGGGGGGGGGGGGC
>JBEVKV010000614.1:0-8628 GCA_040509515.1 Pyrinomonadaceae bacterium | reverse complement strand
GTCAGGCGACGGGCGCGGACTCGCCGCGCGCGGGGTCGAGGTCGCCGGCGACGACGACCGTCAGGCACTCGGGGCGGAAGTATTTGCGTATGGCGGCGTTGACCTCTTCGACCGTCACGCGGCCGATCAGCTCCGGGTAGCGCTCGACGTAGTCGAGCCCGAGCCCGTAGAACTCGGCGTTCCACAACGCGCGCGCCAGCCCCGCGTTGGTCGAGAGCGAGACCTTGAAGGCGCCGATTGCCGAACTCCTCTCGTCACGCAACTCCTCCGCGCGTATCCCGTGCTCGACGTATTCGCGCAGCACGCCCAACGCGGAGTCGATGGCGCGCTCGACGTTGCCGGGGTTGACCGAGACGGCGATGTACCACGGCCCGGCCGCCAGACTGGGCGCGCGGAAGCGCGAGTCGATGCCGTAGGTCAGCCCTTCGGCGTCGCGCACCTTAAGACCCAGCCGCGACGAGAGCGTCGATTCGCCGAGCGCGCGGTTGGCGAGCACGGCCGCGTAGTAGTCCGGCGCGCTGCGCCTGAGCGGCGCGACAGTCCCGAGCAGCACGTCCACGCTCGCCTTGTCCTTGACGAGCACGAACTCGCGTCTGGCCTCGGCCGGCGGCTCGGGGTCGTTCACGTCCACGTCCGCGCGCTCGGGGCCGCCGAAGCCTTCGAGCGCCCCGCGCAGCACGCGCACGGCCTCGCCCGCCGGCACGCCGCCCGCGACCGAGAGGATCAGCGTGCGCCCGCCGTAGAACTTCTCGTAGAAGCCGCGCACGTCATCGACCGTGATGGACGAGACGCTTTCGACGAGGCGCTCGCCCGCGTGCGTGTAGAACGGGTTCCGCTCGTCGAAGAGCGTCTGCGTCAGGCGCTCGTAGGCGCGCCACGAAGTGTCCGACTGCTGCTCGCGGACGGCGGCGATGGTCTGCTGCTTGAGCTTCTCAAGCTCGTCGGCCGGGAACGAGGGCTCGCGCAACATCTCTGCGAGCGTCGCGGCGAGCGCGGGGAAGTCTTCCGAAAGCGACCGCGCGCTGATCTGCACGGCGAAGGTGTCCGTGTCGAACTCCACGTCCGCGCCGACCGATTCGAGCGCGCCGGCGAGTTCGAGCTTGCCGCGACGCAGCGTCCCGCGCTTGAGCATCTCGGCCGTGATGCGCGCGAGGCCGGGTTTGTCCTTCGGCTCGAAGTGCGAGCCGGCGCGCAGGCTCCCGCGCACGGCGATTGTCGGCGACGCCGCGTTCTCAAGCACGAGCAGCACCGCGCCCGTTTCCAACTCCTCTCGCACCACGCGCGAGGCGAAGCCCGCGACAGCCGACTCCGCCGGGGTCGACGCCCCGCGGGCGTCCTTCTCGTCGGCGGGTTCGTGTTGAAACTTCGGGCCGTGCGGCACGAGCGCACGTCTCAAAGACGAAGCGCCCGCGCCGTTCGTTCCGTTCCCGCCGTTCGTGCCGTCACCGCCGGGCTTCGGGATGAAGTGGCCGACCGTGCGCGTCTCCTCGCGGAAGTAGAGGCGGGCGGCGCGCCGAACGTCGTCGGCCGTGACGCGCGCGACCGACTTCGAGTAGTCGTTGTAGAAGCGCCAGTCGGCGACCGCCTCGGCCTCCGACATCTGCATCGCCACGTTGTGCGTGCCGTCGCGCTCGTAGGCGACCGACGCGGCGATCTGCCGCTTCGACTTCTCGACCTCGGCGTCGGTCAGGTCTTCGGCCGCGCGCGCAAGCTCGCTGTGGATGACCTCTTCGACCCTCGCGGCCTCGACGCCCGGCGCGGCCGTCGCGTAGACGTTGAAGAGGCCGGGGTCGCGGAACTGGTCAACGCGCGCGTCCGCCGAGACGGCCAGCTCCGTCTCGACGAGCGCCTGATAAAGCCTGCTCGTCACGCCGTTCGACAACGCTTCGGCCAGCACGGCGAGCGGGTAGATGTCGTTCTTCGCGGGCGGCTCGGCCGCGCGCGCCGCCAACTCGGCGTTCGAGAGCACGCGCTCCTGCCCGAGCGCGGCGGGCGTGCGGAAGGCGACCTGCACCAGCGGCAACTCGCCCGCGCGCCTCACGACCAGACGGCGCTCGCCCTCCTGCCGCGGCTCGTCCGTGTAGACTTCCGGGATGGGCGCGGGCGAGGCGGGGAAGACCCCGAAGTGTTTTTCGACGAGCGAGAGCGCGTGCGCCTCGTCGAAGTCGCCGACGACGATGGCGGTCGCGTTGTTCGGGTGATAGAAGGTGTCGTAGAACTCTTTGAGCCGCGCGGTCGGGACGTTCTCCACGTCCGAGCGCCAGCCGATGGTCGGGTGGTGGTAAGGGTGCTCGCGGAACGCGGTCGCGTAGACGGCCTCGTCGAGCACGAGCATCGGCTCGTTCTGCCCGCGCTCAAGCTCGTTGCGCACGACGGTCATCTCCGAGCGGCGGTCTTCGTCGGCGATGAAGCAGTTGCGCATCCGGTCGGCTTCGAGGTGGACGGCCAGCTCAAGCGCGTCGGACGGCACGGTCTCGAAGTAGTTGGTGCGGTCGTACCACGTCGTCGCGTTGAAGTCCGCGCCGACGCGCTGGAGCGTGGCCGCAACCTGCGTCCCCTTCGTCTTGTTGAAGGTCGGCGTGCCCTTGAAGAGCATGTGCTCAAGCAGGTGCGTCGCGCCCGTGTGGCCGACCGCCTCGTTGCGCGACCCGACGCGGTAGAGCACCAGAAACGTCGCGACCGGCGCGACGCGGTTCTCTACCAGCAACACCTTGAGCCCGTTGGCGAGCCTGAACTCGCGCACCCCTTCCTCCTCCGCGACGAACCCGACCCCGTCGGGCAAGCCTTCCACACGAGCGCCCAAATCGTTCTCCTCCGACCTTATTTTTCCGGCACGCCCATGCTAACAAATCGGCGGGCGCGAAGCGAAAAGCGTGACTTTCGTCGGCTGGCTTTATTGTGCAAAGCACTTGACAGGGCCGGCGGCGGGGGTGTATTTTCCGTGGCGGCATGGCAGTCGTTCACACATTCGAGAAGCCGAGAACCGACGAGGCGTCGCAGCCGCCGGCGCTCCACGACCGCGCGATGGACAACCTGCGCTTCATCCGCGAGACGATGGAGCGCGCCTCCGCCTTTACGGCCGTCCCCGGCTGGGGGCAGGTTGCCATCGGCGTCACGGCGCTCTTCGCGGCGCTCGTCGCCTCGCAGCAGAGGGCCTTCGCGGACTGGTTCGCGGTCTGGATGGTCGAGGCGGCCGTCTCCGCCTGCATCGCCGGGTGGACGATGTACCGCAAGGCGCACGCCTCGGACACCTCGCTGCTGTCGCGCCCCGGCCGCAAGCTCATCATCAACCTGACGCCGCCGATGGTCGTCGGCGCGCTCCTCACGGTCGTCTTCTACCGCGCGGGACTCTCCGCGCTGCTCCCGGGGCTGTGGCTCCTGCTCTACGGCACGGGCGTCGTCACGGGCGGCGCCTTCTCGGTGCGACCCGTACCCGTCATGGGGCTCTGCTTCATGTTCTTGGGTGCGGGCGCGCTGTTCCTGCCCACGGGCTGGGGCGACGCGCTGATGGCCGCGGGCTTCGGGCTGCTCCACGTCATCTTCGGAATACACATAGCGAGGAACTACGGTGGCTAGACAGAACGCACTTGCGAAAGATCAGACCACGCCGAAGCCGGGCGCGCAGCAAGGCCCGCGCGAGAATTTACGCGAGCCCCGGCGCAACAAGCCCACGGACGGGCCGGCCGCCGCCGCCGAACTCGACCGCCTCATACACGAACGCGTCCGGCTCGCCATCGTCAGCGCCCTCGCCGTCAACGAATCGCTCACCTTCAACGACCTCAAACAACTCCTGAACACCACGGACGGCAACCTGAGCGTGCACGCGCGCAAGCTCGAAGAGGCGCAGTACGTCGTCTGTACCAAGTCGTTCGAGGGGCGCGTCCCCAAGACCGAATACAAGCTGACGGCCGCCGGGCGGCGCGCGCTTGAAAGCTATCTAGGTCACATGGAGAGCGTCATCCGCGCCGCGCGCGGGGGGTGAGACAAGACAGGGGAGGGGAAGTCGGGCCGCCGGTGCCCGAATTTTTTTGCCCTGTTGCTTTGCAATGCAAAGGGCTTTGCTTTGGGGGTTGGCCGAACACTTTCGGAGACGAAATTCGGGCCTGCGCGCGGCGCGGGGCTTTCGGAGGGGGATGGATGTACGAGCTGAATTTTCGTCCCGCGGTCGCGGTCGCCGCGCCGCGCAGGTATGAATTCTGGCGGAGGCAGTTCGCCGAGACCGCGACGCCGGCGCAGAGGCGTTTCGACGTGGCGTTCGGGATTATTCTCCCCGTCCTGTGCTTCGTCTTCGACCCCATCGTGTTCCGGGAATGGGACACGGCGGGCGGGGGCATCTACGGTCGTTGGCGGTCTTACGCCTACACGGTCAGCGCGTTGGAGATGGTGGCGCTCGCCGCGTGGCTGCTGAAGGCGCGCGGCGCGGGGCGTCCTCCGGCGGCGCTGGGCGGGGTGTTGTTCGCGGGCGGCCTCTTCTCGCTCCTCGTCGGCGTGGCAATACTGCCGTTCAGCCTTTTTGGGCTCATCGTCTTCTTCGTGGGCGTCTTCGGCTTCATGCCCTTCCCGACGGCAATCGTCTACCTGCGCAACGGCTGGCGCGCGGCGGCGCTCGTCCGCCCGAACGACGACATGAGCTGGCGCGAGGCCGCGGAGTTCGCGCTCGGGCTCGTTTTCGCGCTGGCCGCGCCGGCGCTCACGCGGCTCTGGATACTTTTTTGACTTTTGACTAAGGGGGCGATTCAAGTGGAGCGTTTCGACGTGGTTGTGGTGGGGGCGGGGCTCGCGGGGCTTCAGGCGACGCGGCTTCTGGCGCGCGTGGGCGCGCGCGTGCTGCTCGTCGACCGGAAGAACTCGGTCGAGGACGCGGTTCACACGACGGGCATCTTCGTCCGCCGCACGCTCGAAGACTTCGACCTGCCGCGCGACTGTCTGGGGCCGCCCGTCCGCCGCGTCAAGCTCTACTCGCCCGCGCGGCGCGCGCAAATTCTGGAGAGCGAGCACGACGAGTTCCGCGTCGGACGCATGGGACGCCTCTACGAGCGGATGCTCGAAGAGTGTCTGGACGCGCGCGCGGCGTGGTCGCCCGCGACGCGTTACGCGGGGCTTGAGGAGGCGGACGCGGTTGAAGACGAGGGCGGCGGAGTTGTCGTGCGGCTCGAACGCGCGGGCGTCGAGCGGCGCGTCGCGGCGGGTTTCGTTATCGGCGGCGACGGCGCGCGCTCGCGCGTGGCGCGTGACCTCGGGCTCGACGAGAACCGCGAGTGGATCGTCGGAGTCGAGGACGTGTTCCGCGGCATTCCGCCCGAGGGCGAGCCCTGCTTCCACTGCTTCCTCGACCCGCGGCTCGCGCCCGGCTACCTCGCGTGGGTCGTGTGCGACGGCGAGGAGACGCACGTCGGCGTGGGCGGCTACGCGCAGAACTTCGACCCGGCGCGCGCGCTCGAAGAGTTCCGCGCGGAGATGGCGCGTCGCTTCGACTTCACGCGCGCACGCAAAATCGAGCGGCGCGGCGGGCGCATCCCCGTGGGCGGCGTTCTCAAGAACATCGTCTGCCGGCGGGGGCTCCTCGTCGGCGACGCGGCGGGCGCGGTCTCGCCGCTGACGGCGGGCGGGCTCGACCCCTGCATGCGCCTGTCGAGCCTCGCGGCCGAGGTTGTCGCCGCCTACCTCTCGACGGGCGACGAGGCGGCGCTGGCGCGCTACTCGGGCGCGCGCTTCCGCTCGCGCTTCGTCTCGCGGCTGTTGATGAGGAGGGCGCTGGCTCACGTCCGAAGTCCCGCGCTGCTCGAAGCGGCCTGCGCCGTCTCACGCCTCGCGCCGTTCGCCTCGCTCGCGCGACACGTCTTCTTCGGCCGCGGCTCGTTCCCCGACGCGGAGCCCGCGCGCCCGAGTCTCAAGCCCGGCGAGAGCGGCGCGGCCGTCTAGGGCGTCGGGGGCGGCCGTCGTGGGAAGCCACAGGCGCGCGCCGTGGCTCAGTCCGATGTGGCGCGCGCGGCTTCGGGTTTTAATCGGCCCCGAACGCACGGGGGCAACTTAAAAGCAGGAGTGTGGAAAAGAGCATGTTCAAGCGCATCATAGCCATCGCCTTCATCTTCGCGTGCGCGTCGGCCGCGTGGATGATCCTCGGCGCGACCATCTTCTCGCGCACGTACGACTCGGACTCGCAGCTCAAGGGCGAGGTCGCCTCGCTGTGGGGCGCGCCGCAGACGCAGGCGCCGCCCGCCGCGACGGTCGAGCGCAAGGTGCCGAAGACGACCGAGACGATAGAGAACGGCAAGCTGAAGGTCGTCACCGAATCGGTGCCCGTGACCGAGACGCTGCCGCTTGAGTCGAGCCGCGTTGACGTGCGGCTCGGGCTCGAACACAGGCAGAAGGGGCTGCTCTGGTACAGCACCTACAAGGTCGGCTTCGAGGGCGTCTACGCCTTCCGCAACACGACGAATCAGGACAAGGTGACCTTCGCGCTCAAGTTCCCGGCCGAGCGCGCCATCTACGACGACCTCGTCTTCACGGTTGACGGCGCGCCCGTCGTGCTCGCCAACGGGAAGAACGCGGCGGAGGGGACGGCCGCGGTCAAGCCGGGCGAGACGGCGACGCTGCGCGTGGCCTACCGCTCGCAGGGGTTGAACGACTGGCGTTACAACTTCGGCGGCGACGTGGCGCAGGTGCGCGACTTCCGCCTGCGCATCGGGACGGACTTCAAGGAGATTGACTTCCCCGAGAACACCCTGTCGCCTTCGGAGAAGCGCGAGACCGACGACGGCTGGGAGCTTGAGTGGAACTACAAGAACCTCGTCTCGGGCTTCCAGATCGGGATGGCGATGCCCGAGAAGTTGCAGCCCGGGCCGTTGGCGGGGCGCATCAGCTTCTTCGCGCCGGTGTCGCTCTTCTTCTTCTTCTTCCTGATGTTCATCATCACGACGATGCGCGGGATAGAGCTGCACCCGATGAACTATTTCTTCCTCGCGACGGCCTTCTTCTCGTTCCACCTGCTGCTCGCGTACCTCGTCGACCACGTTTCGATACACGCCGCGTTCGCCGCGTCGTCGGTGGTGTCGATCTTTCTGGTCATCAGCTACCTGCGCCTCGTGGTGGGGACGCGGTTTGCGGCGCGCGAGGCGGGGCTCGCGCAGTTCATCTACCTCGTGATGTTCTCGTACGCGTTCTTCTTCAAGGGCTTCACGGGGCTCGCCGTCACGGTCGGCTCCATCCTGACGCTCTTCGTCGTGATGCAGATTACGGGGCGCGTGCGCTGGTCGGAGAAGTTCGCGGCGCGGCCCGCCGTCGGCGACCATGACAGGGACGCCCACACAGACTTCTCCGGCAAGGTCGCGCCGTCGGTCAGCAGTTGAAGTAGGCAGTAGACAGTGGTCAGTAGAAAAACAGAGGCGGCGCGTCACGGTTGATAACTGAGGCGCGCCGCCCGTTTCTTAACTACTGTCTACTGACTTCTGTCTACGACATAGACCGTGCGCGGCGCGCGGCCCCGCGCTTTCTGTGTCGGTGTCACTTATCGTATTGCCACAGGCGCGCGGCGTGTTCTGTTTACCTACAAGTCGCGCGCGGGCGAAGCTCGCGTCGCGGCCACAACTCTCACAGTTTCCGGCGTTTAAGTCAGCGTTTGACGGCACGGCCCGGTGTTTGCACTGTCAGTCGGGCCGGCGTCCATCCGGCGCGAAAACGAAAGAAGCTCACGGGGGAGGTTTCGAGGTCTGATGCGTGCGCGCAAGGTTACGGGGTGGGTTGTGTTGGCCCTGCTGACGTTGCAGACGGCGTGCGGCGGCTTGCTGGCGGGGGCGGGTTTCGGGCGCGTGTCGGAGGCGCGGACGCGCGCGGGCTTCAACCTCTTCAGCCCCGAGCAGGACATCGCGCTGGGCGAGGCTTCGGCCGAGGAGATTCGGCAGCAGCTCGTCGTCGTCCGCGACGAGCGCACCGAAGCGTACGTGCAGCGCCTCGGCGAGCGTCTGGCGGCCGAAGCGCCGGGCTACAAATTCCCGTACAAGTTCGTCGTCGTCGCCTCGCCGGAGGTCAACGCCTTCGCGCTGCCGGGCGGCTACGTCTTCGTTAACAAGGGCGCGATAGAAGCCGCGCGCAGCGAGAGCGAGCTGGCGGGCGTGCTCGCGCACGAGATAGCGCACGTCTCGCTCCGCCACGGGACGACGCAGGCGACGCGCGCCTACCTCGCCAAGACCGGGCTGAACGTGCTGAGCGCACTGTCGGTCGCCTTGCAGGGCGACGTGGCGCGTCTGGCGGCGGTCGTCGGCGGCGCGGGGGCCAACAAGTTCTTCCTTCAGTCGAACCGCGACGCGGAGGCGCAGGCCGACGCGGAGGGCGCGCGGCTGATGGCCGCCGCCGGCTACGACCCGCGCGACATGGCAGAGTTTTTCCAGAGGCTCTACGAAGACGGCGGCCGCACCGCCCGCGAGGAGCAGGGCGACCACCCAGACCCCGCGAGCCGCGTCGCCGCCATCGACGGAATCGCCGCCGAGCTGAAACCCGCGCCGGCACGCGCGCGCGACTCAGAAGATTTCCGCCGCATCCAGTCGAGACTGTCCGTGAGGTGACGGCCGCGCGGCCGGGTTTCGATTACAAGAGTTAATCGCCGCGGACACGAAGAGACGGCTTTGAAGA
>JBEVKV010000613.1:0-3958 GCA_040509515.1 Pyrinomonadaceae bacterium | reverse complement strand
GACGCGCCGCCCGCCATCAACGACGCGCCGCCGCCGCCCGCGGGCCCCGGGGCTTGAGCACGCGAGAGATGAAAAAAAGGCCGCCGAGACTCTGACAGTCCCGGCGGCCTTTTTCGTCCGACTCGACCCCCCCGGCGGAGCGTATCAACGACCGGCCGACACGGCCCCGCGCAGGAGCCCGAGCAGCCGCGCCTCTTCGTCAAACTCCATCCCTATCTCGACTACGTGGCAGGGGAGCGCGAAGCCGAGCCCGCGCAGCTTGACCGCATCCTTTGCCGTCGTCAGCAGGGCGCGCGCGCCACTGCTCGCGGCCTCGCGCGAGACGGCCTCGGCGTCGGCGGCCGTGTAGGCGTGGTGATCCGCGAAGGCGCGCGTGTAACTCAGCCCGAAGCCCTCGCGACGCAGGTGCTCGAAGAACGCGCGCGGGTTGCCGACCGCGCAGAACGCCCCGACCGGCGTGCCGACGCGCGAGTGCTCTGACGTTCCGACCTCTGACGTTCTGACGGCGGCACCTTCATGCTCGGCGCGCCCGAACTCCGCGAGCGGCACGAGCCCGCGCGTGCGCACGCGCGATGTCAGGACGACGGCGCGCCCCCCGCTCAGACGCGCGACCTCCGCGCGCAGCGCCTCGATGTCTCTGGCCAGCTCGGCGCGCGTGATGACGACGCAGTCGGCGCGCGTGAGCGCCGACGCGGGCTCGCGCAGCCGGCCGCGCGGGAGGAGGTGTCCGCCGCCCCACGGGTCGGTCGCGTCGAGCGTCAACACGTCGAGGTCGCGCGCGATGCGAAGGTGCTGGAAGCCGTCGTCGAGGACGAAGACCTCCGCGCCCAGCTCCGCGCGCGCCCAGAGCGCCGCGGCCACGCGGTCGCGGTCGCAGACGACCGACGCCGCGCCCAACAACTTCTCGGCCAGAAGCCTCGGCTCGTCCCCGCACTCCGCGACCCCGGCGAGCACGCGCGCGCCGTCGGACGCCACCACGCGCTTCGACTCGTCGGCGCGGCCGTACCCGCGCGTCAGCACGCAGACGCGCAGCCCCTCGCGCGCAAGCGCCGACGCGACCCACTCGACCAGCGGCGTCTTGCCCGTCCCGCCCGCCGTCAGGTTCCCGACGCTGACGACCGGCGCGCCAACCTTTTGAGTCTTAAGTGTGCCCGAACGGTAGAGGCGCAGGCGCGCGCGCGTCACTGCGCCGTAGAGCCAGCCGAGCGGTGTCAGTGCGAGCGACATCTTTGCGGAGGTTAAAGCCCGAAGCGTCAGAGGTCGGAAGTCAGGGCGGCTTCTTCGACCGGCCGCCGGCCTCTGACTTCCGGGCTCTGCTGAAGGAGCGGGGCGAGCAGCTCGACGGTGCGCGCGGTCGCGCCCCGGTTCTGTTCGAGGACGGCGCGCGCGCGCGCGCCCAGACCGCGGCGGCGCTCGTCGTCTGCGAGCAGTTCGCGCAGGGCACTCGCGAGTCCGCGCGCCGACCCTTCTTCGTCGGGCGTGTGCGGGAGTTGGACGAGCGCGCCGCGTTCGAGGAGCGCGGCGACGATTGTCTTGAAGTTCGACGTGTGCGGGCCGGTGACGACGGCGCGCGCTTCGAGCGCGGGCTCAAGCACGTTGTGGCCGCCGACCGGCGCGAGGCTCCCGCCGACGAAGACCACCTCGGCGAGCGCGTAGACCGCGCGCAACTCGCCGATGCTGTCGAGCAGAATCACGTCGCACGCCGCGTCCGACTCGCGCTGCTGCGCGCCCCGCCGCGCCCATGTGAATTCGGAAGCCTCAAGGAGCGCCGCGACTTCGCCGAAGCGCTCCGGGTGTCGCGGCGCGACGAGCAGGCGCGGCCGGCCCGAAGCCTGCGACGCGTGCGTGCCCGAGTCCGCCGAAGTCGTTAAGAGTTTGAAGGCCCGGAGGACGACGCGCTCCTCGGGCGCGTGCGTGCTCGCGGCGAGGACGAGCGGGCGGTCTGCGGTGACGTTGAAGCGGCGGCGCAGTTCGTCCGTGAGTGGCCGCGACTCGGGCTCCTCGATGTCGAACTTGACGTTGCCGGTGATGCGCGTGCGTTCGGGCGCGAGCCCGAGCGCGACCAGCCGCCCCGCGTCCGCCTCCGACTGCGCGGCCGCGAGCGTGAGGTCGGCGAGCACGCGTCGTATGAAGGGCCGGACGAGCCTGTAACGCCCGAAGGATTTTTCGGAGATGCGGCCGTTGACGAGCGCGACCGGCACCCCGCGCCGCCGGCACTCGCGGAAGAAGCGCGGCCACAACTCGGTCTCCATGACGAGCACCGCCGAGGGCTTCAACGCCCGCAGCGAGCGGCGCACGCTCCAGGCCCAGTCGAAAGGGAAGTAGAAGACGCGCTCGGCCTGCCCGCCGAAGACCTCGCGCGCGACGCGCTGCCCCGTCAGCGTCGTCGTCGAGACGACGAGCGCGAGGCGCGGGTGCTCTTCCAGCAGCGCACGCACGAGCGGCCGCGCCGCCTGCGCCTCGCCGACCGAGACGCAGTGGAGCCACACCACGCGGCGTCCGCCCGCGTCGAGCTTCGGCAGCGACCCGGCGCGCTCGGCCAGTCCCGCGGCGTACTTCCCGTGCCGCGCGGCGTCCAAAAGAAACCTCGGCAGCAGCGCGACCACGCCGATGCCGAGGAGGATGCTGTACAGAAAATACATCTGTGATGAGTGAAAAGTGATGAGTGATAAGTGAGAGGAAGAAGAAGGCAGTGCCCGTTCTTCCCTCTCATCACTTATCGCTCATCACTTTTCACTTGCTAACTTATTTCGCCCGCTCCATGTAGCGCCCTTCGACGGGGTCGACGCGGATGCGGTCGCCCTCGTTGACGAAGGGGGGGACGGAGATGGTGACGCCGTTCTCCAGCTTGGCCGGCTTGTTGACGTTCGAGACGGTCGCGCCCTTCATCGTCGGCTCGGTCGAGACGACGGTCAGCTCGATGGAGGGCGGGAGGTCGATGCCGATGGGCGAGCCCTCGTAGTACTCGGCCTGAATCTTCATGCCGGGCAGGAGCCACTGCGCCATCTCGCCGAGGTCGTCGTCGGAGAGCGCCGTCTGCTCGTAGCTCTCGGTGTTCATGAAGTGATAGTGCGAGCCGTCGGCGTACATGAACTCCATCTCGTGCTGTTCGAGGGAGGCGCGCTCGACGGTGTCTGCGGAGCGGAAGCGGTGCTCGAAGCTTGAGCCCGTGCGCAGGTCGCGCAGCTTCGTCTGCATCATCGCGCGCAGGTTGCCGGGCGTGTGGTGGCGCGCTTCGATGACCTTGCAGGGCTTGCCCTCGAAGACGATGACCATGCCCTTCCTGATCTGGGTCGCGGATATTGCCATGATATTTTGTCTGACTCCGAATGCGTTGGTTTTCGACTTGTACGGGCGAAAAACTCCGGCCGCCCACACAGGCGGCGCCCGCGAGCCTTTCGCAAACCCGTTAGTCTAGCGACCGGCTCGCTCCTTTGTCCAGCGACGCGGGTGGGCGGGTCGCGCCCGGCGTCGTTAGACCAGCGTGCCGCCGGAGTCGGCCGGCCCCGGCGCGTCCAGCCTGAAGAAGACGCGGAGCGTGACCTGATATTCGAGCTGCCCCTGCTGGAGCCCGCCGCGCATCTCCTCGACGACGAACCAGGAGAGTTCGCGCAGCGTCTGGCGGGCGCGCGCAACGGCGACCTCGATGGCGTGGCTGAAGCTCTGGTCGGAGGTGCCGACGATCTCGACGCCCTTGAAAACCTTCTCGCTCATGCGAACAGTCCTCCGGTGTGCGGGAATAAAGAGTTGAGATTTCAAATCTGAAATCTCAACTCTCGCGGGATTTGTCTTCGCTTGCGGGCAGGGCGGAAACTAGCACGCGCCTGTGTGCGAGTCAAGAAGTCCGAAATGGCGGACGAGGGTGAGAAATTTTGGAACGCGTAAAACCTAAGAGAGGGCGTGCTCGGGAGAGACATCGGAGGGAGTGATGTCGTCTCTTTCGCCCGCCCTCTCTTCC
>JBEVKV010000612.1:0-5180 GCA_040509515.1 Pyrinomonadaceae bacterium | reverse complement strand
CGTGACGAGATAAATGCGGCACTTACTCGTCACGATTTACGGTTCACGGCTCACGCTCTTTCTAGTACGCGCAGCGGTAGCTGTAGTTCTCGTAGGCCGCGCGCCAGACGCCGCGCCGGCGTTGGTAGGCCCTGTAGGTCGTGCCCTCGAAGCTGCGCGAGAGGGTGAAGACTTCGCCCACGCCGTCGCCGTCCGCGTCCAACTGCTCGACGTAAAGTTCCGTCCCGAGTCCGCCCTCGCCGAGTTTGTCGATCAGCGTCGGGTCCATCATCTCGCTCGCTTTGACGCGCGCGTACTTCGTCAGCGCCTCGCGGTAGCCGCCACCCTGCGGCGCGGCGACGAGGAAGAGCGTGTCCCTGACTTTCGGGCCGACCTTGACGACGTAGCTGCCGATTAACTCTTCGCGCCCGTCGCCGTCGAGGTCGGTCGCGGTCAGGTTGAGCGTCTTCGTGCCGCGCTCAAACGCGGACGCGCTCACACGCTTCCCCATGAGGAAACGCTTCGCCACGCCGAGGGCGGCGGCTCGCTCTTCGGCGGTCGGCGCGCGTCTCGACGCTTGCGCGCGGAGCGCGTGCGCGCCGTCAGTCGCCAGCGCCATAACGTTGCCGCCGAGCTTTAAAGACGCCGGGTCGATGTCGGCGCTGGCGGCGTTGGGCGAGCACTCGGCGGGCGTGGCCGCGCGTATCGTCAGGGTGCCCGCCTCGGCGCCGCCGAAGATCAGGCGATACTTTGTGCCCGGCGCGTAGTGGCGCGCGAGGAACGCGGAGGGCGCGCCGTCGCCCGACGTTTCCGAGGACGGCTCGGCGAGCGCGCCGCGTTTGTCGATGACCGCGACCGGCTCGACCTGCGCGTCCTCCGTCCCATCTTTGGTAACTATGAAGACGGCGGCGTCGCGCCCTGTCTTCACAGATTGTTGTTGCGCCGACGCGGAGGCGCGCGGCGACGTTTGTGCGAGAAGGAGCAACGCGGCGACGAACGCGGCGGCTCCGGCCGTTCGGGGGTTCATGTGTTTCGCGGCTGACGCTTTCAGATGGCCCCCCGCTTCTCTTTGTTCGAGTGGCCGGGGCGGATTTTCTCGGCGACGACTTTGGCCTGCATGAAGAGCCCGAGGTAGTCGCGGCCGCCGGCCTTCGAGTCCGTGCCCGACATGTTGAAGCCGCCGAAGGGGTGAACGCCGACGAGCGCGCCCGTGCACTTGCGGTTGAGATAGAGGTTGCCGACGTGGAACTCGCGCGCCGCACGCGAGAGCTTCTCGGGGTCGTTGGTGTAGACCGCGCCGGTCAATCCGTACTCCGTGTCGTTGGCTATCTGTAAAGCCTCGTCGAAGTCCTTCGCCTTGATGCACGCGAGGACGGGGCCGAAAATCTCCTGCTGCTCGACGCGGTCGCCGGGCTTCACGTCGGCGATGACGGTCGGCTCGATGAAGAAGCCCTGCTCGCCGTCGCTGCCGCCGCCCGCGACGAGGCGTCCGCCGTCCTCCTGCCCCCACTCGACGTACTTGTTGATGGACTTGAACGCCTTCTCGTTGATGACGGCGCTCATGCCAATCGAAGGGTCTTCGGGGTCGCCGACCTTGAGCCGCGCCGTGCGCTCGATGATGCCTTGCAGCACCGGCTCGTACGCGTCGCCGACGATGATGGCGCGCGAGCAGGCCGAGCACTTCTGCCCCTGAAAGCCGAAGGCCGACGCGACGACGCCGGCCGCCGCCTCGTCGTAGTCGGTGTCGGAATCGACGACGATGGCGTCCTTGCCGCCCATCTCGGCCACGACGCGTTTGATCCAGATTTGACCGTCGTGGACTTTGGCCGCGCGCTCGTTGATGCGCAGTCCGATCTCCTTCGAGCCGGTGAAGGCGACGTAACGCGTCAAGTGGTGGTCGACAATCACGTCGCCGACCTCGCCGCCCGCGCCCACCGTGAAGTTGACGACGCCCGGCGGCAGCCCGGCCTCTTCCAGCAGCTCGAAGAACTTGTACGCGATGGTCGGCGCGTCCGACGAGGGCTTCAGCACGACGGTGTTGCCCGTGACGACCGAGGCGACGGTCATGCCGGCCATGATTGCCAGCGGGAAGTTCCACGGCGGGATGACGACGCCGACGCCGAGCGGGATGTACGTCAGGCGGTTGTCCTCGCCCTCGACGCGCGTGAGCGGCTGCCCCTCGGCGTAGCGCAGCATCTCGCGCGCGTAGAACTCAAGGAAGTCGATGGCCTCGGCGGTGTCGCCGTCGGCCTCGGGCCACGACTTGGCCACCTCGTGAATCATCCACGCGGAGAAGTAGTGTTTGCGCTCGCGCAGGAGCGAGGCGACGCGGAAGAGCAGGTCTGCGCGCTGCTGCGGGAGCGTGCGCCCCCACGTCTGGAAAGCCTCGTTCGCCTTCTCGACCGCGGAGGCGGCCAGCTCCTTCGTCGCCTTGTGGAAGCGCCCGACGACCTCGGTCTTGCGCGCGGGGTTGCGGCTCTCAAGGATGTCGCCGGTCTCGACGCGCTCGCCGCCGATAACGAGCGGGTACTCGCGCCCCAACTCCGACTCGACGCGCGCCAGCGCCTCGCGCATCGCGCTCGCGTTCTCCTCCTTCGAGAAGTCGGTGAATGGCTCGTTGCGGAACTCTTCGTGCTTCATCTGCTGCATAAACTCTCTCCTCGCTCCGAATGGATGATTGCTATATGTGTGGCGGAAATTTCCTACATGCTATCACACGCAAAAAAGCACCGCGAGTGGCAGCGTAGCCACTCGCGGCACTGTTCGACGTGCTCGGCCGCCGAAGGCGGCGGCACTGCCCGAATCATTTAAACCCAGCGCCCCTGCTTCTGGAGGCGTTTGATCTTGCGCCTGACCAGCTCGCGCTTGAGCGGCGTGGTGCGGTCGATGAAGACGACGCCGTCGCAGTGGTCGGTCTCGTGGAGCATGCAGCGCGCCTCAAGCTCAAGGCCGTCGAACTCGAACTCCTCGCCGTTCAAGTCCTGCGCGCGGACGACCGCGCGCAACGAGCGTTTGACGGGGAAGAAGACGCCGGGGAACGACAGACAGCCCTCGTCGCCGGTCTGGTCGCCCTCGACGCTCAGCACGACGGGGTTGACGAGCGCGACGCGCGCCTCCGGGTCGCCGCCGGCCGAACAGTCCATCACGAACAACCGCTTCGAGACGCCGACCTGCGGCGCCGCCAAGCCCACGCCGCGCGACGCGTACATCGTCTCGAACATGTCCGAGACGAGCCGCTTGAGCCCGGCGTCGAACTCCGTCACGGGCTCGCCCGGCGTCTCCAACACCGGCTCGCCGTACTTCACGATTTCCAGAAGTGCCATCGTCAGTAGCTCAGCCTTACTCTTTGATTTCCAGCGCGCGGGTCGCGCCGACGACCCGCCGGCCGCTCGACCGTTAGTCTACTATGAACACTCAAATCCTTACCAACCCGCGCCCCTCCGGCTTCCACCGACCCCGACCCGTCCGTGAGCCGGCCTGCCGCGCTCGTGTTTCAGAGTAAAACTAGAGGCCGCCCCTTATGTTTTAGGGTGAAACACAAAGTCTGCCTTCCGTAACATTCATGGGCTGATAAGCGAGTTCGTTTGTGTGATTCCCCGGCTCCGAACATACGATGCGTCTACGGGCACGATGATTGCACTCGCTCTGCGCGCACTCCGGAATTTCGTGCCGACGGTCATCCGCTCGCCATCCTTAGTCAGACCAGCGGCCTCCGGATTGTCAACGATTCGGTTAGCGTCTGACCTCAATCGTCTCAACACCCGGTCTTCTTAGACCCACGGGCATCGTGCCCGGTCGGCATCCGTCCGTTTGATGTCCGGCTGGCCGGCGAAGTGGCTCGTCGCAGACGTGTGCTCAAAATCAGGTACTCCCAAACATACCAAGCTCGAAAGGAACGAAGTTAAATGAATACCCCAATTGACAACACGGCCGGACGCCGTGGTTTCAGCGCGGCGCGACTGGCGGCCTCGGCCTTCGCGACGTTAATCCTCGGCGTCTCCGCGCTCGCGCAGACGGGCCCCGTCCTGACTGTGAACAGCCCGAACCCCGTCACAGACTTCGGCAGGCTCAACACCGGGACGCTCTCGCCGACGCAGGTCATCACGGTGTCGAACAGCGGCACGACCAGCCTGACCATCTCGAACACGACCCTGACGGGCGTCAACCCCGGCGACTTCACGCTGGTCTCCACCACCTGCACCGGCGCGGTGCTCGCGCCCAACGCGACCTGCGCCGCGACGGTCAGGTTCAACCCTCTGGCCGTCGGGACGCGCACCGCCCGTGTGTTGCTGACCGACAACGCGCCCGGCAGCCCGCACCGCGTGCTGCTCTCGGGCGTCGGGCTCAACGCTTCGATTCCGAACCGGCAGGTCGGGCCGATTGACCCCCGCCACGGCTTCCCGCTCTGGTACCAGGACGAGCAGGGGCTTCGCCTCGCGCTGTGCCTCGACACGAACGGCCTCTGCCTCGCGGAGATTCCGAACCCGGCCGCGCCGCCGTCGGTCACCGACACGAACATGAACTTCCCCGGCGAGGCTTTCTGGTGGTCGGCCGAGGCTGAGATAAACCTGCCCAGCGGCGGCCGTGGTCGTCTGGTGCTCGCCAAGGAGGCCGCCTTCACGACCGAGAACGCGTCGGTCGGGAACCAGATCACCTTCTCCCGCATCCGCATCCGCATCGACGGGCTCACGCCCGGCGCGACCTACACCATCACGCACCCCTACGGCACCGCGACCCTCGTCGCCGACGGCGACGGACTTGCGGCGCTCACTTTCGACCCCGACGGCGGCACGTTAGCGGCAAGAGGCGGCGACGACGAGCCGGAAGGCGAAATCGACACGACCGAGGACATCGGCATCGGCCCGAGCGACTACCGCGAGGCGCTGAAAGGCAAGTTCAGCACCTACCTGCGCTGGGATCCGGCGTTCGCGCCCGCGGCTCCCGCCGGTTACATCGGCGACCCCAACGTCAATCACAGGGTAATCGGCAGCCCCTTCAACACGAACTTCTTCCGCATCGCCGGCCCCAACGTCGGCGGCACCGGCGTCCACACCATCCAGACTCTCCTCTTCTCCGTACAGGGTAAGATTATGCCGCAGACGCGTCTCATCAAGGGCGGCGGTGTTCTCATTGAGCCCGACCCGGTTGTGACCGAGATCAAGCCGTAGTAGGCGTCTCGGGCTCGCGCGGGCTCGCCCGCG
>JBEVKV010000611.1:0-6735 GCA_040509515.1 Pyrinomonadaceae bacterium | reverse complement strand
CGCTCGCTCGTCAGCTTCTCGAACTCTTCTATGTGCTTCTGCTCGGACGCGATGCGCTCTTCGAGGAGGAATTTTGTGGCGATCTCAGCGTCTGTGCAGGAGCGCCAGGCGGCCATGTACGCCTCCATCGCCGTCCGCTCAAGTTCCAAGTCCTGCCGCAGCATCTCTCCGAGGTCGGTCGACTGGCGTATCTCGCCCGGCTCGACCGTCGGCACGCCCCCGAGCGCAACCACTTTATCCCCAAGCGTTTCCGCGTGGTCACGCGCCTCGCCGCTCAGGTCGCGGAAGAAGCCTCGGAAAACCTCGCGCTCCGGCCCCGTCACGAGAAAGCTGTGTTGCATATACTGAATCACGCCGGCCAGCTCAAGACCCAGCGCACGGTTAAGGTTGTTGATTAACTCTTCATTCGCCATCGCCGTCTCCTCTAAAATTTTGAACGCCTGGTTCGGGGGGTTGAAAACAGGCCGATGATAGCCGCGACAGACGACCGTGTCAACGTATTTGTTGCAAACAAAGGAGTTGGCAATGACATTCAATTTCAACACGCGTCCGAAGAGGGAGACAGGACGGGCGTGAGAAGGGCTTTGCGGGTGTTTTAGGTGACGGCGCCGCCGTCGACGATGATGACTTCGCCGTTCATAAAGCTGTTGCGGTCGCTGACGAGGAAGGCGGCGATTTCGGCCAGTTCGGCGGGTCGGCCCATGCGGCCGGCGGCGGCCCAAAACTGGTGCATCTGGATGAGGCGTTCGGGCAGTTCGTGCGCCAGTTCCGTGTCGAAGATGCCGGCGGCGATGGCGTTGACAGTGACGCCGAAGGTCGCGGCCTCGCGCGACAGGCACTTGGTGAAGCCGATGACGGCGGCCTTCGAGGTGGCGTAGTGGACGGCCGTCGGGAGCGCGCGGATAGCGCCGATGGAGGTGATGTTGAGGATCGAGCCCTTGCGCTGCCGTATCATCTGCTTGTAGATGGGCTTGGTGACGGCGAAGAGGCTGTTGACGTTGGTGTCGATGACCAAGTCCCAGGCGCGGTCGGTCGTGGTGGCGAAGTTGTCGCCGCGGTTGATGGCGGCGTTGTTGACGAGGATGTCGAGACCGCCCCACTCCTCGACCAGCTCGCGCGTCATTTTCTTGAGGGCCAGCCGGTCGGTGACCGAGATTTTGAAGGCGTGAGCGCGCCGGCCGTGCGCCTCGATTTTGGCTTTCGTCTCCTCCGCGAGGTCTTCGCGCGAATGATAGTTGAAGGCCACGTCCGCGCCCTCGCGCGCGAAGACCTCGCAGATGGCGGCGCCGAGGCCCCGCGTCCCGCCGGTCACGAACGTACGCTTCCCTTCCAGAAGAAGACTCAAGTTCAAGGTCTCCCGTTCGACACGAACGCGCGCCGAGCCGCTGGCGGCCCCAGCGCGCGTTTTTTTTGGATGAATAGAGCGGGTTCGATTAAAGCTTAAACGCGGAGGGCGCGTCAACTTCGTGAGGGGTCGCGCGAATCCCGCCGCGCGTTCAGGCGGAGCGGGCTTCGAGCGCGGCCGGCTCCTCCTCCTGCGCGAGGGGCGCGGGCAGCAGCGCCGTTATCTCTTCGACGATGCGGCGCGTGGCGTCCGGGAGCGCGAGCCCGGCGGTGGCGGCGCGCAGAGAGGCGTAGTAGCGCGAATCCTCGACCATCCGGCGCACTTCGGGGACGATGTCGGCGGCGCTTTTGAGGAGGACGCCCGCGCCGCGCTTGGCGAGCCACGTCGCCGCGCCCGACTCTTGCGGCATGGGCGGCGTGGTCGCGTCGGCGATGATGGGGACGCGGCAGGCCAGCGCCTCGAAGGTCGTCAGGCCGCCGAGTTTCGAGACCATTACGTTCGCGGCCTGCATCAACTGCTCGACCTGCTCGGAGTAGCCGATGACCTTGACGGGGAACTTGGCGCCGGCGGCAATCGTCTCGGCTTCGCTCCTCAGCTCCTCGTTGCGGCCGGCGAGGAAGATGGCCTGCACGTCCAGCTCGCCGCGCGCCAGTTCCCTGAAAATCTGCGGGATGTTGCCGCCGCCGACCCAGCCGGCGTTGACGAAGACGGTGAACTTTTGCGGGTCGAGCCCCAGCTCGCGCCGCGCGGCCTGCGCCGAGCGCTCGTCGGGCAGCTCGAACTTCGGGTGGACGGGCATCCCCGAGACCTTGATGCGCTCGGGGCGCACGCCGTAATCGATGAGCTGCTGCCGGGCCTCGTCGCTCGCGACGAGGTAGAGCGTCACGTCGTCGCAGGCCCAGCCCTTCCAGAAGCCGTAGCAGGGGTCTGTGACGACGGTGACGAGCGGCACCGTGCCGGCGAGGCCCAGCTCCTTGAGCACGCGCGCGAAGGCGTGCTGCGTGAGCGGGTGGACGCTGACGACGACGTGCGGGCACCAGCGCTCGAACAGGTCGTGGATGTACTTGAGCGAGCGGCGGTAGAGGTAGCCGCGCGACTCCGGGCGGAAGCGGTTGACGAACCAGTAGAGGTACTTCATCCAGTGCTGCCGGTTGCGCAGCACCCAGTTGTAGAACGCGACCATCCGCGCCGAGAGGTGGTGCGACTCTTCGACCGCGCGGACGACGCGCACGGCGTAGGAGTCGCCCCCGATGAACTTCTGCACGCCCGCGACGATGGCCGCCGCGGCGGACTTGTGACCGCCGCCCGTGTCGGACGAGATGATGAGGATTTTCGGGGCTCGGGCTCGGGACGTCTCGTCTGAGTTCATCCTACGCTTTCACGGTGAGGCCGTCAGTCTGCTCTTCCCTGCGCGCCAAGTCACGGCTCGCCTTCTTCATCTCGCGCTCAAGGCGCTTGATCTGGATGAGGTGCTTCGGGTTGAACGGCAGGCTCGGGTAGTAGCTGTTCGACTCGTGCGTGCAGAAGCAGCCGTCGGCGGCCTCCTTGCGGCGCGCCTTCATCGCCTCCGAGCGCCAGAGCGACTGGAAGTTCCAGTCGTGTTCGCGCAGGTTCCCGACCGCGGCCTTGTTCTCGCAGGACGAGACGGTGCCCTCGTCGTAGATGACGGCGCCGGCCGTGCCCGCGTAGCAGGTCATCTGCGCCTTCTGCTCGCGCTGCGCGCGGTCGATGAGGCCGTGCATGTAGATGTCGATGGCGGCCTTGAAGAAGCCGGCCTCGCCGCCGTAGTTGTTCTTGAGCACGGCGTGGCGCGAGTCGTCGTCGATCATCCGCGCGAGCTTGGCGTAGCGCTCGTGGTCGATGTCGAGCTCGACGGGGTCGGCCGACGGCGGGCGGATGTAGTTGAAGTTGACCTTGTCGGGCTTCAGCTCGTACTTGAGGAAGTCGTACCACTCGAAGATGGTGTCCTGGTTCGAGTGCATGAAGCAGGTGCAGGTCTGGATGTCGAGCCGCGGGCGGTCGCGCTTGATGGCCTGAAGCTGGCGCGCGGTGTCGATGGCGATGTCCCACGAGCCCGGCTTCTGCCGAATCTTCTCGTGCTGATCTTTGAGCCCGTCGATGCCGAGCGCGACCGTGACGTTCAGGTTCGGGCACTCTTCGAGGATGCGCGTCACGTCCGGGATGATGCGCTTCTGAATCTGCCCGTTCGACATCAGGTAGACGGATTCGAGCCGGTTGTGCTCGTAGAAGGAGCGAACGATCTCGGGCAAATCCTTGCGCGTGAACGGCTCGCCGCCCGCGAGGATGAGCACGCCGAGGTTGCCGCCGAGCGTCTTGGCGATGTTCTCGATCTCGTGCGTCTTCATCTGCAACTTCTTGCGGGGCCGGTCGTCCAGCTCGTCCGTGAAGAAGCAGTGCGTGCAGCGCATGTCGCAGACGCTCGTCACCAAAATGTTCAGCAGCACCGGCGCGAACGGCTGCCCGATGGCGAGTTTCGCGTACCGCTTTAAAAGCTCTCTGGTCGTGTAATCCATATTATTCCTTTAAGCCGCCGGCCGTCCGGCAAAACAAGCGTAACAGATACGGGATTTATTCACGACTGTCAACGCACCGGCCCCTTCACCGGGCGAAAGTGTTAGATGCCGGCCGCCGGCCGCCGGTAGGCCGTAAATTTCGCGCCGGACACGGGAATTTCGGCCCGGCGCAGGTTCGTGCAACTCCACGCCACGGCCGAGCCGGGCGGGCTCAAATCACGCGCAGAACAAGTAGCATGCAGAGCAGAATCGCGACGACCATGACCGCGTAGAAGAGCAGCAGGGTCAGCGAGAGGAAGGCCCTCACCCACGTCTCCTTCGGCTTCCCCGCGGGGGGCGGGACGGCTTTGGCGTTCATCGAAAAATCGACGGCCGCTTCATCCTCCAAACGCACCTTGTCGTAGAGGTTGCGGTAGAGGCGCTCCTGATTCAGGAAGTACGCGTCGAGCACCCAGAACATCAACACGGGGTAGAAGGCGACGACGATAAACCTCTTGTCGTCGTCCTTCGACGCCAGCGCGATGATGGCGGCGACCAGCGTCACGCACCAGCCTTTTACCAGAAACGAGTTGCCCGCCATCCTGTTGATGACGCCCTGAATTATTTCGAGGTGCTTGAGCTTGTTCACGTCCGACTCTCCTCCCGCGGAACCGCCTCTGTAGGTTCGCGCATAAAGTGAAAATTCCCCTCACGGGGAATTAACAACTTACGCGCGCCATTCGCTCATAAGCTGAAAATTTATTCGCGGATAAAGTGAAAATTCCCTGCACTTTTCGCGCATATGATGAAGATTCCCGTAAGAGCTAAACATGTCTCCTGAGGAGATTCATCACAGCCCAGACAGAAATCGTCTATGTCACAGAAAAGGGCTAAGATGTCCACGAGAGGGCTCCTTCTCGGCTGATGGAGTATTAGCGTATTCCATATTACGAGAATCCGGCTCTCTCTTCACTTCCTTACGTCGTACTCACGTTAATGAAAAGAGTTCGCAAGCGGTTCATAGATAGTGTTCGCCAGTAGGCTCTCCTGTCCCTAAGTATCTGCATTCCAGATTATAGCTGTACCATCATTGGCACCAGTGACGATACGCTTGCCATCAGGCGAAAATGCCACGCTCTTCAAGGATCCAGAATCCCCTTCGAGCGTGAGCGTCTCTTGCCCAGTTAGTGCATCCCAAATTTTGGCGGTTGTATCATAGCTGCTGGTGGCGATCCGTTTCCCATCGGGTGAGTAGGCCACACCAGAAACTATACCTTCATGACCTCTCAGCACGAGCATCTGCTGCCCGGTCGCGGCATCCCAGACTCTCGCCGTCCCGTCATGGCTCCCGGTAACGATCTGCTTCCCGTCGGGTGAGTAGGCCACATCGGCGACCGTCTCTTTGTGTCCTTTGAGCGTAAACAACTCCTGCCCGGTCACGGCGTCCCAAACTTTGGCGGCGTCATCTATCCCCCCTGTGACGATGCGCTTGCCGTCAGGCGAGAAGGCAACAGCTTCAACGGTGTTTGTGTGTCCTTTGAGCGTGAGCAGTTCGCTATGCGCTAATCGCCAGAAGTAAAACCACTCGTAGCCACGCAAATCCTCGTCGCCGGATTTTGGATAACTGTTGAGTGCTTTAAGCAAGTGTTCGATATTTGCATGGTCCCACATTTTAGCCGCCAGATTCATGTTTGCTGAATACTCTAAATGTAACTTAAATGTATTAACTTTGGCGCGCTCTGCTTCAGCTATCCGAGTTTGCCCTACGGCCTGCCGACGTTGTTCTTCCGCCCTATGCTTTTGAAATTCGGCTTCCTTACGTCGATCTTGCGCGATGTGTGCGGTGGCCTCTGCTAAAGCGCGCTGCTTCTCTGCTTCGCCTCTCTGCGTTTCCGCTTTGGTCTTATTATCTTCAGCAATTTCCCGAAGCCTCATGGTTTCGTCTAGAGCCTCTTTTAATCTCCGTGCAGACTGATCAGCACGTTCCCTTTCTGTCTCAGCCCGTGCTTTTTCTACCAAGGCGATTTCACGTTGTCGCAGAGCAACAAGGGCCAAGCCACTCGTGGTTATTAGGGCTAATGCTAAAAGCACTGCTGCGATACGAAATAGTCTTTGAAAGAAAATTGCCCGTTTGCGCAGGCGTAATTCGGCATCCGGTAGATTTTTTGTGACCCAGTTGCTATCGAATGCGCGATGGTAGATGCGATTGCGTACGTGGAGAAGGCCGCTTACGGGGCGCGTTACGCCGGAGAGGCGCAGGATACTGACAAGGGGGCTGTTTTCGTCGTCGAGCACGCGCTTACCATTGCGGATCTTTTGGTAATGTTCGAGTAAGCTGGCGCGGTTAGCTTCGTCGCTCCGCAGGATGCGCTGCCGCACAAAACTCAGATTTTCGTCACTTTCGCGGGCGCGGGACGAGAGGAATAGCTCTTCGCATTTGCGGTCTATGTCACCCACATTTAAAACGCTAGCGTCTTCAGCTACCGATAGGCAGAGGCGCTGTGTTAAATAGGGATGCCCTCCTGTCCAGTAGAGGATTCGTTTGAGCAGGCGGGAGCTAGTTGGTCTATCACGTCTTAGTCCCTGAATAAGCGGCGCGGCTTCAGCTTCATTAAAATCTGCGAGTTCGACACGAGTGCCAATGTTAAAAGGCGTGGTGCGTGTGTCGCGGATCAGGTCCGAAGGGGTAGCGACGCCCAGCAAGCAGAAGGTAAGACGTTCAAGCTCTGAGTCTTCGGATCGCCGGTTGTAGAACTCGCGGATGCCTGCGAAGAATTCATCGGTCGAGAAAGGTAGACTGCGCACATAGTCGATCTCGTCCACGAAGATAACGAGGCGGCCCTTGATTTTATCAAGCACAACTTCATGTATGGCGCG
>JBEVKV010000610.1:0-3250 GCA_040509515.1 Pyrinomonadaceae bacterium | reverse complement strand
CCTTCGTGCCGTCCTCAAGCATGACATCGTCGGTTCCCCCTCCGCGGCCCAGATAGATTTCGGGGTCACCGCTCTTAGAGTATTGCGGCTTTACCATCGCCCCGCCGCCGGCATCCTTATTAATGTCATACTTGTATCCATCTTTATCTTCCGCCTGGTTGGAGACCGCAACGCGCACCGTTTTATCACTTCTGACGGTCTCGACCAAGTACTCGAACGCCTTCGTGTGCGGCTTGCCCAAAGCCTTATCGACGTCGCCCTTGAGCTCGATTGTGGCGCTGCCTCCCCCTTTCTCTGTCTTGACGGTGAAATACTTCCTCTCACTCGGGGCCAGGTTATACAAGATTCGGCCTTTCGTCTCCCTTCGATCTACCGCCCTTTCGTTAATGAGCATGACTTTATGACCGTCCGGGTCGATATAGCGAAACGGGTTATTGAGGCAGTACGAGTACTTGTTTAGCGACTGAGGGTTAGTCAGGTCAGCATAGAAAGTCGGGTTGGCCGCCGCTTTAGCGGCGAAGGTGAACAATTCTCTCGGCCCGCCGGTGAATTCGTCGGGGCTGGTGAACCTGCCCTGTGAAGACAAGTAGTACCGGGCGAGAAAATAATCCAGCCCCGTCTCGTCGTCGCGCTCTTTCCCGGTGAACTGCTGTCTAACGTTATCAACCGCGCTATACCCGTGAGCGGGAGTCCTCCCTCCCATGTAAGCAACCAACTCCTCGCCGAACGGCAGGTAGTCGTGCCGCTTGACACCCGCAAGGCTTCCCGTCCGGTCTGCCACCATCCGCGGCGTCCCCAGGTGGTCACCCACAAGCCAGAACGTCTCTCTGTAGAGTGTCCCGGCCAGTTCGCGGAACGGGTCGCACGCCGCAAAGGCGTCGAGCACGAGCTGACGGCTCTGTGCCGTCGTCCCGGCCTGCGCCGTCCAGTGCGAGAGCCCATTCACGTCCGGTCCGCGCTGGAGGAAACTCTCGTAGAGGTTGGTGACGAACTGCTGCGCCGGTATCGAGAGGTCCGTGACCTGAGAGGCGAACAGGCTCCGCCCCATCTGCTCGGCGGCCGCCTTGACCGCCTCAGTCCCCTGCGCTGCGGCGGCGTTGAGATCATTTCTCCTCGACTGGAGGTCCGCGGGGGAGGCGATCATGCCGGTCGCCCCGAGATAGAAGGTGTGGATGAAGCGGTCCGTCCGCTGATCATCGGAGGCCGCTTCGCCGTAGAGCGTTGAGACCAGGGTGGCGAACTCCAGGCTCTCCTGGAAGGCGTCGCAGACGTTCGAGCGGTTGGGCACGCCCCCGGCGGCTGAGGCAGTCCAGTGGTTGAGCCCCGGCGTGTCCGGGGCGCGGTGGAGGTATGCGTAGTAGAGGTCGGTGACGTACTGCGCGTCTGACCTGAAGGGCGATGTCTCGTAGGTCGTCTGCGTGAAGAGGGAGCGGGCAATTTCCTTCGCCTTCAGCAGGAGCTGCGCTTGGCCCTGCGCGCCGGCCGCGGCCAACTGGTTGACCCTGGCCTGCACGTCCGACGGCTGAGGGTCGACGTGGAGAGCGCCGTAGTAAAGGTTCCTGACGAAGCGCACGAGCCGCCGATCATCGCCCGACGACATGGTCACCAGAAGCCCGCCCCCGCGGTAGCCGTATTCCTTCGTCGGCAGGTAGGTTGGGGCGTCGGCGCGGTACTCGGCCAGCACCTCGCCGCCGATGCCGTAGATCTGCCACCAGTCCTCGTTAGCGATTTTGCGCTTCACCCGCCGCCCGTCCGCGTCGTAGCCGTAGTAGGCCCAGTTGCCTTGCACGTCGATGACAGATCCGGTCATTCGGTTCTCGGCGTCGTACATCCTCGCGCCCGCGCCTGTGTGTTCGTCGTGGACGAGGTTGCCGGCCGCGTCGTAGCGCATCAGCTTCTGCGAGGGGTGACGGTTCGCGTCCCCGGGCGCGTAGAGGCGGTTGCTCGGCTCCGGCGTCTCCGGGTTGGACTGCGGGTTAAGCTCGAACTGCGGCTCCGGGATCGTGTAGCCCTGGTTCTGGCCGTAGACCTGAGTGGCGTTGGCGTCTATCGTGCGGTTGCCCCAGCGGTCGTACTTGTAGCTTTGAGTGAAGGCCGGCGTCAGCGTCCCGCCGGTGGCGTACTTCTTCTCGGTCACGCCCGTCAGCCGGTTGAGCTCGTCGTAGCTGTAATACTGGAAGGAGGTCGCGTAGGCGCCGACCGCCCCCGGCGCGTAGGAGGCGTTCGGGTCGAGCGGGACGGCGTGCTCGCTGCAACGCAGGTTGCCGTTGTTGTCGGAGCTGCTCACCTGCCACTGGCAGTCCTTGGTGAAGTAGTTGACCACCGCCCCGCGGTTCCACTCCCACTCGCCTGCCGCCCACGGCACGGTGCTCAGGCGCACGTCGTAGAGCTGCCCGCGCGCGTTGTAGTGCAGCTTGTGGTAGAGCGGCGTCTGGGTGCCGAACCTCTCCTCGCGCAGGCCGCCGGTCTCGTCGTAGGAAACGGCCGAGGCGTAGGTGCGCTGCAAGCCGTCGCCGAGGTTGCCCGTGAAGGCTGACTGCGAGCCGTTGTCGGCGACGCGTCCCGCCAAGTCGTAGTTGTAGGCGACGATGTGCCCCGACGGGTAGGTCTGCGTCAGGACGTTCCCCGCCAGGTCGTAAGTGCGCTGGACGCGGTAGGGCGCGCCCCACCCGCCCCCGTTCCAGTACTGCTGGTCCTGCACCTTCGGCCGCCCCATCACGTCGTAGCCGACCCCGACCATGACGACGCCCACCGACTGGCTGTACCAGAGGCGGCCGCGGTGGTTGTTCGGGCCGTTGTCGTAGTGACGCCTGACCTCGGGCGTGGAGATCCCGCCGCCCGAGTAGGTGGTGATGATGTTGCGGTTCAGGCGGTCGTACTCGTAAGTCGTCGTGACGCCCCTGGCGTCCAGTTTCGTCTTCAGATTACCGTTGTCGTCGTAGGTGTAATTGACCGTGCCGTTCTCCGGGTTGGCGGCCGAGCGCAGCCGCGAGAGCGAGTCGTAGGTGAACACGCGGGGCGGCTGCGCGCCCTGCGTCACCTGTCGCAGGCTGCCGAGGATGTCGTAACCGTAGACGGTTTTGTAGCCGTGCGAGGCGGCCGCAAGCCCGTCCGTGATTGACGACGGTATGCCCTCGACGCCGGGGTACTTGGCGGCGTCGTTGGGCGTGACCTCCCACACTTCCGTGAGGCGGCCGAGCGCGTCAGTAAGGCTGATCCGCCGGGTGCCGTCCTGATCCGTGACGAGCAC
>JBEVKV010000609.1:0-14329 GCA_040509515.1 Pyrinomonadaceae bacterium | reverse complement strand
AGGCGGCCAACACGCAAAGGATGAAGAGTCTGCGGGCGACTCTCCCGGCTGCGCTTTTGGGCATGTGAGTTTCTCCTTTGTGGCTGAAGTCAACGGTGAGGTGCGAGCGATGAGCCTATCATGCCCCTGAGTTTTTTGGCAAAAGCCACGCCGAAACAGCCTGCCTCAAAAGTCCCTATCCTGCCTCAGAAGTGCTTAAGGATTTGGGGGTTATGAGGCAAAGCCATCCCATAGGGCTTTGCCCAAAAAGTCGGTTTGAGGGCTAACTGTTTGGGCAACGTGAGGACTTTTTGGGAAAGCCGGGTGAGACTCCGTTGACATCCTTACGGCCCCGGCGTATCGTTCCCGCGTTCCTCTTACGCCCGCGGCCCCTCAACCTCATCGGCACCTGCTACTCATAACGAAGGAGAACATCATGCTGAAGAGACTCGCACGCAAACTCGCCGTCCTGTTCGTGCTCTGCGCCGCTCTCACGGCCGTTTCGTCCACCCCCGCCTCGGCCTATGGCGGGGTGTTCTGTCTGGATGCCCCCATCGAATCCGGCTGCTACGGGTTAATCTGCTGCAACGAGTGGGGCGGTTGTTGGTGCGCGTGAAGAGCCCGGAATAGAAGGCACGAAGAGAAAAGACGCGTTGACCGGAGGGGCGGGGCTTGGGCCCTGCCCCTCTTACTTGACCTCGACTCACACAGTCTCTGCGGAGGCGCGCGTGCGCCCCCTCTGACTTTTACGGGTGGCGTCGGGCGCGGCGCGCGGAAGGGTCAGGAGCGTTCGGTCTGGCGGCGTCGCGCGCGCAGGTGGTCGGTCTGTCTTTGGATGTCGCGTCGGAGGCGTGTGCGGCGTGCGAAGTCGCGGCGGATGGTGGCGGTCAACAGCAACCCGACGATTGTGATGCTGACGACGAAGACGAGTGTGGAGATGTCCAGCAAGCGGTTTGAACCCCCTCTATAGGGACGCCGCCGTGTCTCGAAGGGCGTCCTTTGTCTCAAGTCACGCCGGGTAGAAACCTAACACTTTCAGGCGCTGGCGCTCAGGTCGTGGCGGCCGAGCTTGAGGTAGAGCCCGCGGCGCGTCAGCCCCAGCTCGCGCGCCGCGCGAGAGATGTTGCCGTTGTGCTTTCTCAGCGCCTCACCGATCATCCGCCGCTCAAGCTCGGCCATCGCGTCGGCGAGCGTCAGGCCCTGCGAGATGGCCTGCGTCGCGGCGGCGGCGGCGAGCCCCGAGGCCGGGGCCATCAGCGTGTTCGCGCCGGCCGCGGGCGCGGAGGTGCGGCGCAACTCGGGCGAGAGGTGGTCGGGGGTGATGACCGTCCCGTCTTCGGCGCGCGCGACGATGCGCTGAATCTCGTTGGTGAGCTGGCGGACGTTGCCCGGCCAGTCGCAGACCATCAGGAGGTCGAGCGTCTGCGGCGTGATCTGTATGTCGCGGCGTCCGAACTTCGCCGCGTAGTGGTTGACGTAGTAGCTGACGATGGTCGGAATCTCGGAGCGGCGCTCGCGCAGAGGCGGCACGCGCAGCCGTATGACGTTGAGCCGGTAGTAGAGGTCTTCGCGGAAGCGCCCGTCGGCGACCATCCCTTCGAGGTCGGTGTTAGTGGCGGCGATGATGCGCACGTCAACCTTCTGCGGCCTCTGCTCGCCGAGCGGCTGAATCTCGCCCTCCTGCAAAAACCTCAGGAGCTTCGGCTGCACGTCCAGCGGCAGGTCGCCGATCTCGTCGAGGAAGAGCGTGCCGGCCACGGCCGAGCGGATGACGCCCGCCGAGTCCGCGACCGCGCCCGTGAACGCGCCGCGCCTGTAGCCGAACAGGTAGCCTTCGGAAAGCTCTTTGGGGACGGCCGTGCAGTTGAACGGGATGAAGACCTTGCCGCGCCGCGAAGAGAGCGCGTGGATGGCGCGCGCGACCAGCTCCTTGCCCGTCCCGGACTCGCCCGTGATGAGCACCGTCACGTCCGACGAGCGAATCTTGTGAACCTCTTCGACGAGCCGCGTCATCGCCGGGCTCGAATGGATGAAGCCGGGCATCAGGCTCGCCCCGGCGAGCGAGTCGGGGGCCTGCGCCCCGCCGCCCGTCCGCGCGCGCGCGCGCAGGGCGCACACGTCCATCCCCAGTTCGACGACTTTTAAAAGAGGCTCGAACGGCGTCCCGCCGGGCAGGACTGCGAGCGCGCGCGGCGCGACGAGCAGCGTGGCGGGCGGCGCGCTCGCGGGCTTGAGCGTGTAGAGACGCGCGTCGCGGCTCGCGGCGAAACGCTCGCGCTCGTCTTCGCCCGACGCGCGGTCGAGCCCGGCGGCGATCTCGGCCGCCTCCGCCGCGTCGTAGCCGTGCGCGACGAGAACCTTCGTGTGGCCGTCCTCGCCCGCCTCCGCGAGGAGCAGGCGGGCGTCGCGCGCCTCCTGATGGACGACCGCCGCCAGCTCGCGCAGCAGCAGCTCGCGCGAGGCGACCGCCTCCGCGAGCCGCAGCGTCAAAAGCTGCGCCGGCGCGGGCGGCTCGACGTGCTGCAACTCTTCTGGGGCGTGGCTCTCAAGCTCGTCGATGGACTCTTCCGCGAGCGCGAGGTCGTGCTTAGCGCCCAACTCCGCGAAGCTGTGGACGGCGAGGCCGAGGTGCTCGCGGGCGCGCTCGGGCTGCGAGACGGCGGCGTGGGCGCGACCCAGAAGGTGGTGCGCGCGCGCCGTGCGGTAGCGGTCGCCGAGCATCTCCGCGATGGAGAGGCAGCGGCCGAAGTGGTGAACGGCCAGCGAAGCGTCCTCGCGCGCGAGCGCGAGCAAGCCCTGCACGCGCTGCAAATCGCCCGAGATGGCGAGGTCGGCGGTCGTCGCCTCGGCCTGCTCGGAGACGCGCGTCAGGAGCTGTGCGCACTCTTCCAGCTCGCCGCGCAGCAGATGCGCCTCCGCGAGCAGCGTACACGCGTCGCAGATGCCGCGGTGGTCGCCGAAAGACTCCGCGAGCGCCAGCACCTTCGACCCCACGTCGAGCGCCTTGTCGGTCAGCCCCAGCCGGATGTAACAGCGCGTCAACGTCCGCATGGCCTGCGACAAATTCCACTTGCCGCTCTTGGCCCCGGTCTCGACCGCGCGTTCGAGATACTCGCGCGCCTCCACCAGATCGCCGCGCAGCATCCGCAGCTCGCCGAGCGAGTCGAAGACGACCGCCGCGGAGCCCGAGTGCTCGTCCAGCTCCATGACGAGTTCGAGCGCGCGCTTGAGCGCCGCCTGCGCGCGATCCCAGTCGCCCGTCATCATCAGGTTGATGCCGAGGTTGTTGTAGGCGTTGACGGCGTTGTCCTTGTGCTCGGTGCGCTCGTTGTAGGCGACGGCCTTCTCAAGCGCGCGGATGCCCTCGTGCGGCCGCTGGAGCCACCAGTAGGCGGCCGCCGCGTTGGTGTAGAGCTTACCCAACAGGAACGGGGCGGGGCGGTCGCCGATGAGCTGGATGGCCTGCTCGAAGTTCTCCAGCGTCGCCTCCCATCGCCCCTCGTGCCCGTCGGCCATCCCGAGCCCGAAGTAACTGTCGGCCATCCCGCGCCAGTCGCCCGCGCGGCGGAAGTGTTCGAGCGCCTTGTTGTTGTGGTCGCGCGCGATGGAGTACTCGTTGATCGAGCGGTAGACGCGCGCCAGCGCCGTGTAGACGTTGCCCGTCCGCGCGTCCGAGCCGCCCTGCTCGGTCGCCGAGCGCAACTCGGCCTGCAAGAGCGCGATGGCCTTCGGGTGGTCGCCCGTGTAGTTGTAGGAGAGCCCGAGCTGCGCGCGCACGTTGGCGAACGTCTCCGCGTCGAGCCCGCGCCCGGAATCGGCCGCCTCGTACATCTCGACGGCTTCGAGCGCGTCGCGGTTGCGCCCGAGCGCCTGGAGCGCGATGGAGTGGAGGTAGCGGGCGCGCGCGCAGAGCACGGGGTCGCGCCGCGACTGCGAGACGATCTGGCGCAGACGCGCCTCGGCGCTGCTCGGCAGCCCGCGGTCGAGCAGCTCGCGCGTCTCTTCGAGCTGGCTTTCGAGGGGGAGTGGCACGCCCGCCGCGCGGCGCGCGTCCGAGATGTTGACGACGGACGAGCCCTGGGTGCTCCTGGACGAGCGCCCGCCCCGCTCAGCGTCTCCTTGATGCAAGCGTGAAGTCATGCGGCCCGCGTTGCCCGCTCTCGGCGAAGAGTCGTGTCGGCGCTCTTTGCAGTTGTAGATTAGGCGGCTGGAAGAAGGGTGTTTCGGCTTCCTGAACTGCACCCTTCAGAACAATGCCAAAGGCTTGACGATTCCAGACTTTAGCACAAGACAGTAGCCGGTAGCCAGTAGACAGTAGCGCTCCGCCCCGGAGGGGCACGCGGATTGAAAGTCTCAGTTTGGAGTTGTCAGGCGTTATCCGGTTTGGTACAAATCAGGGCAGCAATCAGTCAGACTAGTATTACGAGGGTACAGAACGGGGCGGCGCTCGGGTCTGCCCCGCGCGGTTGCGCGCGCGGCCGGCGTCCCTCGCGACAGGAGGCTTAGATGGCCGAGACGACTGCGGCGCGGCCCGCCGGGAAGAGGGAGATCGGCCGGCTCAAGCGCTGGCTGCTCAAGGGGCGGCTCGAAGAGATGGAGGGGCCGCACGAGCGCGAGGGGCAGCACCACCAGCACCCTTGGTGGATGGTGATGTGCCTGACGGGCGTCGATTACTTCTCGACTTTGGGCTACCAGCCGGGCATCGCCTTTCTCGCGGCGGGCGCGCTCTCGCCGATAGCGACGCTCATCCTCGTCCTCCTGACGCTCTTCGGCGCGCTCCCCATGTACAACCGCGTCGCGGAGGCGAGCCCGCACGGCGACGGTTCGATTTCGATGCTTGAGAACCTGCTGTCGCGCTGGAAGGGCAAGCTCTTCGTCCTCGCGCTGTTGGGGTTCGCCGCCACGGGCTTCATCATCACCATCACGCTCTCGGCCGCCGACGCCACCGCGCACATCCTTGAGAACCCTTTCGTCAAGGCGAACGTGCCCGCCCTCGAACACCCCATCGCGCTCACGCTCGTCCTGATCTCGCTGCTCGGGGCGGTCTTCCTCAAGGGCTTCAAGGAGGCCATCGGGCTCGCGGTCGTCATCGTCATCGTCTACCTGCTTTTGAACCTCGTCGTCATCGCCACGGGCTTCTACCATATTTTCCTGAACCCGCAGGTGCTCACCGCATGGAAGGAGGCGCTCTTCGCGCACCCGAAGGTGCAGGGGAACGCGTTCATGATCGTCGTCGTCGCGCTCTTCTTCTTCCCGAAGCTCGCGCTCGGGCTTTCGGGATTCGAGACGGGCGTCGTCGTCATGCCGCTCGTCAAAGGCGACCCGGGCGACACGCCCGAGAATCCGCGCGGGCGCATCCGCAACACGCGCAAGCTGCTGCTCGGCGCGGCCGCCATCATGAGCGTCATGCTCATCCTGAGCAGCCTCGTCACGACGCTGCTCATCCCGGCCCACGAGTTCAACGAGGTGAACGCCGCCGGCGAGCCGGGCAAGGCCAACGGCCGCGCGCTCGCGTACCTCGCGCACACGTACCTCGGCGACATCTTCGGCACGTTCTACGACCTGAGCACCATCATGATTCTCTGGTTCGCGGGGGCTTCGGCGCTCGCCGGCCTGCTCAACATCGTGCCGCGCTACCTGCCGCGCTACGGCATGGCCCCCGACTGGGCGAAGGCCACGCGGCCGCTCGTGCTCGTCTTCACCTCCATCGCCTTCGCCGTCACCGTCCTCTTCAAGGCGGACGTCGACGCGCAGGCCGGCGCGTACGCCACGGGCGTGCTCGTCCTGATGGGCTCGGCGGCGGTGGCGGTGGCGCTGGCGATGTGGCGGCGCGGCGAGTCGATGCGCTGGGCGTTCCTGCTCATCTCGCTCATCTTCGCCTACACGACCTTAATCAACGTCGTCGAGCAGCCCGAGGGGATTAAGATAGCCTCGTTCTTCATCGGCGCCATCGTCTTCACGTCGCTCATCTCAAGGGTCTGGCGGACGACCGAGCTGAGGGTCGAGCGCATCGAGCTCGACGACGTGGCGCGCGCCTTCATCGACGACCTCATCGAGCGCGACAGCCAGATACGCATCGTCGCCAACCGCCGCGACACGGGCGACGCCGCCGAGTACCAGTGGAAGGAGCGCGAGAAGCGGCAGGACAATCACATCCCGACGCGCGACCCCGTCCTCTTCTTCGAGGTCACGCCCGGCGACGCCTCAGAGTTCGCGGGCGCGCTCAAGGTGCGCGGCTGCGAGGTCGACGGCTACAGGATTCTGCGCGCGGAGAGCCCCGCGGTGCCGAACGCCATCGCGGCCTTCATGCTCCACCTGCGTGACATGACGGGCAAGCTCCCGCACATCTACTTCGGCTGGAGCGAGGGCAACCCGCTGATGTACCTGCTCCGATACATCGCGTTCGGCGAGGGCGACACCGCGCCGGTCACGCGCGAGATTCTGCGGCAGGTCGAGGAAGACCCAGAGCGCCGCCCGGCCGTCCACGTCGGCGGCTGAAGTAACAGAACCGCCCGCGGTTCTGCTTAATTGCGTCCGGCCGCGCGCGGGCGTAAGATTGCGGCCGTTGAAAATCTGTCTGCCGAAGTCGCGCGCGGTGCTCCCACGGGGGCGCGGGAAGCGCGGCGCGGGGGAACCAATTTCCCGCACACGCGGGAGAGGGGCGCATCGCGCGCGGGCGGCCGAAGGGTCGCCCCCGTCGCGTAGAACACTTCCAAGTTCGAGCCCGTCAGCTAACCTCGCAGGCTGTTAATTTGGAAGGGCATCTCCGCCGCGAACCCTGTAGGGGCGCGGGGCCTTGTGCTCCGCGCCCCTACTTTTTTACGGCCGCCGGTGTCCGCCGAAGGAGAAAGGTCACGATGGTCGAATCCGGCGTCGGTGTTTTGAAGAAGGGAAGCGACGGCCGCTTCAAGCGTTGGCTGCTGCGCGGGCACGTCGAGGAGATGGAGGGGCCCTACGAGAACGATAAGGCCCCGCACCACGAACATCCATGGTGGAAGGTGATGTGCCTGACGGGCGTCGATTATTTTTCCACGCTCGGCTACCAGCCGGGCATCGCCTTTCTCGCGGCGGGCGCGCTCTCGCCGATAGCGACGCTCATCCTCGTCCTGCTGACGCTCTTCGGCGCGCTCCCCATCTACCGCCGCGTCGCCGCCGAGAGCCCGCACGGCGAGGGCTCCATCTCAATGCTCGAACACCTGCTGTCGCGCTGGAAGGGCAAGCTCTTCGTCCTCGTGCTCCTCGGCTTCGTCGCGACCGACTTCGTCATCACCATCACGCTCTCGGCCGCCGACGCCACCGCGCACGTCATCGAGAACCATTACGTCAACGAGTACGCGCCCTTCCTCGACCATCGCGTCGTCGTCACGCTCATCCTCATCGCGCTCCTCGGCGCGGTCTTCCTCAAGGGCTTTAAGGAGGCCATCGGGCTCGCCGTCGTGCTCGTCGGAGCCTACCTGCTGCTCAACGTCGTCGTCATCGGGCGCGGGCTCTACGAGCTTCTCTTCGTCCACCCGGAGGCGCTGCCGCGCTGGTACCGCGCGGTGCTCGACACCGAAGTCCACGGGATAAATGTCAACGGCAATTTCTTCAGGGTGGTCGGCATCTCGCTGCTGCTCTTCCCGAAGCTGGCGCTCGGGCTCTCGGGCTTCGAGACGGGCGTGGCCGTGATGCCGCTCGTCAAGGGCGACCCGGGCGACACGCACGAGAACCCGCGCGGGCGCGTCCGCAACACGCGGAAACTCCTGCTCACGGCCGCGCTCGTCATGAGCGTGCTGCTGATTACGAGCAGCCTCGTCACCTCGACGCTCATCCCGGCCGCCGAGTTCGACGCGCCGCCGCCCGGCGAGCACGTCGGCGGCAAGGCTTACGGCCGCGCGCTGGCCTTCCTCGCCTACGGGTTCTTCGGCAACGGCTTCGGCACGCTCTACGACGTGAGCACCGTCGCCATCCTCTGGTTCGCGGGTGCGTCGGCGATGGCCGGGCTGCTGAACATCGTGCCGCGGTATCTTCCGCGCTACGGCATGGCCCCCGACTGGGCTCTGGCGCAACGCCCGCTCGTGCTCATCTACGTGCTCGTCGCCTTCGCCGTCACCGTCATCTTCGACGCGGACGTGGAGAAGCAGGGCGGCGCTTACGCGACCGGCGTGCTCGTGCTGATGAGTTCGGCGGCCATCGCCGTCACGCTCTCGGTGTGGCGGCGGGGCAAGCGCTGGGTGCCGCTCCTGCTCATCGCGCTCGTCTTCCTCTACACGACCGCGCAGAACGTACACGAGCGCCCGGAGGGCATCAAGATCGCCTCGCTCTTCATCCTGACCATCATCGCCACGTCCTTCCTGTCGAGGGCCTGGCGCACGACCGAGCTGAGGGTCGAGAAGGTCGAGCTGGACGAAGCGGCGCGCGAGTTCATACGGGAACTGATGGAGAAGGAGAGCCAGATACGCATCGTCGCCAACCGCCGCGACACGGGCGACGTGAACGAATACCGCTTCAAGGAGCGCGAGAAGCGGCAGGACAACCACATCCCGACGCGCGACCCCGTCCTCTTTCTTGAGGTGACGCTGAGCGACGCGTCGGAGTTTTCCGGCGTGCTCCATGTGCGCGGCGTGGACGTGGAAGGCTACCGCGTGCTACGCGCGGAGAGCCCCGCGGTGCCGAACGCCATCGCGGCCTTCATGCTCCACCTGCGCGACACGACGGGCAAACTGCCGCACGCGTACTTCGGATGGAGCGAAGGCAACCCGCTCAAGTACCTGCTCAAGTACATCGCCTTCGGCGAGGGCGACACCGCGCCGACGACGCGCGAGGTGCTCCGACAGGTCGAGCGCGACCCCGAACGCCGCCCCGCCATCCACGTCGGGGGATAGAAAGCGCGTAAACCGTAAACGGTGAACCGTGACAAGAACGCTTCTTCTTGTCACGGTTCACCGTTTACGGTTCACGTAGATAGAGATGCCCCGACGCGGCGTGCGCGCCGTGGGGGCGCACGGAGGTAAGTCTGGCTGGGGCTTTAGCTGCTGGCGGCGGGTTAGTCTTCGCCGCCGTCGGGTTGGCGGCCACCGAGGAAGCACGAACGGCAATAGACGGGGCGACCCTGCGAGGGGTAGAAGGGGACGGTCGTCTGCTGCCCACACTGCGCGCACTGCACCGAGACCTCAATCCGCTGCCGGACGCCGGTGGCCTGCGCGGCGGCGATGGCGGCGAGGCGCTCGTTCTTCGCCTGCTTGCACGGCTTGCACCGCTTGGGCTCGTTTTTCAACCCCTTGTCGTGGAAGAAGAGCTGCTCGCCCCCCGTCCAGATAAAGTCCTGTCCGCAGTCGACGCAAAGGATCGCGCGGTCCTCGAACTCAGTCTCGACCACGGCCCAGTCTCCGTTGGCGTCGGCAGGAGAAATCTCTGCTGTGTGAACCTGTGACATTGTTGCCCATCCCTTGTGAATGAACCCACGGCGCGCGCCGCGCGGGAACGGCCGTCCGTTGGTCTGGAACGTTACGGGTGCTACGTGGGAACCGCGTTCGAGCGTAGCCCCGCGAAGGGGGCGGCGGGCTCCGAGCGAGGGATCAAAGTTGAACGCGGAGCGCGGCCGAACCACATCGGTTCCCGCGCTCCCCGCCCGCCTGTGACTCAGCACGGTACATGTATCACAAATATGTGTCAAGAGCGAAAAAAAAGGTTCACCAGACAAAGGCGGGGGGCGGCCTCTTTAAAAAGGGCCGCCCCCGGTCAGAGCCCGCGGACGCTGCAACGTCCATTAGCGTGCAATGCTACTTCCCTTTGACCTGCGCGTTGAGGCCGGCGTGTGAAGTGCTTGACAGCCCCGGCGGCGCGTGACAGCATCGCGGCGCACTTTTCGTCTTACATAAAAAGGACAGGGAGCGGGGAATTGTCGGAGGCCATGAAGGTGCTTGTCATCGGCTCGGGCGGGCGCGAGCACGCGCTCTGCCGGACGCTCGGGCGCGTCGGCGCGGGCCGCCCCGCGCCGCGAATCTTCTGCGCGCCCGGCAACGCGGGCATCGCCGACTCGGCCGAATGTGTCGGCATCGGCGCGACCGACGTGTCGGCGCTCGCCAACTTCGCGGAGCGCGAGCGCGTCGGGCTGACCATCCCGGGCGGCGAGACTTCGCTCGCCGCGGGACTGGCCGACGAGTTCGAGCGTCGCGGCCTCGCCGTCGCCGGCCCGAAGCGCGAGGCCGCGCGGCTCGAATCGAGCAAAGCGTTCGCCAAAGATTTCATGCTGCGGCACGGCGTCCCGACCGCGCGCCACCGCGTCGCCTCTTCGGCGGCGGAGGCGCGCGAGATTCTGCGCGGTGGAGAGTTCGGCGGCGAAGACTCGCCCGTCGTCGTCAAGGCCGACGGGCTCGCGGCCGGCAAGGGCGTCGTCGTCGCACAGAGCCGCGCCGAGGCCGAGCGCGCGGTCTTCGAGATGATGGAGGGCGGGCGCGTCGGGGCGGAGGCGGCCGGGCGCGTCGTCATCGAAGAGGCTCTGACCGGGCGCGAGGCTTCGCTGCTGCTCTGGACGGACGGGCGCGACTATCGCCTGATGCCGCCCGCGCGCGACCACAAGCGCGTCGGCGAGGGCGACACGGGCCCCAACACGGGCGGCATGGGCGCCGTCACCGCGCCCGACGTTTTAGACGAAGAGACGCTCGCGCGCTGCGTCCGCGAGGTCGTCGAGCCGACGCTCGAAGGCGCGCGCGCCGAGCGGCTGGACTTCCGCGGCGTGCTCTTCGTCGGCCTGATGCTCACGCCCGACGGCCCGCGCGCGCTCGAATACAACGTCCGCTTCGGCGACCCCGAGACGCAGGCCATCCTCGTCCGCCTGCGCTCAGACCTCGCGGAGATTTTCGGCGCGGTCGCGCGCGGCGGGCTGGGCTCAGTCCCGGTCGAGTGGAGCGAAGAGCCTTCGGCCTGCGTCGTGCTCGCCGCGCGCGGCTACCCCGAGCGGCCGGAGACGGGCGCGCGCATCGAAGGGCTCGAAGCGGCGGCGCGCGTCCCACGGGTCGAAATCTTCCACGCCGGCACGGCGCGCGACGCCGAAGGCTCGCTCGTCACGGCGGGCGGACGCGTCCTCGGCGTCACCGCCACGGGCGCGACGCTCGGCGAGGCGCTCGCGAGCTGCTACGACTCCGCCTCACACATCGACTGGGACGGCCTCCACTACCGCCGCGACATCGGGCGGTTTAAGTAAGAAGAAATAAGGAAGAAGAAGCCGGCGAAGAAAAGACCACCGCTTTACGTCTCACACGTATTTCCCAAACTCCCCGCCGCACTGTCCCTGTGGCAATGACACACGTCTGAAACCGCCGACCCCTTAAACAGCCGTCAGCCGCATTCGCTGACACCGCCCTCCGCGGCGGGGCGGTCGAGGTGCGCTCGACGGCGAGAGGGCGGCGACAAACTTCGGGGCGTTAGCCCCACCACAACCACAAGGGGACTTCCACCATGCAGCTTCTTAAATCGAACTTTTCATTCAAGGCAGTCACACGCGTCGCGGCGATGCTGGCGCTGGCGTTCGCCGGAATCGTCTTCGCGGGCGGCGAGGCCAACGCCGCCAGCTCGCGCTTCTGCGAGGGGGGCCGCTGGGTTCTGACCACGCAGGGCGACACGATGCTCGCGCGCGGCACACACGTCCAGTTCGACATCGACCTCCGCACGGGCGGCGTCCGCAACTGGACGCTCACCGGCGCGCCGAACGTCGGACGCCTCGTCGAGCGCCCGACCGTCATCTTCTCCGAGAAGACCCCGCTGCACGGGGCGGTGCTGACGCGCACCGACCGCCTGCGCAACGACAAGGGCGACCTCGTCCTCATCCGCACGACCAACAACGGTGCGTTCGAGGTCAAGATTCAGGCGAAGGACTGCTCGCAGGGCGGCGTCTTCCAGATGGAGATCGAGCGGGACGACAACCGCCCCACGCGGTTCCGTCACGTTCTCGGGCAGGAGACCTTCTACTACGACAATCCCAACTTCCGCGCGCGAGAGGGCGACGTGGTGCCCTTCAGCAACTCCGCCGGGCAGACGCAGAACATCACCATCACGCCGCGCGTCAACTTCGGCAGCGACACGGCCGCACGGCTCGTCGGGCGCGACAGCCCGCAGGCGGCCACGCGCGTCAACCACCAGCCCTGTACGAACAGCATCCCGAAGCGCGACGGCACCTTCGCCACCGTCCAGCACTGCGGCGGCCTGACCGAGTGGGACGTGCTCTCGGGCGGGCGCATGGGGCAGGTGATGGGCGAGGACGCGACCGAGGTCGCGCCCCCCGCCACCTTCTGCACCGAGGACTGCCAGGCGCAGAACCAGGTGCGGGGCGGCGCGGTCGTCCTCGGCTTCCGGTTCCCCGTCCCGTTCGAGTTCCGCCTCCAGCCGCGGACTCCGTAAGCCGGCTCAGGAATCCAAAGGGGATTCAGACGGGAGGTCGCCGCGCCCACGCGCGGCGGCCTCCTCGCTTTAAGACCCGCCCCCGACCCCGCCGCGCCCCGCCGCTCACGTCGCTCTGGCGAGCGGCGCGGGAGTCCTGTTATACTCGCGTCCGAAAAGCGGGTTGCGACGTCCGAGAGGGAAGGCGAACCCGGCGGCGCGGGCCTACGTACTACAATACTCGCGGCCCCGCCGGCGACTTAAAGTTTCGGGGCCGAACGATTTGCGAGCAACCCCGGCGGCGCGTGCCGCGGGGCCCGGAGGGACTGAAGAAGATGGGAGTGTGGGCCAGGCTGAAGCGCAGTTTGCGCGCGGTGTTCGGCGGCATCATCGAGAAGACCGAAGACCCCGAGCTGATCCTCCAGCAGACCATCCGCGACATGCGCGACCGCGTGCCGGAGCTGAACAACTCGGTCGCGCAGGTGATGGCCACCGAGCGGCTGCTGGCGAAGAACAAAGACCGGCTCGAAGAGCAGGTCGTCGACCTCGACTCGAAGATCAAGGCCGCCATCAAGATGAACCGCGACGACATCGCGACGGCCTACATCGGACAGCTCCAGCAGGCGCAGCTCGACCTCTCGAAGACCGGACAGCAACTCGACCACGCGTCGCGCGCATCCGAACAGGCGAGGAAGGCGCGCGACAACTACATCCTGCAGATGCAGCGGCGCACCGCGGAGGCGATGCAGCTCATCAACCAGTCGAAGCAGGCCAAGCTTCAGGAGCAGCTCGCGCAGACGATGTCGTCGTTCCAGTTGGGCGACGACGCCTCGACCTTCAACGAGATGCGCGACAAGATCGACCGCCGCGCCGCGACCGCCGAGGCCAAGCTCCAGCTCGGCACCTCGGGCGTCGACACGCAGATGCAGGAGATCGAGCGCGAGGCGATGGACATGCAGTTGCAGGACAAGCTGGCCGAGTACAAGCGCGGGATGGGCCTGCTCGGCGAGGGGCAGAAGAGCGCGCCGGCGCTCGGAGCCGGGTCGGGCGAGTCGAACTCGTAAAGCGTCGGAAGTGAGGCGTCGCGCTCTGGTCGAGAAGTAAGAAGTTTATGGCGGAGAAGAAGCTCAGTCTCGAATACCTGAAGGAAGCCGTCATGGAGCCCGCCAACTTCTGGGGCATGGCCGGCTTCGCCGTCGCGGCGGCGTACACTTGGTCGCCCATCCCGCTGGCGGCGGCGCTCGTCGCCGAGGGCGCGTACCTCGCCACGGTGCCCGCCAGCTCGCTCTACAGGCGTCTGGTGGACGGCCGCAACCGCAAGCGACTGGCCGAGCTGCGCGGCAAGCAGCGCGAGCGCCTCATCGAGAGCTTCGACCCGCGCGAGCGCGAGGCCGTGCTCTACCTGAAGTGGCTCAAGAACAAGATTTTCGACAACTACCACAAGTTCACCGGCGCGAAAGACCTGCCCTTAAACATCCGCAGCCTCGAACAGCGCTGGGAGGACTTCGTCGACCTCCTCGACGTTTACCGGCGGCGCAAGCACCACCTGCGCTCGATCAACCGGCAGGCCGTGCAGAACCAGCTCGCGCAGGCCGAGCGCTCGGTCGAGGGCGCGCCCGACGACCGCGCGCGCCGCATCCAGCAGGCCAACGTCGAGATACTCAAGCGCCGCCTCGCGCAGTTCTCCGAGCTTGAGCGTTCGGTCAAACTCGTCGAAGGACAGCTCCAGTCCATTGAGAACTTCTTCGGCCTCGTCAACGATCAGGTGGTCACGCTCCCGACGCCGGAGCGCGTCTCGTCGCTCGACTTCGAGCAACTCTCCGACTCGATCCAGATGACCAAGCAGATGCTCGAAGAGACCTCGGACGTGATGGGCGTGCTCGACAGCCACAACCGCGAGATAGGCAACTTCGACCTCCTCCCCTCATCGGGGACGACCTCGGCCAAGTAGGGAAGTGAACGTCTAAAACGGAAGGGGCCGGACACCATGTCC
>JBEVKV010000608.1:0-16242 GCA_040509515.1 Pyrinomonadaceae bacterium | reverse complement strand
GCCCCCGCACTCCACGAGACACTCGTTATACGCAGCACAGCACCCGTAGAAGTCGCCCTGTCCGTAGCTCAGGCAGGGCGCGTACGTGTTGTAGCAATCCTGTGCGCAGGTGGTCGCCTCGGATTTGGACGTGCCGAAAACGACGAGCATGCCTGTCAGCAGCAGCAGGGTGAGAAATCTGGACACTAGACGTTTCATCTGTTTGCCTCCTCGTTGAGTTGAGCGGCCCCCAATGTACTGCCGGGCCCGTCGGCTGTAAAGGTTGAACAGTGCGGCGTCAGGGCGCGGCCGGGCGGTCGAGGAGTTTGAGGAGGCGGTCGGGGTAGTCGGTCATGATGCCGTCGACGCCGAGGTCGAGCAGGCGGCGCATGTCGCCTTCGGCGTTGACCGTCCAGGCGTGGACGCGCAGGTTGCGAGCGTGCGCGGCCGCGACGAACTCGCGGCTCAGCAGGCCGAGCGCGCCGGCCCGCTCCGGCACCTGTAGCGCCTGCATCGGCGGGCCGTACGTGCCGGCCCGCCCCGACCTTTGCAGCGCGAGAAAGCCCGCCACCTCTGCGGTGCTGGCGGAGGTCGCGACCTCGGGGCACTCGCGCCGGAACCGCTCCATAGTGTCGCCGGCGAACGCCGCGACCAGCACGCGCGAAGCCATCCCGCGCTCGCGTATCAGGCCGCAGAGCGGCGCGACTATCGGCGGCTCGGACTGCTTGGGCTCGATGTTGAAGCGCATGTGTGGGAGGGCGTCGAAGACCTCGCGCAGCGTCGGGACGGTGAGCCCGCGCCCGCGGAAGGGAAAGCTCTTCCCGCCGTCGGGCGACCAGCGGTAGCCGGCGTCGAGCCGCTTCAACTCGGCGAGCGTGAGTTGACGAACGCGCCCCGCGCCGTCGGTCGTGCGCTCAAGCGCCGCGTCGTGGATGACGACGAGTTCGCCGTCGGCGGTGGCGCGCACGTCGGTCTCTATCACGTCCGCGCCGAGCGCGGCGGCGCGCTCGAAGGCGTGGAGCGTGTTCTCGGGCCAGAGCCCCGCGCCGCCGCGGTGCGCGATGACGAGCGTGCGCGCGTGCGCGTCCCGACTGAAGTACGGATGCTCGGCCACGGCCTCACCCGCCGAAGGCGACGCGGCCAGATAGAACCCGGCGGCCAGCAGCAAGGCGAGCCCCGCGACCGCCGACGCCGCGAAGAGTATGACGCGGCCCCGCCCCCTTGTTCCCGACCCGCACACGCTTAACGCTGGACGCGCCCCGAGGCGTCGCCGCCGACGAGGGCTTCGACCTCCGCGACCGAGACGAGGTTGAAGTCGCCGCTGACGGAGTGTTTCAGGCAAGAGGCGGCGACCGCGAACTCAAGAGAGTCCTGCGCGCCGCGGCCCGTGAAGAGTCCGTAGATGAGCCCGGCCGCGAACGAGTCGCCGCCGCCCACGCGGTCTACGATTCGCACGTCGTACTTGCGCGAGACGTGGACGCGGCCGTCGTGCAGGAGCATCGCCGACCAGCCGTTATCGTCCGCCGAGCGGCTCTCGCGCAGCGTGATGGCGACGGACTTCAAATCGAACTTCTCCGCCATCGTGCGCGCCACCCGCTCGTACCCTTCGGCCGCGACGTGGCCGCCCGCCACGTCCGCGCCCTCGGCCTTGATGCCGAAGACCTTCTCGGCGTCCTCTTCGTTGCCGATGGCCACGTCCACCCATTCCATCAGGCCGGTCATGGTCTCTTTGGCCTGCGCGGGCGTCCAGAGTTTTTTGCGATAGTTGAGGTCGCAAGAGACGGTGAGCCCCGCCTCCTTTGCCGCGCGGCACGCCTCGGCGGTCGCCTCGGCCACGCGCGGGCCGAGCGCGGGCGTGATGCCCGTGAAGTGAAACCAGCCCGCGCCGTCGAAGACACGCGCCCAATCGAACTCGCCCGGCCCCACCTGCGAGACGGCCGAGGCCGCGCGGTCGTAGACGACGACCGACGCGCGCTGGCTCGCGCCCGTCTCAAGGAAATAGATGCCGATGCGCTCGCCGCCGCGCGCGACCGCCGAGGTGTCTACGCCGTGCGCGCGCAGCACCGAGACCGCGCCGTCGCCGAAAGGGTTTGCGGGCAGCCGCGTGACGAAGCGCGCGTCGAGGCCGAAGTTTGCGAGTGAGACGGCGACGTTGGCCTCGCCGCCGCCGTAGGTCAGCTCCAGTTCCTTCGCCTGAGAAAACCGAAGCCGCCCCGGCGTCGCCAGCCGCATCATGATCTCGCCGAACGTGACAACCCTCATTGTCTCTCCTCCAGCCGCGTCAGTCTTCGACGAGCGGCACGTCACTCACACGCCGCGCGCCTCTCTTATCTTCGCGACGAACTCGCGCGCCGTGCGCGTGATGGCGGCGAAGTCGCCGGACTTCGCGCCGCCAGTCAAACTCCCGCCCGCGCCGACGGCGACCGCGCCGGCCTTTATCCACTCGGCGACGTTCGAGAGGTCGACGCCGCCCGTCGGCATCAGCGGAGCCTGCGGCAGCGGCCCCTTGATGGCCTTGATGATGCCCGGGCCGAACGCCTCGCCGGGGAAGAGTTTGACGATGTCCGCGCCCGCCTCCAAAGCCTCCAAGACTTCGCGCACCGTCATCGCGCCGGGCATGACCGGCACCTGATAGCGGTTGCAGAGCCGGACGGTCTCGGCGTTGAGCGACGGCGCGACGACGTACGACGCGCCCGAGAGTATCGCGATGCGCGCCGTCTCCGGGTCGAGCACCGTGCCCGCACCGAGTATCAGCTCGGACGGTTTGTAGCGCGCGGCCAGCGCCTCGATGACGCGGTGCGCGCCGGGCACGGTGAAGGTCATCTCGACGGCGGGGCACCCGCCTTCGAGCACCGCGTCGGCGACGCGCGTCGCGGTCTCGGCCGACTCGGCGCGGACGACCGCGACGAGCCCGGCCTCGGTGATGCGCCTCAGGATGTCCAGTTTCGGAATCATTCGTTCGCGGCCCTCCGTCGCCTTCAGCGGACGCCGAGCAGGATGTCCATCGTCAACTGGTCGAGCCGCTCGTACTTCAAGCCCCTCGAAGAGATTTCGGCCCGGTCGAAGTTTTGCGCGAGCAGTTCGGCCGCCTTCCCCTTCTCGAACTTGCCCGAGCCGCCGTTGCCGTCCGCGGCGGCAATCTCGGCGAGCAGAGATTTAATCTCCGGGTCGGCGTTCCAACGCTCGCCCTTCTCCTTCAGAATTAAATACGTCCTCATGCAGCCGCGCGCGAAGTCCTTCACGCCGTCGTAGTCCTCCGTGCGGTAGGCGTGCGCGTCGAAGGCGCGCGGGCCTTCGTAGCCCACGTCTTCGAGAAACTTGACGAGCCAGAACGCGGTCTTCGGGTTGGCCGAGCCGAAGCGCAAATCCTGATCGTAGCGGCCGGGCACCTGATCGTTCAGGTCGATGTGGAAGAGTTTGCCCGCCTCCCACGCCTGCGCGACGGCGTGCGTCATGTTCAAGCCCGCCATGTGCTCGTGCGCGACCTCGGGGTTGACGCCGACGAGTTCGGGGTGTTCGAGCGTCGGGATGAGCCCGAGGTATGCGCCCGTCGTCGGCATGTAGATGTCCGCGCGCGGCTCGTTCGGCTTGGCTTCGAGCGCGAAGCGGTAGTCGTACTTCTGTTCGATGGAGTATTCGCAGAGGTAGTTGAGCGCCTCGCGCAGCCGCTTGACGCCCTCGTCGGCGCGGCGGCAGGCGTCGGTCTCGACGCCCTCGCGCCCGCCCCAGAGCACGAAAATCTTCGCGCCGAACTCCGCGCCCAAATCCATCGCGCGCATCGTCTTCTGCAAGGCGTACGAGCGCACGCGCGCGTCGTTGGCCGTGAACGCGCCGTCGCGGAAGATGGGGTCGAAGAAGAGGTTGACCGTGACCATCGGGACGACGAGCCCCGCGTCCTCGCACGCGCCGCGGAACTCGCGCACGATGCGGTCGCGCTCCGGCGCGCCGGCGTCGATAGGCACGAGGTCGTTGTCGTGGAAGTTGACGCCCCACGCCCCGACCTCGCCCAACATCCGTGCCGCGTCGTTGGGCGCGAGCGTCGGGCGAACCGCGTCGCCGAACGGGTCGCGGCCGCGGTTGCCCACCGTCCACAGCCCGAAGGTGAACTTATGTTCCGGCTTAGGGGCGTACTTGTCTTCCGTCATCGTCTTCTTCTCCCTTTCTACTTAATTTGAAATTTCAAATTTGAAATTTCAAATCATCCTGATGTGATGCCGCGCAGCGCCGGGTAGAGCTTTCGGAAAGCCTCGTAACGTTCATCCATGAGCCGCGCTGTCTCGGCGCGTGGCGCGACGCGCTCGCGCACGCGCACCGAAGCGGCGCACGCCTCTTCGACCGAGCCCCACGCGCCGCCGCCCACGCCCGCGAGCAGCGCCGCGCCGTAGGCCGCGCCCTCGTCCGCCTCGACTAACTCGACCTCGCGCCCGTACACGTCGGCCTGTATCTGCCGCCACAGCGCCGAGCGCGCGCCGCCGCCGCCGAGGCGTATCGTCTCGACGGGGACGTTCATCTCCGCGAAGATGGTCAGCGTGTCGCGCAGGCTGTAGGCGACGCCTTCGAGTATCGCGCGGACGACGTGCGCGCGCGTGTGGCTCGCCGTCAAGCCGACGAGCGCGGCGCGCGCGTGCGGGTCGAGGTGCGGCGTGCGCTCGCCCATCAGATACGGAGCCCACAGCAGTCCGTCGGAGCCGGGCGGCGCGGCGGCGGCCTCTTCGGCGAGACGCTCGTACGAATCGCGCCCGTCGTCCTCGCCTGCGCCAAACTGGTCGCGGAACCAGCGCAGAGACAGCCCCGCGCCCTGCGTCACGCCCATGACGTGCCAGCCGCCGGGGACGGCGTGGCAGAAGGTGTGGACGCGCCCGCGCGGGTCGAGCGCCGGTCGGTCGGTCGCGGCGAAGACGACGCCCGAGGTGCCGATGGTCGCGCTCACCGCGCCGGGCCGGACGATGCCCATGCCGACCGCGCCCGCCGCCTGATCGCCCGCGCCCGCGACGACGGGCGTGCCCTCAAGGAGTCCAGTCGCCTCCGCGCCCGCGGCCGACACGCGCCCCGTCACCTCGGCCGACTCGAAGGCGCGCGGAAGCAAACTGCGCTCGACGCCGACCGCGTCGAGCATCTCTTCAGACCACCTGCGCCGCCCCACGTCGAAGAGGAGCGTCCCCGAAGCGTCGGCCACGTCGGTCGCGCGCTCGCCCGTCAGGCGCAGGCGCACGTAGTCTTTGGGCAGCAGCACCGTGCGCACGCGCGCCCAGACTTCCGGCTCGCGCTCGCGCACCCAGAGCATCTTCGGGAGCGTGAAGCCTTCGAGCGCCGGGTTCGACACGAGCTGTATCAGGCGCTCTGCGCCGACGCGCTCGGTTATCGCGCGACACTGTTCGTGCGTGCGCAGGTCGCACCAGATGATCGAGGGGCGCAGCGGCTCGTCCGCTTCGTCGAGCAAGACCGCGCCGTGCATCTGTCCGGTGAGCCCGACGCAGGCGACCTCTTCGGCGCGCACGCCTTCGGACGCGAGCACCGCGCGCACGGCCGACGCGCTCGCGCGCCACCAGTCGCGCGCGTCCTGCTCGGCCCAGCCCGTGTGCGGCGAGGCGAAGGGCGCGTGCTCGACGGTCGCGCTGGCGACGACACGTCCCGCCTCGTCTATCACGAGCGCGCGGCTGCCGCCCGTGCCAACGTCGATTCCGAGTAGCTTCATGAGACGTTTTCCGGCCTTAAGTTTTACCACCCCGGCGGCGGCCCCGTCACCCCGCGCGCGAGCGGCGAGCGGCCACCTCGCGCGCGAGCAGCGCCGCCGACGCGCACAGCGGGAGCGCGAGCCACGCCGCGAGCGGGTACGCGCGCGCGCCGCCCGTCCACATCTCCGCGAGGTAGCGTCCGACCGCCCAGTGCGGGAAGTAGCAGAGCATCGCGCCGTGCGCCGCGCCGACCGCGTTGATGAAGGCCGAGGCGAGCGCGAACGCCGCGACGACGAACGCCGCCGTCCTACCTGCCGTCGCGCCGCGCAAGTGTGCGAACCCCGCGAGCCCGAGACAGGCCAGAGGCATCGCCGGGAGCATGTAGCGCGGCCCCCACTGGCACGTCCCGTCGGCCTCGATGTTGAGGACGTACGCGGCGTGCGCGACGAGCATCCCGAAGAGTAGTAACTGCTCGCGCCGCAGACGGCGTGGGAGGAGAGCGAGTCCGACGAGTCCCGCCCAGAAGACCGGCGCGTAGAGCGTCAGCATGCGCGCGTAGAAGATTGACTTGGCTTTGAAGTTCTCCCACGAAGGCTTGAAGAAGGTGTCGGCGTAGTCGCCCGCGACGTTCGCCGGCAGCAGAGGGTTCCCGAAGCAGACCGCGTTGTAGACGAGCAGCGGCGCGAGCCCCGCCAAGCCCCCCGCGACGAAGAAGGGAAGCAGTTTCCAACGTCGCAGCGCGAGGAAGTAAAGACCCGCGACCGCCGTCATGGGAAAGGGAAGCATCGAGGTCGTCACGGTCAATCCCAACAGCGCGCCCGCGCCGAAGGCGAGCGCCGCCGGCCTCTCCGACGCGCCGCGCGAGAGTCTGACGAGGAGACAGAGCGCCGCCGTCAGATAGCCGGCGGCGAGCGAGTCGTGCCACGCGATGCCCGAGTATGCGAAGGCCGTCGAGCCCAGCCCGTAGGAGAGCGCGGCGAGGAGCGGCCAGAAGATTCCGCTTCCGGGCGCTTCGGCGACGAACTCGCGCGCCGTCCTGAAGACCGCGACCGAGGCGGCCGCCGTCACGAGCGACGCCGTGAGGAAGGTGACGAGCGCCGCCGTCAGCAGATAGTCGCCGGCGTAAGAGAGCCCGACCGCGCGCAACGGCGCGTAGGCGAGCGCGCCGGCCATGAACTGACCGGGCTGCTTCGCGGGGTAGACGTGCCCGTCGTAGAGAAACGCGTCAACCACCGGCTTAAACTGAAAGGCCGCGACGCGCGAGCCTTCGAGATAGAAGTGTCCGCGCTCGACGTAAGCCTCCACGCCCGCCTGCTGCAAGGTGAAGGCTTCGAGGTTGCCCGAGTTGACCGCGACGCCGTACGCGAGCCAGAGCGAAAGGAAGAGCAGACACTCCAGTCGCAGAAGCCGCGGCGGCGCGTCGGCGTGCGCGCGGCCGGCTCCCGATTTTTCGTCCTCGTGTATCATCGTGCGGCGGAGGATATTATCATTGGCCGAAATGGAAACGCGCATGAAGCAAATCTCTTTCAAGGTCGCGGCCGCCGCGCTGGCCGCCTTCGTTCTCGTCGCCGGTGTGCCCGCTGCGCCCGCCACGCGCGCGCAGAAGCATGACGACGCCGCGTCGAAGTGGGTCGAGGAGACGCTGCGCTCGCTCTCGCTGCGACAGCGCGTGGCGCAGCTCGTCGTCGTCGCGGCGCAGAGCGAATACATGAACTTCGACGGCGAGCGTTTCGGCGAGCTGCGCCGTCTGGTCGCGGACGAAGGCGTCGGCGGCATCCTCGTGCGCGGCGGGAGCCCGAACGAGGTCGCGGCGCTGACGAACGAGTTGCAGCGCGCCGCGCGCGTGCCGCTGCTCGTCTCGGCCGACTACGAGCGCGGGCTCCGCATGCAGATGAAGTCTGGGACGCCGTTCACGAACAACATGGGCGTCGCCGCCACGGGCGACACGGAGGCCGCCTACCGGCAGGCGCGCGTCATCGCCGAGGAGGCGCGCGCCATCGGCGTCAACTGGCTCTACGGCCCCGTCGCCGACATCAACAACAACCCCGACAACCCCGTCATCAACATCCGCTCGTTCGGCGAAGACCCGCGCCGCGTGGCCGAGTTCGTCGCGGCGGCCGTGAGAGGCACGCGCGACGGCGGCGCGCTCTCGACCGCCAAGCACTTCCCCGGGCATGGCGACACGGCCGTCGACACGCACATCGGCATGGCCGCCATCCGCGCCGACCGCGCGCGGCTCGAACGCGTCGAACTCGTCCCCTTCCGCGCGGCCGCCGGGGCGGGCGTCGATGCGGTGATGACGGCGCACGTCGCGCTGCCCGACGTGGCGGGCGACTCTCTGCCCTCGACGCTCTCGCCGAAGATAACGACCGAGCTTTTGCGCGGCGAGCTGAAGTACGACGGCATCGTCGTCACGGACTCGCTCGGCATGGGGGCCATCACGCGCGGCTACCCGGGCGGCGAGGCGGCCGTGCGCGCAATCCGCGCGGGCGCGGACGTGGCGCTCACGCCGCCCGAGCCGAAGGCGGCTGTCGACGCGCTTGAGGCGGCGGTGAAGTCCGGCCAGTTGACCTCGGAGAGAATCAACAGTTCGGTGCGCCGGCTGCTCGCGGCGAAGTACAGGCTCGGGCTCGCGCGCAACCGCTTCGTCGACCCGGCGGCGGTCAACCGCGTCGTCGAGCGCCCCGAGAACGTGCGCGAGGCGCAGCGCGTGGCCGAGGCTTCTCTGACGCTTTTGCGCAACCGCGGCGACGTGCTGCCGCTCGACGCGGCGCGCGCCGCCTCGACGCTCTTCGTCGTCGTCGCGGCCGACGAGGACGAAGAGGAGGGGCGCGTCTTCATCCCGCAGGTGCAGCGCCGCGCGAAGGGCGCGCGCGTCCTTCGCATCGGCCCGCGTTCCGGGTCGGCCGAATACGAGGCGGCGCTCGTAGAGGCCGGGAAGTCCGAGCGCGTCGTCGTCGCGGCCTTCGTCAAGCGCGCCGCGAGCAAGGGGACGGTCGCGCTCCCCGAGGCGCAGGCCGAACTCGTGCGCAAACTCGTCGCGACAAAGAAGCCGCTCGTCGTCATCGCCTTCGCCGGCCCCTACCTCGTCCGGCAGTTCGAGGACGTGCCCGCCTACATGGTCGCCTACGCCATCGAGGAGATCGCGCAAGCGGCGGCCGCGCGCGCCATCTTCGGCGAGACCGCCGTCGCGGGACGCCTCCCCGTCACCGTCCCCGGCCTCTTCGAGCTGGGCGCGGGCTTAAGACTCGAAGCCCGCAGGTGACGGCCGCGTCTAAAACTTCGTACGGACGTCCGACCCCAGACCACCTTTTCACGCCGACACCGCATCCATAGGGGAAACAAGGGGCGTCAACGAAACGTCTGACCCGGCGCGCGGGGAGTCCACCCGACGCGCGCGCGGGCCCGAAGGACTCTTCTACACAACAAGCCTACCCGCCCGCGCGGCCGCGCCCCGGCGAGCCGTGCCCGGCCGAGGTGTGTCCGAACGGAGGGAACATGAATCGCAGGCTTCTCCTCAGACCGGCGCTGCTCGTGGCGCTCGTCTCCGCGCTCATCGCCTTCACGCACGACGCCGCAACACGGGAGACGCAGGCGCGCGCCGCGCGCCGGACGCAGGAGAGGGTCACGCGCGGCGCGCTCCTCGCGTCCGACGCTTCGGGCAAGCCCGCGGGCGAGTGCCCGCTCAAGCACACCGCCGTCCGCGCCGAGGTCAGCGGCTTCATCTCGCGCGTCACCGTCACGCAGGAGTTCGAGAACCCCTTCGCCGACAAGATAGAGGCCGTCTACGTCTTCCCTCTGCCGCAGGCGGCGGCCGTGGACGACATGACGATGCTGGTCGGCGGGCGGACGATTCGCGCCCGGATCATGCGGCGCGAGCAGGCGCAGGCCGCCTACCGGGAGGCGCGCGCGCGCGGCAACGTCGCGTCGCTGCTCGAACAGGAGCGGCCGAACATCTTCACGCAGTCGGTAGCAAACATCCTGCCGGGTCAGTCCGTCACGGTCACCATCAGCTACGTCGAAACGCTCAGGTACGAGGCCGGCACATACGAGTGGTCGTTCCCCGTGGTCGTCGGCGCGCGCTACACGCCGTCGGTCGAGACGAGAAGCGAACGGCCCGTCCTCGTCCACCCTCAAACTTCAGAAGGCGAGCCGCGACAGGAAGACGACGCCGCGACGCCGCGAAAAAACTCGAACGCGCAGGAGCCCGAAAGGGAAGCGTCCCCGCCGACGAACACGGGCGTGCCCGACGCGGCGCGCATCAATCCCGCGCGACCGCCCGAAGGGATGCGCGCCGGCCACGACATCTCAATCGAGGTCTCGCTCGACGCGGGCGTGCCGCTCGAAGCGGTCGTGTCGTCGACTCACGAGATAGAGGTCGAGCGGCGCGGGGCCGCCGGCGCCTTCGTACGCCTGAAGGGCGGGGCGCACATCCCCGACAGAGATTTCGTCCTCAAGTACGACGTGGCGGGCGGGCGCGTCGAGGACGCGCTGCTCACGCACGCCTCCGGGCGCGGGCGCTTCTTCACGCTCATCCTTCAGCCGCCCGAGCGCGTCGCGCCGGCCGAAGTCGTGCCGAAAGAGCTGGTCTTCGTGCTCGACACCTCGGGCTCGATGTCGGGCTTCCCCATCGAGAAGGCGAAGGAGACGATGATGCTGGCGCTCGGCGGGATGAACCCGCACGACACCTTCAACCTCATCACCTTCTCGGGCGACACGCACATCCTCTTCCGCGACCCCGTCCCCGCCACGCCCGCGAACGTCTCGAAGGCGAAGAAGTTTCTCGCCTCGCGCGAGGGCAACGGCGGCACGGAGATGATGAAGGCCATCCGCGCCGCGCTCGACCCTTCGGACTCCGCGCGCCACGTCCGCGTCGTCTGCTTCATGACCGACGGACAGGTCGACGACGACTTCCAGATTATCGACGAAGTGAAGAAGCACCCCAACGCGCGCGTCTTCTCGATGGGCTTCGGCTACGCGCCCAACCGCTTCCTGCTCGACAAGATGGCCGAGGTCGGGCGCGGCGAGGTCGAGTACGTCGCCGCCGGCGACGACGGCTCGGCCGCCGCGCGCCGCTTCCACGAGCGCGTGCGCGACCCGCTGCTCACAGACCTCTCGGTCGAGTGGGAGGGGCTCGCCGTCGCGGACATCTACCCGAAGAACATCCCAGACCTCTTCGGCGCGAAGCCCGTCGTCATCGTCGGCCGCTACGAGCAGGCCGCGTCGGGGCTCGTGCGTCTGAGGGGTAAGACGGCGGGCGGCGACTTCGTCCGCGACGTGCGCGTCACGCTCCCCGACGCGGAGGCGGCGCACGACGTGCTCGCGACGCTCTGGGCGCGACGCCGCGTCGACGACCTGATGGGGCAGAACATGAGCGCCATGCAGACGAACGACGCGGAGACCGCGCCCCTGCGCGAGGAGGTCGCGCGGCTCGGGCTCGACTTCAGGCTGATGACGCAGTTCACCTCTTTCGTCGCGGTCGAAGAGCGGATAGTCACGGACGGCGGCGAGCCGCGCCGCGTGGACGTGCCGGCCGCCGCGCCGCCCGAGCCTCGGGAGAGCGTCCCCAATCTCAGCATGTCGGCCCATTTCGTCACGGTCACGGCGCAGGCGTCGGTCATCGAGACGACCTCCTCGTCGCTGAGCACGGTCGTCGAGTCGAACGTCGCGGAGCTTCCGCTCAACGGGCAGAGCATGCTCTCGCTCGCCACGGTCGTGCCGGGCGCTGCGCCCGCGACTTCGTCCGGCGTGGCCGGCGGGGGGGGCGTCTCTTTCAACGGCCAGCGCCCGCACTCGAACAGCTTTCAGATTGACGGCGTGAGCGCCGACGTTGACGTTACGCACGGCGGCCGGGGCGCGGGCGGTTACGCCTCGGGCGCGGCTCCCGGTCTCGCCGCGGGCGGCGGCGCGGGCGGCGCGTCCCCGGCCGCCGCCACGAAGGAGTTGACCGTGCGCACCGAGTACGTCGAGCCCGAGTACGGGCGCGCGACCGGCGCGCAGGTCAGCGTCTCCACGCGCTCTGGGACGAACGCGTTTCGCGGCTCGGTCTTCGGCTACTTCGGCCACGAGGCGCTCGACGCTAACGACTGGTTCGCCAACCGGCACGGCGTCGGGAGTCAGCCGCGCCGCTTCGCGGACTTCGGCGGCACGCTCGGCGGCCCCGTCGAGAAAGACCAGACCTTCTTCTTCGTCTCGTACGAGCGGCAGCGTCTGCGCCGTCCCGCATTCTCGATCACCGAGGTGCCCTCGCTCGCGTCGCGGCTCGCCGCGCCCGAGCCGAGCCGCGCGTTCCTCGAAGCGTTCCCGCGCCCGACCGGCGGGGCGCGCGCCGACGGCTTCGCGGAGTTCGCCGCGCCGTACTCGACGCCGTCGCGGCTCGCCTCTTTCGTCCTTCGACTCGACCATGTGGCGACCGACCGTCTGAGCTTCAACGCGCGCTACGGCGTGGCCGCCTCTTCCGACGACGAGCGCGGCGCGGCCGGCACGACGCCCAACACCCTGAGCCGCGTGCGTGGTCTCGCGCAGACCGTCACGGGCTCGCTCAACTTCCTCGTCTCGCCCTCGTCCGCCTTCGAGGCGCGCGCGAACTACAGCCGCGTCCGCGTGCGCGGCTCGCGCCTGCTCGACAGTTTCGGCGGCGCGGTCGTGCCCGTTCCGAAACTTGGGACAACACCGGGCGGCTCTTTCACGTTTGACCTCGGCGGGCGCGGCGCGGCGCTCGCGCGCGAAGACGAGACGGCGAATCTCCAACGACAGGTCAACCTCGTCGGCTCGTTCAACTTCGTCTCGGGCGAGCACACCTACAAACTCGGCGCGGACTACCGAAGGTTCTCGCCTGTCATCGGTCTCCGCGCGTCGGAGCGCGACCTCTACTTCGACGGCGTCGAGGGCGCGCTCGCCGGGAGGGTCGCGCGCGACGCGGCCTTCACACACGCCGGAGACTCGCGGCCGGTCTTCACGGACTTCGCGGCCTACGCGCAGGACGAGTGGCGGATTGTGTCGAAGCTGACGCTGACCTACGGCCTGCGCTGGGAACTGGCCCCCGCGCCGCACGCGGGCGGCGGGACGCGGCCGCTCGCCGTCACGCAGGCGGAAGACCCTTCAAGACTCGCGCTCGCGCCCGCGGGCACGCCGCTGTGGGGCGCGACTTATTTGAACTTCGCGCCGCGCTTCGGCCTCGCCTACCAACTGTCGGACGCTTCGGGGCGCGAGTTGATGGTGCGCGCCGGCTTCGGCCTCTTCTACGACACGACCAACGTCGAAGCGGGCCACGCCTTCGCCGACTCGTACCCCTTCAAGGTCGGCGGCGCGGCCTTCGACGTGCCGTTCACGCCCGGCGTCGCGCCAACCTTCGCGGGCTCGACGCTCGGCGCGCCGTTCTCGGCCTTCGACCCGCAGCTCAAGCTGCCCTACACGCTGCGCTGGCACGCCGAGGTCGAGCGCGCGCTCGGCGGCGCGCAGAAGCTGACGGCCACTTACGTCGGCGCGGCCGGGCGCAGGCTCCTGCTCACGCGCACGCTCGTAGACCCTTCGACGTACTTCTCGCTCGTGCGTCTGACGACGAACGGCGGCGAGTCCGACTACCACTCGGCGCGTCTACAGTTCAGCCGCCGCATGCGCGGCGGGCTCGAAGCCCGCGCGGCGTACACGCTGGCCAAATCGCTCGACGACTTCTCCGAGGACGCGCCCGCGCGCGCGCTGCTGCGCGGAGACTCGGAGCGCGGCCCGTCCGATTTCGACGTGCGCCACGCACTCGCGGGCTACGTCTCATACAAGCTGCCCGCCGCCTTCCGTCGCGGCGCGGCGGGCGCGCTCTCGCGCAACTGGGCGGTTGACGCGGTCTTCAACGCGCGCTCGGCCAGACCCGTCAACGTCGTCTACGGCTTCCCCGTGGCGCACGGCTTCGCGTTCCTGCGCCCCGACCTTCCGGGCGGCGTGCCGCTCTACGTAGTTGATTCGGAAGAGGCGGGCGGGCGGCGTCTCAACCCCGAAGCGTTCGCGCTGCACGACACGTCGCGGCAGGGCACGCTCGGGCGCAACGCGCTGCGCGGGTTCCCGTTCTACCGGCTCGACGTGGCGCTCCGCCGCCAGTTCAACTTCGGCGACGAGGTCAACCTGCAACTGCGGGCCGAGGCTTTCAACCTGCTCAACCACACGAACTTTGACGACCCGCTCGGCACGCTCGCGCTGCTCGGCGCGCCGGGCGCGACGGGGACGCCGCGGCTCGACACGTACTTCGGACGCTCGCTCGCGGCGCGCGGCTTCGGCGAGTGGGGGGCGCGCGCGGGCGGCTTCGGCCCGCTATACGCGCCGGCCGGCGCGCGCACCGTAAACCTGTCGCTCAAGCTGACCTTCTGAAGCCGACGTGCCGGCGCGGAAAATTTAAATTGAACCCGCGCCGGCTGGGCCGGTGTCTTAAACGCGTGATCATCTTAAAGGGGCTTGAAGGGGCGCGTGTAAAGCATGAGGTCAAAAGCCGCACTCTCGAACCTGTTGGCGTTGACGTTGCTTTTGACGAACATCGCGCCGACACGGCCGCGTGCGTTCGCGACGACCGTCGGGCAGCAGTCTTCGGAAGAAGAGGAGACGGAGAAGGGGCTGCGCTTTCGTCTGAGCGAGGTGAGCCCGCCGAAAGCGCAGGCCACGCGCAACCGCGTTGACGAAGGCCGGCCGCTCCCCGAGGCGGAGACGGCGCGGCTGCTCGCGCGCCTGCCGCCGCCACAAAAGGAGGAAGGCGACGGGCAGAACTTCAGGCTGCGCGAAGCCTCTTCGCCGCCGCCGCGCGCGGGTCAGATTATCGCCTCGGCGTTCGCGACGCCGGGGGGCTCGGCTCCGCCTCCGCCGACGTTCGCGCGCGGCCCACTCGAAGTGCTCCGCTCCGCACCCGCGGGCGAAGTCGAGGTCGCGCCCGCCGTCAGTCTCACGTTCTCGCAGCCGATGGTCGCGGTCGCCTCGCAGGAAGAGGCGGCCGCGAACGTCCCCGTCACGCTCTCGCCCGCGGTCGCAGGTAGCTGGCGCTGGCTCGGCACGCAGACGCTCGTCTTCCGCCCCGAGGCGGAAGGCGGACGGATGCCCGGCGCGACCCTCTACACCGTCGAGGTGCCGGCCGGCACGAAGTCCGCCAACGGCGGCGCGCTCGCACGCGCACACACGTACACCTTCTCGACGCCGCCGCCCGCGCTCAAGCGCACGCACCCGGCCGGCGAAGGCATAGCGCGCGACGCGCTCGTCTTCATGGAGTTCGACCAGCGCGTGGACGCCGCGCGCGTGCTCGAACACGTCAGGCTTGAGCCGGCCGCGCCGGGCGTCCGTCTGCGACGGGCGACGGCCGAAGAGGTCGCGGCGGACGAGCAGGTGCGCTCGCTCGCGGAGAGTTCGCGCCCCGGGCGCTGGCTCGCGCTGCGCGCGGTGAAGGCCGACGGCTCGACGCGCGAGGCGCTGCCGGCGGGCGCGAAGCTTGAGGTCGTCGTCACGCCGGGCGCGCCCTCGGCCGAAGGCCCGCGCGTGACGACGCGGCGGCAGGCATTCTCGTTCAAGACCTACGAACCCCTGCGCGTCGAGAGCGCCGAGTGTGGCGGCGAACGCTGCGCGCCGTCGGACGACTTCCGCCTCGACTTCAACAACGAGCTGGACGAGCGCGAGTTCAGCCCCTCGCAGGTCACAATCACGCCGCGCATCCCCGACGTGCGGATCAGACTCGACGGCGACACCATCGAGATCGCCGGCCGGAAGCGCGGCGCGACTGTCTACACCGTCGCCGTCGCGCGCGCGGTGCGCGACGTGTTCGGGCAGACGCTCGCGGGCGCGAACAAGTTCACCTTCCGCGTCGGACGCGAGGAGCCGGCGCTCTTCGCCGAGGGCGAAGGCTTTGTCGTGCTCGACCCGGCGCGACGCCGCACGTTCAACGTCTACAGCGTCAACCATCGCCGGCTGAAGGTCTCGCTCTACCGCGTCGCGCCCGCCGACTGGGACGACTTCGTCGCCTACGAAGAGTGGCGGCGCGACGCCTCGTCCCGCGAATCGAAGGGGCGCAAGCCGCCCGGCACGCTCGTCTCCCAGCGCGTCGTCGAGGTACGTGCAAAGCCCGACGAGATGTACGAGACCATCATCGACCTCTCGCCCGCGCTCGGGCGCGTCTACGGGCAGGCGTTCGTCCGCGTCGAGCCCGTCGAGCCGAAGAGCGCGCCGGTGCGCGTCTACGCGTTCGGCCCCACCGACGGCGCGGTGGACGCGTGGTTGCAGGCGACCGACATCGGGCTCGACGCCTTCGCGGACAAAGACGCGCTCTACGCGTGGGCCAACTCGCTCGGCGACGGGCAGCCGCTCCCCGGCGTCGAAGTCTCAATCGTGCCCGAGCAGCTTTCGGGCGTGACGGGCGCGGACGGCGTCGCGAGCCTTCGCTTCGGCGCGCGCGACAAGAGCGGGCGGCCGCTGCTCGTCGCGCGGCTCGGCGAAGACGTGGCGATTCTCCCGCAGTCGTATTCCGTCTACGGCGCGGGCGGCGGGGCCGTGTGGCGGCGCGACGACGCCGGGACGCGGCTCGCGTGGTACGTCTTCGACGACCGCGGGCTCTACAGGCCGGGCGAGG
>JBEVKV010000607.1:0-11890 GCA_040509515.1 Pyrinomonadaceae bacterium | reverse complement strand
GTCGCGGGCGGCTCTGCGTTAAGACTCTCTCGGCGAACGCTCATGACCCGTCTCGCCCCGAAAAGAAAATGAGGGAAGCGGCGTCAGAGCCCGCTTCCCTCACCCGGTTTTAAACTGTGACGCGCGGCCGTCGCTGCCTACTGCGCGGCGGCGGCGCCCGAGACAATCTCGATAATCTCGCGCGTGATGCTCGCCTGTCGAATGCGGTTCATGTTGAGCGTCAGCGACTGGATGAGTTCGCCCGCGTTCTTCGACGCCGAGTCCATCGCCGTCATGCGCGCGCCCTGCTCGGAGGCCACCGACTCAAGCAGCGCGCGGTAGATTTGCGTCTCGACGAGCCGCGGCAAAAGCTGGCTGAAGATTTCCGCGGGCGGCTGCTCGTACTTGTAGCCGACGAGGTTCAGCTCGCGCGGCGAGTCGCCCTCGCCGCCGCCCTCTTCCGCGCGCGAGACCGGGAGAATCTGTTCGACGACGACGCGCTGCGAGATGACCGAGCGGAACTCGTTGAAGATGACGAAGACCTTGTCTATCCCTTCGTCCTCCGTGAACCGGCGCATCACGTCGCGCGCGATTTCGAGCGCCTCGGCGTGGTCGATTCTTCCCTTGCCCGTCAGGCCGACGTACTCGCCGGCCATCGCGGCTCCGCGCCGCCGGAAGAAGTCTCTGCCCTTGCGGCCGACCGCCAGCACCTCGATGCTCTTGCCCTCGTGCTCGCGCATGAAGGCGAGCCCGGCCTTCGTCAGGTTCGCGTTGAAGGCGCCGGCGAGCCCCTTGTCGGCCGTAACCATCACGAGCAGGTAGCGCGAGTCGCCGCGCGGGTCCATCAAAGGGTGTCGGAAGTCTTCGCCCGCCTGCGACGCGAGGTCGGTCAAAACCTCCCCCATCTTCAACGCGAAGGGCCGGGCCGAGACGGCGCGCTCCTGCGCGCGCTTCAGCTTCGCCGCCGAGACCATCTTCATGGCCTTCGTGATCTGCTGTGTGTTCTTGACCGACTTGATGCGCCGGCGTATGTCGAGAAGATTTGCCATACCTTCTATTACGCCGTGGCGACGGCGGTCGTCCCCGCGGCCTTCGTCGGGTCAACGGGCGGGTCGGGCTGCGGGTTGAAGCCGCGCTCCTGCCACGCCGCCTTAAAGTCGCTGACGGCCTGCACGAGCCCTTGCTTAATCTCGTCGGTCAGCGTCTTCTTCTCGCGGATGGCGCTGAGCGTGCCCGGGTGCGAAGTCTCGATGAAGCGCTGGAAGTCCGCCTCGAAGCGTCGCACCTGATCGACGGGGATGTCGTCGAGCTGTCCGCTCGTCGCCGCCCAGAGGATGAGCACCTGCTGCGCTACGTCCAGCGGGCGGTACTGCGGCTGCTTCAGAATCTCGACGAGACGCTGGCCGCGCGCTAGCTGATTCTGCGTCGCGCGGTCGAGGTCGGAGCCGAACTGCGCGAAGGCCGCCAGCTCGCGGTACTGCGCGAGGTCGAGACGCAGCGTGCCCGCCACCTGCTTCATCGCCTTAATCTGCGCCGAGCCGCCGACGCGCGACACCGAGTTGCCGACGTTGATGGCCGGGCGGATGCCCGAGTTGAACAGATCGGCTTCGAGGAAAATCTGCCCGTCCGTGATCGAGATGACGTTCGTCGGGATGTACGCCGAGATGTCGCCCGCCTGCGTCTCGATGATCGGGAGCGACGTGAGCGACCCCGCGCCCTTCGAGTCCGCGAGCTTGGCCGCGCGCTCAAGCAGGCGCGAGTGCAGGTAGAACACGTCGCCCGGGACCGCCTCGCGCCCCGGCGGCCGCCTGAGCAGCAGAGAGATTTCGCGGTAGGCCGCGGCGTGCTTCGACAGGTCGTCGTAGACGGTCAGGACGTGACGGCCGCTGTCGCGGAAGTACTCGCCGATGGCCGCGCCCGCGTACGGCGCGAGGTACTGCATCGCCGCCGGGTCAGAGGCCGTCGCCGAGACAACGATGGAGTACTCCATCGCGCCGAAGTCTTCGAGCGTCTTGATGACCTGCGCCACGGTCGAGTTCTTCTGGCCGATGGCGACGTAGACGCAGATGACCTCTTTACCCTTCTGGTTGATGATCGCGTCGAGCGCGACGGCGGTCTTGCCCGTCTGCCGGTCGCCGATGATCAACTCGCGCTGGCCGCGCCCGATGGGCACCATCGAGTCGATGGCCTTCAGACCCGTCTGCAACGGCTCCTTCACGGGCTGGCGGTCGACGACGCCGGGCGCGATGCGCTCCAGCGGGTTGTAGGCGTCGGCCGCGATGGGGCCGCGCTCGTCGATGGGCACGCCGAGCGCGTTGACCACGCGGCCGATGACGGCCTCGCCCACGGGGATGCTCATGATGCGCCCCGTGCGCTTGACCGTGTCGCCCTCCTTAACCTGCTGGTATTCGCCGAAGAGCACGACGCCGATCTTGTCTTCTTCGAGGTTGAGCGCGAGCCCGCGCACCTCGTGCGGGAACTCCAAAAGCTCGCCGGCCATCACCTTCTCCAGGCCGTGCACCTCGGCGATGCCGTCGCCGACCTTGATGACGGTGCCGACTTCGGTGACCGTCACGCCCGCCTCGAAGTTTTCGATCTGCTGGCGGATGATTTCGCTGATCTCGTTCGCTCTAATGGGTTCCATAACTTTATGTTTTTGATTTACGATTTTCGACTTGTGATTCTTATCGCTCCGCCGCGCCCTTCAACGTGGGGACGGCGGCCCTTTAAATCGCAAATCAAAATTCGGAAATCGGAAGCCTCACCCTTCTCCGACCATCCTCTGCTTTATCTGCTGCAACTGGCCGCGCACCGAGCCGTCGTACAGCGTCGAGCCGATGCGCGTCACGACGCCGCCTATCAACTCCTCGTCCACCTCGAACTTGAGCCGCACGGTGCTGCCGGTCAACTGGCCGAGCCTCGTTCGCAAAGCCTCCTGCGCGTCCGTCGAGAGCGGGCGCGCGGTCGTCACCTGCGCCGTCACCACGTTGGAACGCCTGTCCAACTCCTGAGCGAACTGCGTGGCGACTTCGCTCAAGTCCCCGAGCCTGTGGTTCTGCAACAGCACCTTCAGGAAGTTCGCGGTCGTGGGACGCGGGCGCGTGCGGCTGATGAGTTCTTCCAGAACGCCGCGCTTCCGCTCGTAAGATATCGCCGGGTGGCGGAACACTTCGAGAAGCTGTGCGTTCGAGCGCACCAACTCAGCCCAGGCCGCCAGTTCCTCGCGAACCTCCTGCGCCTCGCCGTGCGACAACACGACGTCCGCCAAAGCCACCGCGTAACGACGCGCGACCGCCTGTGAACTCAACGCCCCGCACCTCCCAGCTCCGTGACGTACTCTCTGGCCAAGCGCGCGTCGTCCTCGGGCCGAATGTCTCTGCGGATCATCTCCTCGGCGAGCCGCACGCTCTGCTCGGCGGCGAAAGTGCGCAACTCGGCGCGCGCGGTCTTCGCCGCGCTCTCTATCTCGCGGCGAGCCTGCTCGCGAATCTTCCGCATCTCCTCTTCAGTCGCACGCTCGATTCGCGCGCGCTCCTCGGCGGCCTCCTTCTGAGCCTGCGCCCGGATGGCCTCGACCTCCGTGTTCAGACGCGCCAGCCGCCCCTCGACCTCTTGGAGCTGTGCGACCGCCGCCGCCTTCTCCTCTTCGGCGCGCATCAACTCCTCGCGGATGCTCTCACGCCGCGCCCGGAACGCTTCTTTAATCGGCCGACGCAAAAAGTAGAACATCACCCCCACGAAAAGGAGCAGGTTAACCAGCTTCGCGATGGTCGGCAGATATTCCTGAAGACTCATTCTGATTGGCCCCGCCCTCCACTACGAAGAGCGATAATTCCTTCCGCAGACAGTTAAGTGAGCGTTCCTTGACTGGGCTTTCACCTCCGAAGGAGGTTGGAACTGATGTTGGCCGCCACCTGCTTTGCCTATTCTCGGAGACTGCCCCGAGCCTGCTCGACCTGGGCGTGTATCTCACCCTTCTGCTGCTCGACCTGAAGTTGAACTTCTTCGCGCACGACGGCGACTTTTTGCTTCCGCTCATCGTATGCCGCGGCTTGCTGTTGCTCCAGCAGGCCGTAGCCTTCGGCGCGCGCCTGCCTCAACGAATTCTCATAGCGCGACAGACTCTCTTTAACTCTATGAATCGTCTCGCGCGCTTCGCCCGTACGCCCGCGCGTCTGTGTTTCACGCTCGCTCAGGATTCGACTGATGGGTCTGAACAGAAGCCTGTTCAGGACGAACACCATTGTGATAATGATCGCAATATGAATGACCAGCGTGCCGTCTGGTATCAGTTGTATAGATTCGGCGAAGGCTAACATAGTATTTAGGTCGAAGAGTGAACCGCGTCAGTAAGCACAGGTCGAGCGCAAGACTCAACTGTAAGTAAAGTTTGCGGTATGGCTAAAGAGCGGAAGTTTAACATGCCGGATTTTCGAGCGTCAAGATTGTGAGGCAGGCAGAAGCATCTTCAGATGAGCGATAAAAGATTGCAGGCAGACCATGCTAATTATCAGCTTTGTTTGGACAAAGCTCTGAAGGTCACAGCCTCTTTGAGTTAAAAATTTTGTTACATGAATTGCCAAGAGGCTCTGACCAACGATTTTACCTTCTGCACAGAGGTTAAGTGCTGCCTTTTGATATATTTAACTTTCTTTGCCCATGATTATCTCGTAAACTCTATTTAAGTCATTCACATCGAAGAATTCGATTTCAATCTTCCCGCCAGTACTCTTTTGATTGACTACTATATGAACTTTAGAACTTAACTTTCTGCGCAGCTTATCCTCTGCGGATCTGAAATTGGGATCCTCTTTAACAACATGCGCGTCGACCGTCTCCGTCCCTTCGACTATCCTTTTTATCGTCCTCTCCGTTTGTCTCACCGAATGACCCTTGTCGATGATTTCCTTCGCGAGCTTTCTCTGTATTTCAGGTTCGTCAACTCCCAGGAGCGCCCGCGCATGCCCCATCGAGAGTTGCTCCGCTTCTACGAGATGCTGAATGTCTTCGGGTAAACGTAAAAGCCGTAAGTAGTTGGTAATAAAGGTTCTATCTCTTCCAACCCTTTGAGCCACCATCTCCTGTGTGAGCCCAAGACTTTCAATCAGTCTCTTATAAGCATGGGCTTCCTCAATCGCATTTAGTTCCTGTCTTTGTATATTCTCTATTAAAGCCAGCTCTAACATCTTATCTTCGGGTATCTCTTTTACAACACAGGGCACCCTGTGTAAGCCCGCACGCTGCGCCGCGCGCCAACGACGCTCGCCCGCGACTAGCTGATATCTCTCGTTGGCCGTTCTGCGAACTAATAAAGGCTGAATTATTCCGTTGGCTTTTATCGACTGCGCGAGCTCCTCTAAGCGATGCTCATCAAAGGTCGTCCGGGGTTGAAAATTATTTGGCTCGATCAAGTCTACGTCGAGTTCAATCATCTCCTCGCTAGTTGTCGCCGGCTTGTCCGATAGCAGCGCGCTCAGCCCCCGCCCTAACGCTCTTCTTGTCATGAGCCATTATCTCCTTTGCCAACTGAAGGTAGCTTTCCGCCCCGCGCGACTTGATGTCGTAAAGTATGATCGGTTTGCCGTAACTCGGAGCCTCCGCCAGACGGACATTACGGGGAATCACCGCCTCAAAAACCTGATGCCCATAAAAGTCTCTTAAATCCGCTGCTACGGCGGCCGATAAATTTGTCCGCTCATCATACATCGTGAGCAGCAACCCTTCGATTGTTAAAGAGGGATTGAGCGAACGTCTGATGCGGGCCAGCGTGTCGAAAAGCTCCGTCACGCCTTCAAGGGCATAATATTCACATTGAATCGGAACCAGGAGAGAATTTGCGGCCGTCAGCGCGTTGAGGGTGAGAAACCCGAGAGAGGGGGGACAGTCTATGATTATAAAGTCATAGTCGCTTTCGAGCGTGCGAATGGCCTTCTGTAATTTATATTCGCGCCCTTCAAGGTCTACAAGCTCGACCTCAGCGCCAATCAAATTTTTATCCGCTGGAAGTATTTTGAGAAAGGGAATTTCGGTGTTTTGAACCACATTTTGTGGCACTTCTTCCAGGACGAGAACGTGATACAAGCTTCTCCGCAAACTACCTCTCTGTATTCCAACCCCTGACGTGGCGTTTGCTTGAGGGTCTGTATCGATTAGAAGGACGCGAGTTTCCGCGATAGCAAGACTGGCAGCCAGATTGACGGAGGTAGTAGTTTTTCCGACCCCGCCCTTCTGATTCGCCACAGCGATCACTTTTGCCATTTAAATGTTCCTTAACAACGCGGGCATCGCTATCGCGCACAAATTAACATACTTTGCCGTAACAGGCTACAAAATCCCTCTAAAAGCTATTCTGCTCTAAACAATTCTGGTGTTTCACGTGTCACATTGCCGGATGTGACACGTGAAACACCAAAGAGATGGTTTACCTAGTTTTTAGAAGTCTTGAGAAAAAAGAGCAAAGTAGAGAGAGCCCCCGGAGTCATGCCGGGGATTCGAGAGGCTTGTCCGAATGTTTGAGGCCGGATACGTTCGAGCCGCTCGACCATCTCGTGAGAAAGACCGCTAACTTGACTAAACTGTAGATTAACGGGAATTTGAACGTCACTCTGGTTACGTATCCGCTCATTATTCTGATGTTGAGTACGGATATAACCGTGGTAAATGATGTCTCCGACAGAAGTCTCCAATTCGGAGAGCTTTGTTTGATTACGGATGTCCGCTGGCAAAAGGTTAAAAATCAGCGTGGTATCTACTTCGGGCAACTGTGAAAGCGCGGCTAAAGAGATGGAGTCCCCCAAATCCTTTCCCATCAGGCGGGTTAACTCTTCATACTGCTGGTCGGAGCGTTTAAACCGAGTCTCAAGTAGAGAACTACGCAATCGGGCTATATGATCTCGGCGTGAAGAGAAACTCTCCCACTCCGAATCATCGACCAGCCCTAAATTCCTCCCGTAGGGAGAAAGACGCACGTCAGAGGTATCAAAACGGAGCGAAAGGCGATTCTCCGCGCGCGAGGTGAACATTCGATAAGGCTCGTCTACACCCTGAGTTATCAAATCGTCAACGAGAACTCCGATGTAAGATTCCTCGCGGCGCAGCATAAATCCTTCGCGGTCTTGAACATAGAGTGCGGCGTTGATTCCTGCCAAGAGTCCCTGACAGGCGGCCTCTTCGTATCCGGTCGTGCCGTTAATCTGACCCGCAAAAAATAGCCCCCGGACTCGTGTGGTCTGTAAAAATGGGGTGAGTTCTCTCGGATCAACAAAGTCGTATTCGATGGCGTATCCAGGCCGGATTATTCGCGTCTCGTCCAGACCGGGAATCTTGTGGACGAGTTCCTGTTGCAGCTCAAAGGGTAGAGAGGTGGAGAAACCGTTTAGATAAACTTCGTAAGTGTCATAACCTTCCGGCTCAAGAAAAAGCTGATGCCGCGTTTTTTCAGGGAATTTGACGACCTTGTCCTCAATAGAAGGGCAATAGCGAGGGCCTATACCTTTAATCTGACCTGAATACAGAGGCGATTCATGAAGGTTATCTTGAATGGCCTTGTGAACCGCTTGATTTGTATAGCCGATGTGGCAGTTAACTTGTGGCTGTTCAATAGATTCCGTCAAAAAAGAGAAGGGAACCGGCCGTTCGTCGGCGGGCTGCGCCTCAAAGGCATCCCAGTCAATCGTGCGTCCGTCAAGTCGGGGAGGGGTGCCGGTTTTTAGCCGACCCACCGGAAAACCTAACCTCTTCAGGCTTTCCGCAAGTTCAATCGAAGCGGGCTCGCCGGCGCGTCCGGCGGTATAAGTCGCGCGACCAGTATGAATTAGGCCATTCAGAAACGTTCCGGCGGCAAGAATAACTGCCTTCGCCCTAAGTCGCCGGGTGTCCTGAAGCTCGATTCCCGAAACCTGCCCGTTCTCGATAACAAAGTCGATTACGACACCCTGCCGGAGGTGTAAATTCGAGGTGTATTCGAGAACATGCCGCATTTCCGTTCGATAAAGAGCCCTATCCGCCTGAGCGCGTGGAGCTTGCACGGCGGGCCCGCGTGAACGGTTAAGTAGACGAAACTGTATACCGGTGCGGTCGATGATGCGCCCCATAATTCCACCCAGGGCGTCTATCTCTCTCACCAGATGGCCTTTAGCGATTCCCCCGACGGCCGGATTACACGACATCTGGCCAATCATATCGAGGCTGATCGTGACCAGAGCGGTCTGACACCCCATGCGTGCGGCGGCAGAAGCAGCTTCACAACCGGCGTGTCCCGCGCCGATTACAATCACATCGAAATTTTCGTCAAAGCTCGATTTCATTTTCCTATGCAGAAACTCGAAAATATTTGGGAGAGAATAGCGTCGGGAGTCGTTTCGCCTGTAATCTCGCCCAGAAACTGCAGGGCCTCGTAGAGTTTCACGAGGATTATCTCTTCACTCAGCCCCTGCTGAACCAACTCCCCGGCAGAATTTAGGGAGTCGCTCGTCCGTCTCAAAAGATCGAAGTGCCGGGCGTTGGTAATAACGAAGCTGTTCTCTTCCAGATAATTAGCCGAAAATGGCTTAAGTATCTCCGCACAAAGAGTCCCGAGCCCATCCCCGGTCTTTGCGGAGATAGGAATCAGAGTCGAATTTTGAGCCAGCCGTTCTGCATTATTGATGCGAAAACTTTCTAAATCGCTTTTGTTTAAAGCGACCACACTGTAGCTTTCAGATGCCTCACTTACAATCTTTTTATCTTCCTCGGTTAAAGGCTGAGAGCCGTCGATAACCGTGACAATCAGGTCCGCATCCGCAATGGCGCGTCGAGTGCGCTCTATGCCCAACTGTTCAATCACGTCGCCGGAGGAACGAACCCCCGCAGTATCAGTTATTAAGACGGGTATCCCTTCAAGATTAACGACTTCGCTGATGGTATCACGTGTGGTGCCGGGAATCTCCGTCACGATAGACCTGTCCGAAGAAAGCAAGCCGTTGAAAATGCTGGACTTACCCACGTTAGGTCTTCCAACCAGCGCGACCCGCAGCCCCTCTTTTAACAGCCTTCCCCGGCGAAAAGAGTTAGCAAGTTCGTCAACTTTTGCGGAGAGGGCGGAGAGCTTTTCGGCGATGTCTCGCGCAATGTCCTCCGGTAGATCGTCCTCGACGAATTCGAGCGAGGATTCGAGGGGCACGATTATCTCCAAAAGCGAATCTTTGACAGGCTGAAGTCGCGTGGAAAGTTCTCCGCCGAGTTGTCGAGCCGCCTGACGGACAGCCGCATGTGTTTGAGCCTCAATCAGATCGCGCACGGCCTCGGCCTGTGTGAGGCTGAGGCGTCCGTTGGCGACAGCCCTCATCGTGAACTCGCCCGGGTCAGCCGTGCGTGCGCCGAAGTAGAGGAGAGAATCGAGAACGCGCAAGAGGAGAGGTGGAGAGCCGTGACAGCTAAGCTCTACGACATCTTCTCCCGTGTAGGAGTAAGGAGACTGAAAGAAGGTAACTAAAGCCCTATCAATTATTTCCCGAGTCTCAGGGTCAAAAATCGCCTTTAAAGTGACACGATTGGGCTCGGGGTTGAAGCTCGGGTCGGACAGCAGCGAGCGTGTGAGGGCAAGTGCGCTTTCCCCGCTAATGCGGACTACGCCGATTCCGCTACGTCCGGGCGGGGTGGAAAGTGCGACGATAGTGTCTGACGCGTGCACAACAGGTGAGAAATCACACCTAAAAGAGAAAGGGGCCGCGCTATTTATGACATCAGCGCGCCCCGAAACACGAAAAACTACTTTTTAGCCGGCGTTTTGAGACTTACCTTGAGACGGCGTGCATTACCCTCGCCGACGGACTCCGTAAAAAGACCTTCGTCCTCCGCGAGAGATACATGAATAATACGCCTCTCGGCGGCGCTCATCGGCCCGAAGATGAAGGGCAGGCCGGTTGAACGGACGCGGTCGGCCGCGTGGCGCGCCATTGCGCGGAGTTCCTTCTCTCGGAGCGCGCGAAAGTTATCGACATCGCAGACGAATCGTTCGCCCTCCGCGAGTTCGCGCGTGAAAGACTGGTTAACAAAGTGTTCGAGCGCGTCCAAAAGCTCGCCGCCCTCGCTGCGCACCATCGGCGAATCCGGGCCGTCGATGTTCAAAATGCAGGTGTTCTCATCTTCGCTCGCACGCGCATGAAGCTCAAAGCCGGCCGTGCGGAAGATGTCGTTTAAGAACTGTTCTGCCTCTGCGTAAGCTTCCTTCATTTGACATCCAAAGGCGATAAAGTATTCAAGCTAAAGGCTTTACGCCTCAGTTGGGCTGGCGCCGCCGTTGAAATTCTTTTTAGGACGCGTGCCGGCACGATCCTTCTCTTGCTGCGGCGGCTCTTCGTCGTCTTTCGACTTGAGCATGCGGTTTATCAAAACCTGCTGGCCAAAGCCTACGAGGTTGCCCACGAGCCAGTAGACCAGAAGCCCCGCCGGAGCGCTCCAGAGGATGTAGAGCATCATCACGGGCATGATGACCGCCATCATCTTTCGCTGCAAAGGGTCGGCCGAGGGCGCCGGCGTTATCAACTGCAAGACCACCATCGACCCGGCCATCAGAAGCGGGAGCAACTTGGTCGGGTCTCCGGCCGAGAGGTCTTGAATCCACAGGAACGACGACTGCCTGAAATCAATCGAGATGGTAATCGCCACGTAGAGCGCAATCAGGAACGGCATCTGAATCAGAAGGGGCAGACAGCCGCCGAGCGGATTGCCCTCCTTCATCAGACGTAACTGCTCCATTTGCAACTCTTTAAGACGCGGGTCGTTCTGCTTCATCCCCTTGATCTTTTCCTGCAACTCCTTCATCCGCGGCGCGAGCTTCTGCGCCTTCTTCATGGACTTGGAAGAGCGCCACTTCAGCGGGAAAAAGAGCGTGTAGATGATAATCGTGAAGAGGATGATCGCGAGGCCGTAGTTGCCCGTCAGCCTGCTAAGGCGATTGATGGCCCAGAGAATCGGCGTCGCGAGCGGCTTGGTTATGCGCTGCGTCCAGCCGTAGTTTATCAACTGCCCCAGGTCTACCTGCTGACCGGGGGGGAAATTTTTGTTAATAAACTCGCTCGTCGCCTGTAACTGGTCGAGGTCTTTGGGGCCGGTAAAGATGTGAATGGGCGCTCCGTCGGCGGGAACGGGCAGATAACCGGCGATTAAGTACCGCTCCTCCTTCTGGCCGTCGTTCTGGTGCTCGTACTTTTCGGTGCGGTACTCCAGCCCCGCGGCAGGGCTCGGGAGAACCATGGTCATGGCGAAGTAAGTATCGCCGACAGCGGCCCAGCGTGCGGGGGCGTCAAATCTCTTAAGTTTTGGGCTATTTTTGTCCCCGTCGATTGAGGACGCCGTCAGGTGATTAACCTCGTCGCCGACGGCGGCGATGCCCTCGGGCGCGATGGAGTAGAAGTCGTGGTGTTTGACCCCCTGATCGGCGATGTTTGGCCCGACAGCTATCTTAGCGCCCGGAATCGGCTGACCGGCCTGTAAAACCTTTGTTTCCAGCCTGACGACGTAGTGTTCGGCGTCGAAGGTGAGCTTTTTCAAGACCTCGACCCCACTCGCGGGTTCGTTCAGCCTGAATTCGACGGATTTAGGCTCGCCGGGGTTGAGCTTTACCTCGACGTTACCCGCCTCACCTTCCACCCCGCCGACCACAAAATTTCTCGAAGCGATGGTCGCGTCCAAATCTTGTCGCCCCGTCGAAATCTGGAGAGGCGCGAGGCCGCGGCTAAGACCCTCAGGCGAAATGAGCTGAAGCTCCTGTGGTTTGTCCTTCGTGCTGGAGGCGGAGCGCAACGGCTTTATCTCACCGCTTTTCTCCTTAATTTGCTTGATAACCCAGCTTCTGGCAATCGCGCCGCGGCTGTCGAACTCGACCTTGTAGAGAGGGGTCGAAACGACTATGGAGCGCTGCGGAACGGCG
>JBEVKV010000606.1:0-7698 GCA_040509515.1 Pyrinomonadaceae bacterium | reverse complement strand
AAACGTTCACGGCGAGAAACCACGCGCGCCGGGCCGCGCGAGCGCCGCCTGCCGCCAGCGCTCGCGCGAACGGCTGAGCCATCGAGGGCGGCTCTGACGCCTCTGCCGCCAGTTCTGCGACACCTGCGTCCCGCGCCCGCGCTTCGAGGCGGCGCGCGCAGCGCTCTGCCTTCTCGAAGGCGAGGTGCGCGGCGCGACGCCCGGCGTGTGCGAGGCGACGGGGCCGGCCTGCGTGCCGCTCGGCGCGGGGGCCTGCGCCGGCTGGACGGAGCGCGCGCGCGCCTGCTCCTCGGGCGTCAGCGAGAGCATGTAGCGGACGAGCAGACGCGCGTGGTCGCCCTTGTACTCGTCCGCCGAGGGCGGCAGCGGGCCGTTGAAGACCCAGCGTTCGCCGTCGCGCTTAAACAGCGCCGAGGGCATGGCCGTCCCCGGCATGATGCGCTGCGGGTCGAGCAGCCAGCGGAACGTCCAGTCCTCCTTCAGACGCTCGCCGGCCTGTAGGAAGTTGGGCGCGGTCGCCGTCGCGTCGTGGCCGGCGTCGCCCGTCATGTGGCACTTCAGACAGGGCGCGGCCTGCGAGGTGAAGAGCGCGCGGGCGAGGTCTCGCTCCGCAGGGGTCAGCGGCTCCAACTGCTGCTTGATGTACGGCTCCTGCTGCGCCGAGACGGCGAGGAAGAAGCGCACGAGCGTCCGCAGCTCGTTCGGCGAGAAGTTAAACGTCGGCATCCGAACGCGCAGGTATGTGCGGACGCCGTTGCGGTTCTCGCCCGGCTGCGGGAGGAGTCTGCCCATCGCTTCGCCGCCCGGCTGCTGTTGCTGCTGCGGCTGCGCGGACGGTTGCGCGCCGTTCTGCGCCGCGCCGCTTCCCGCGCCGGCCGGGCCCGCGCCTTCGCGGAGCGCCTCTGGCGGCGTGCCCGGCCCTGACTGACGGTTGGCCGCGCTCCCGCGGCCGACGTTCGCCTCGGGCTTGCGCTCGGAGGGCTTTCCGCCGTGCGCGGCGATGTCGATGCCCTCGGAGTAGCCGCTCAAGCTCGGGTCTGTGAGGAAGCGCAGGAGCCAGTCGGGGTCGACGCGCGCGCCCTCGGTCATCAGCCCCGGCGGGAGCTGGTCGGTGCCGAGCTGTATGTCGCCGAGCGTAGCGCCCGGCTGATACTGAGGCAGCCCCCAGAGCACCGAGCGCTGGCCGACCTGCACGGCGTGACAGCCCATGCAGTTGTACTTCTTGATGACCCACCAGCCGTCCTGTATCGCCTTCTGCTGGTCGGTCGGGTTGTAGAAGAGCGACGCGGGGACGTTGGTACCCTCGCGGCCGACGCTGCCCAAGAGGAGCGTCGTCAGCGCAGACTTCCACTCCGGCTTGAGGAACGGCCTCGGCATCCGCAGGTGTTCGCGCGGGTCTTTCTCCTTGCCGAGGTCGTAGATGCCCGGCTCTTCCAGCTTGTGCTCGAAAAAGCCCTTGTGGTTGTACCAGGGCTGGCCCTTCTTGTCGGCGCGCGCGGCTCCGTCCTTACTCGCGCCGCCGGCCGCGCCGCCGCCGCCGGTGCCGCTCTCGCCCGCCGCGCCGTGGCCGCCGGAGGCGTGGCCTTCGACGCCGGGGACGTGCGGCTCGTCGCCGTGCTCGGCCGGGTGCGTCAGGCGCGCGAAGTCGAGACGTTCGAGCGGCGTCGAGCCCTCGGCGGTCAACTCCTTGCCGATGCGCTGCTCGTCCTCGAAGCCGCGTATCTCGTGACAGCCGGCGCAGCCGTAAGCCTTGATGAGCGTCTTGCCCTTGTCGGCGAGACGCGGGTCGTCCATGAAGGACGCGTCGGGGTAACTAGCCGCGGGCGCGAGCGAGACGAGGTAGGTGGCGATGTCGCGCGCGTCCTGATCGGAGAGGCGGAAGTTCGGCATCACCGTCATGTTCTGGACTTGCAGCTCCGCGCCGTCGTTGGGGCAGCGCGAGTGCCTGACGGTGTCGAAGGTGAACTCCTTGCCGTTCTTGCGGTAGTCCTCGGGCGTCAGGTCGCGCCGCTCCTTCGGGCAGTAGGGGGCCCAGCGCTCGCGCGGGTTGTGCACCCAGCGGACGACGTAGTCGTAGTTGGCCTTCTGCCCGACCTTCGTCAGGTCGGCCGCGAACTCGCCGCCGACCTTCTGGTCGCCCTCGCCGATGGAGTGGCAGGCCAGACAGCCGCGCGTCTTGAAAAGCTCTTCGCCGAGGCGCGCGTCGCCGCGCGGCTGCGTCTGGACGCGCCCCTCGTAGGCCGTCTGCCAGAGGTAGGCGGCGATGGACTTGCGCTCCTCGTCCTGCATCGAGGCGGGGACGATGTTGCCGCGCGCCTGATCGTCCTTGCCCGACAGGTACCAGTAGGTCGGCATCTTCGTGCCCGGCCGGAACGCCTGCGGGTCTTTGAGCCACTCGGGTATCCACTCCTTGCGGAGCTTGAGCCGCACGTCCTTCAGGTTCGGCCCGACCTTCTTCTGATCCTGCATCAGGTAGCGCGACTGCGTGTTGAGCTGGTCGATGCGGGCTTCGAGCTGGCTGTTGCTCACCACCAGACTCTCGGCGCGCGCGAGCAGACTCTGCGCGCGCTCGTCCGAGACGCCGGGCGCGCTCGATTCGGCGCGCGCCACCTTCGCGTCGTGCTCGTTGGCCGTCGCCTCGTCTTCGAGCTGCTTAACGAGTTGGCGCGTGTTCGAGAGCGCGTCCGTCTCGCGGTCAAAGCCCTCGTAGCGGTGGCAGCCGACGCAGCCGCGCTCGTAGAAGAGGTCTTTGCCGCGGTTGAGCGTCGTCGCGCCCTGCAGCACGCGGTCGTTCGAGTGGCACTGGTTGCAGCCGGCCTCCGTGTTCTCCTTCGCGAAGAGCGGGTGGAGCCAGAAGCGGTGGCGCCCGTGCCCCTTCTCCTCGGAGGTGGTCGCGCGCCCGTTCCCCCAGTGGCAGCTCGCGCAGCCGAACTTCTCGGGGTCGTGAATCTTGAGCAGCTCCTGCGAGGGGTGGCTGACGAAGGCGCGCGCGAGCCGGTCGGGTCGCCGGCCGCGCCCCGACGCCATCATGTCGGCGGGGCGGATGGTGACGGGCTGGCGGATGCCGAGGTGGCACGACTCGCAGCGGTCGACGACCTGATCGCCGTTGACGTTGAGCTGCTTCATGCCGTAGTCGAAGTTTTCGAGCGAGGCGCGCAGCGTCCGCACCTGCTGCTCGGTCGCCTCGGTAACGTTGTTCTTCAGGTACTCGTCGCGCTGGCGTTCGAGGTCGCCCGCCGGCTTGAGCAACTCGCCCTTCTCGGCGAGCAGCCGCCCCTTCTCGTCCTTGAGCGAGACGTACTGCGTCTCAAGCTCTGTGAAGTTCATCTCGCGCCGCTCGGTGCGCTGGCGCGTCTCGTCGGTGGGGAGGTTGACGACCGACTTCTGCGCCTTCATCCGCTCAAGGTCGCGGCGCTTGTCCTCGCGGTCGTCGTCGTCCGCCTGCTCGACGTTGTAGCTGGCGACGGTGATGCGGCCGCGCCTGTCCTGGAACTGGTCGGAGATGGCGTCGAGCTTGGCGTCGATGAAGGCGACCTGCTTGTCGATGGCGGACTGGCGGGGCTTCGCCTGCTCGCGGGCGGCGCGCGCCTCCGATTCGAGCCGCTGGTACTCGGGGCTCTTCTTGACCTCCTCCTCCGAGTTGAAGCCGCGCTTTTCGAGCCGCGCGAGGTAGCGGTCGAAGCGTTTGACGAAGGACTGCTGGTAGCCCTTCCACGGGCGCATGGCGTAGACCTCGTCGTAGAGCGACCAGACGAGCACGCCCGTCAGCAGCAGCGCCGAGATGAGCATGACGGCGCTCGTCGAGCGGCTCGTGATGGGGTCTTGCGCCGGGGCTTCCGGCTGTTCGCGCCTCGCCAGCTTGTCGGTGTCAGGAGTCTCAGCCACGGGTTTCGATCCTCCGCTCTCGCGTGTCCGCTCAGACGTTGAACCAGGGAGTGACCCAGATGTACTTGATGGTGAAAGCCAGGCGCAGTATGAGCTTCACGGGGAAGAGCCACAGCACCGAGATGGCGAAGAACTGGAAGGTCAGGTATTGGAGGATGCTCGTGCGCGCGAGCAGCTTCTCCTCCAGCTCGCCGTTGCGCGTGACCCAGTCGCGTAAGCCTTTGAAGGATTTCAGGTCGTCCCGGGTCAGACGCCTGCGGAGCATCAGCCAGTGGAAGAAGAGCCCGCCGACGACGAAGATGGCGGCGACGACGGCCGCGCCGAACAGCTCCTTGAACGGCGACCCGTTGAGGAAGGTCAGCCCCCACCCGGCGACTATCTCGTGGAGGTCGCGGTTGCGGTCGAAGACGACGGCGTTGTGATCCCACGTCTGCCCCGGCCAGAACCAAATCCACCCCGGGCCCCGGATGAACGTCCCGATGATGATGAGGATGATCCACATGAAGAATCCCCAGAGGAACATCGTGACGGCGAAGCGCCGCTGCCGCCAAGAGTAGTAGCCGTTCCCCAGCGGGTTCGCGTCCACATACGGGAAGACCATCAGCCCGACGACGAGGAGCCCCGGCATGACGACGCCCGCGATCCACGGGTCGAAGTAGACGAGCATCTCCTGTAGTCCGAGGAAGTACCACGGGGCCTTCGACGGGTTCATCGTCAGGTTGGGGTTGGCCGGCTCTTCGAGCGGGGCGTTGAGGAGGATAGACCAGGCGAAGAGGATGACGGTGACGATGATGGCGGCGAGGAACTCGACGCGGACGAGGTAAGGCCAGACGTGTATCTCGCGGGCCCAGCCCGGCCGCCACGGCTGCGTCTTGCGGTGGTGCGTCTTGGCGAGCGCCGGGTCGGCCTGCAGCGTCTCGGCCAGCTCGTCGTTATCCTTCGACTGCTTGAGACCCAGCCAGGTGAAGAAGATGACGAGCGGAATCATCCCGACGATGGGGACGTTGTCCGGAGCCGAGCTGATCTTCCAGAGCTGCCCCCAGTCGTCGACCATCAGCGCCAGGAGGCCGAGCACCACCACGGCGCCGACTAGCCACAGCACCCAACGGTTGCTCCGGGGCCGCTCGATTGCCATTGCCATTGCTACTCTCCTCTGAGCCGAGTTCAAAGTTTCAAGTTCAAAGTTTCAAGTTGAAGGCGACGCCTCTTAACTTTGAACTTTGAACTTGAAACTTTGAACTTATTTCTTGACCGCCTTCATCTCGGATTCGAGCATGACGGGCGCGGGGCCCGAGATGCCGCCGTCCTTGCGTATGCGCCAGAAGTGGACGGCCATGAAGAGCGAGGCGACGACGGGGATGCCGATGCAGTGCCAGATGTAGGAGCGCAGGAGCGCGTTGGCGTCCACGATGGAGCCGCCGAGGAGCCCGAAGCGCACGTCGTTAAAAGGCGTCATCCCGAGCTGCGGCCCGAACGGCCCTTCGCTGCCGAAGCCCGGCGTCGCGCGCGCCATGTTCGTCCCCACCGTCACCGCCCAGAAGCCCAACTGGTCGTCGGGCAGCAGGTAGCCTGTGAACGAGAGCAGCAGCGTCAGCACCAGCAGCACGACGCCGACGCACCAGTTGAACTCGCGCGGGCGCTTGTAGGAGCCGGTCAGGACGACGCGGAACATGTGCAGCCACGTCGTGATGATCATCAGGTGCGCCGCCCAGCGATGCATGTTCCGCAGGAGCTTGCCGAACGGCACGTCGTGTTCGAGGTAGAGGATGTCGCGGAACGCCTGCACCTTCGTCGGGTGGTAGTAGAACATGAGGAGGATGCCGGTGAAGGTCAGGACGATGAAGAGGTAGAAGGTGATGCCGCCCATGCCCCATGTGAACGAGTAGCGCGTGGCGTCGCGGTTGATCTTCGCCGGGTGGAGGTGGAGGAAGACGTTCGAGAGGATGGCGAGCGAGCGGTTGCGCGGGTCGGAGCGGTCGTGCGAGACGCGGAAGATCGACTTCCAGAGCTGCGTCTGCTGCGGGTCTTTGTAACCTTTGGCCTCGGCCTCGGCGCGCTCCTTGAGCGCCACCCCCTGCGCGCGCGCGCGCGCCACAACCCCGGCCGCGCCCCCGCGCTTCAAGCCCCGCGACTGCTCGCCGTCGCCGTTCCCGTCGGGTCGTTCAGGCTCCATGACCTCGCCTCCTGCTCGGATGGTCGGCGCCGCCGCGCGGCAGAGACGCGCGCGCGCCGCGGCCGGTTCAAGTCTTCAAACCGCTTCCCCCTTGAATGAAACGAAATGATGAGGCCCGCCGCCCGTCAGGCGATGGGGAGGTACGAGCCCGGCTCGTCGAACTGATCGACCTTGCCCTTCTCGCGGTGGAAGAGCGTGTTGGTGTCCACGACGACCTGCCCCGTGGCGTCCACGGAAATCTTGGCGCGATCCATCGGGCGCGGCGCCGGGCCCTCGAAGTTGACGCCCTCGCTGTCGTAGCCGCTGCCGTGGCAGGGGCACTTGAACTTGTTCTCGCTCGCCTTCCAGTCGGGCGTGCAGCCGAGGTGCGTGCAGACGGCGCGGATGACGAAGAGCCGCTCGGTGTTCTTCACGACCCAGATGCGGTACTGCTGCTGCCACTTGGTGTCGACGCCGAGCGCGTAGTCGCCCGGGTAGCCGATGCGGAAGATGCTCGACGGCTCGAAGATGGCGCGGGGCAGGAAGAAGCGCAGGATGCTCAGCCCCATGACGGCCGAGAAAGAGCCGACGACGCCCCATACGATGCGGCGTCTGAACTTGTTGACCGGAGGGTCGGGCGCGGTCTGCACGAGCGGCCCGGCGGGCGGCTTGGCGGCGACGGCACGGGCGACTCCCTTGTTGACTTCGGGCGTCGGCGTCGAGGCGGTCTTCGACGCGCCCGAGGCGGGGGCGACGCGCGCGGCCGGCGGAGTCGCGGCCGGGAAAGACTTGCCCGGCGCGTCGCCCGCGGGCGCGTCCGCGGCGATTGTCCCCGAAGAGGCTTGGCGCGCGGGCGGCGTGACCGGAGTCCGGGGCGTCGTGGCGGCAGTCGGCGGCGTCCGGGGCGGGGCGGCGTCGCCGCGCGCGGCGGCGAGCAACTCCGCGACGGACGGGCGCGCGCCTCCTTCACGTTCGTCTGCCTGCTTGTCCCCTTGTTCGTCGCTGCGAGCGCCGGGCGCGCTCTCGGCGGGCGGAGTTGGATTGTCTTTCTGATCCACGCCGCGACCTCCCTTCACTAAACAGCTTTGACTTCAGAACTTGTCAACAAGCCGGGGCTTCGGGTGCGGGCCATGCGCGAGACGGTACAGTTCACCGCAGAGGAGCTTTACGGCTCGACTTCTCGCGCGTGGATTCAAATGCTAGTGCGTGACATGAAGAGCGCCGCGCCAAAATGATTGATTAAATGGCTTGGCTTCAACGTCTTTATAACCTGTCCGCACCCCGCGTGGCAAGATTTATTTTTTACTATGAAAGGGCGGCGGCGGCCGGCAAAATCGTGCTAGACTCGCCGCCCGCCCGCGCCCCCGAGGGAAGAGAAAATGGCCGACAAACCGCACGTCGTCTTCTACACAAAACCCGGCTGCCACCTCTGCGACGAGGCGCGCGAGGAGATAAGAAGGTCGGGCTGCGCGGGGCTTTTCACCTACGAAGAGGTGGACATTCTTTCGGACGCCGAACTAACCCGCCGCTACGGCTGGGACATCCCCGTCGTCGTTATCGACGGCGCGCACGCCTTCAAACACCGCCTCACCGCCGAAGACTTCCGCCGCGCGATAGAAAAACAGAAACAAAACCGCGGACGGTAGCGCGGGTCGGTCTCC
>JBEVKV010000605.1:0-5338 GCA_040509515.1 Pyrinomonadaceae bacterium | reverse complement strand
GGGCAAACTGGTCAAGGTCAGGGTCATATCTCCCCACCCGGGCGCGGCTCAAGGCGTTACAGTCGCCCCGGGTCTTCCATCGCAAACGCTGTGCCCTGAGGCTGTGGCCGAAGGCTGGCCGTGCGCGCCCCGGCCGCACCCGGCGCGCGGCAAGTCCTTCGACTCGGGAACGGACTTCCGCACTTCGACGCCGACCACGCCGCTACGCTCTTGAGTGTGGTTTGTAATTTTGTCGCAGGGGTGCCTTCAAATCAGCTATAATCCGTCATCTTCCCCCGGGACGAATGACAGTTCAATGTGACGGGACGAGACACTTCCGCCCTCGGATGACGGTGAAGTGTCGAGGCACTTGCGCCGCGTACCTTTGAATCCAGCCTCTACCAATCGCTCCGGAAGCAGTGAGGCGCGTCAGCCTCTCACCGCCGTCCGGCACGGGAAATGATCTATACACTTTGAACGGGTGGAGCGCGCCGACTCGCGGGCGATTCGTCAGCCGCGCGCCGGGTACCCAGATATGCAAGCCTTAGTCATCGACGACGACCCACAGGTGCGCCGGTTCGTGGGGCAAGTTTTACTTGAAGAAGGTTGGGAGGTACGCGAAGCGGATTCTGCCGAGCGCGCCTTCGAACTGCTTCACGAGGGCGACTGGTCGCTCGTCGTGTGCGACGTGTTTCTCGGCGGCGCCAACGGCTTCGACGTGCTGCGCCGGTACAAGGAGGAACTGCCAGAGACGCAGGTCGTGCTGATGACCGGGCACGGCTCCGCCGAGGGCGCGCTCGACGCCGCTGCCTTCGGCGCTTACGACTATCTGCTGAAGCCCTTCGGGGTCGAGCCGCTGTGCTCACTCCTGGAGGCCGTGCGCGAGCGCATCCTCCAGCGGGCGCCGCGGGGCGTGCTCACGCGGCGGAACGCCGGCCCGGTCTATCGGTCGGACATCGGTTTGGTCGGTCGCAGCGAAGCCTTTATCGGGGTGATGAAGCAGGTCGGGCGCGTGGCGACGACCAACTTGCCTGTGATCGTCACTGGCGAGTCGGGGACGGGCAAAGGGGTGGTGGCCGCCGCCCTGCATCGCCGCAGTCAGCGCGCCGCGAAGCCTTTCATCGCCCTCAACTGCGGTGCCATCTCCGGCGAGTTGATCGAGTCAGAGCTGTTCGGCCACGTCAAGGGGGCGTTTACGGGGGCGCACGCAGACCGCCGCGGCCTCTGGGAAGAAGCCGACGGCGGGACGATCTTTCTGGACGAGATTACGGAGACTTCGCCCGCCTTCCAGGTCAAGCTCCTGCGGGTGCTTCAGGAAGGCGATGCTCGTCGCGTCGGGTCGAACCAAACCCATCGCTTCGACGTGCGCGTCGTCGCGGCGAGTAACCGCGACGTAGAGCAGGAGGTCGCCGCGGGACGTTTCCGCCAAGACCTGTTCTACCGGCTGAACGGCGTGATGATTCATCTGCCGCCGCTGCGCGAAAGGCGCGAGGACATCTTCCCGCTCGCCAGCAGCTTCGCCGAACGTGTCTGGTCTCTTAACGCTTCGTGCGCATTCTCGGGGGAAGCCCTGCGCCGGCTCGAACAGTACGACTGGCCGGGTAACATCCGCGAACTGGAGAACGCCGTGGTGCGCGCCGTGGCGCTCTGTGGCGGCGTCGTCCAGCCCGAAGACTTGCCCGAACGCATCCGCGATTACCGCCCCGCTACAGGCGAGCGAGAGGCCGAAGCAGAGAACGCGCCGGTGGCGGCCGCCGAGGAGTGGCCCACGCTTTCCAAGATCGAAGGGCAGTACGTCGCGCGCGTGCTCGAACACACGCGCGGCAACAAGCAGGCGGCGGCGCGACTGCTCGGCATCGACCGCAAGACGCTGGAACGGATGCTCAAGCGCCACCAGATCGACATCGGTAAGGCGCGTTAGATGAGCGCCGCGGGCGCGCGCAGGCGTACGCGTTCAAGCGCCCGGCGTATGTCCGCCCCGGCCCACGGCTTGGTGATGAACCCGTGGATAACGCCCGAGGCGACCTCACCCACCACCGCGCCGACCGGGGCGCCGCCCGTGAGGAGGATGCGATTAATTTCCGGGTAAACTTGCGCCACCTCGCGCAGGAACGCCGCGCCGCTAATCCGCGGCATCACCTGGTCGCTGATGACCACATCGAACCGGCACCCTGCGAGCGCACGCCGGGCCTGCTCCGCCGTCGCTGCCGTCCGCACCTCGTACTCGTCGCCGAACGTCTGCGCGAAGACTTCAAGGCAGCCGGGATCATCGTCGAGGTAAAGGATGGTGGTTCTGTCTCGATCTCTCATCCGTCGTTGACCCTCCCAGACTATTCACTCTCGTACCTGACACGCCGTTAACAGCAATGTCCGTTCCGTACCGCGCGCCTGACCGCCTGCGGGAGTCTTATCCTTTATTGCTTGGCATGAGCCGTGCCTTACGAGCACGCGGGACAGCCTGCCGGGCTGTGCCGGCACCCGGGGGGTAAGTTGTAGGGGCGTTCCGCCCGGCGGGTGTCCCGTTTCTCCGTAGGGCAAGCCGCCGCGGAAGGCAAGAGGCGCGAGCGGGATGTAGCTTTAATAACTCGCCGTCGCGGAAAGACGAGAGCTAAAGTCGAGGAGTCCAGCCATGCTTGAAGTACGCCGCGGCAAGCCGCGAATTCTGATTGTAGACGACGAGCGGGAGGTCAGGGGGGTATTAGTCAACCTCCTGTGTGACGATTACGAATGTGTGGAGGCCGTCTCTGCTGAGGATGCGCTGGCGAAGTTTCAGGCGGGGCGGTTCGACCTCGTCATCAGCGACATCATGATGGGCGGTATGAGCGGGCTGGAGCTAATCCCGCGCTTGCTGGCAAAGGCGCCCGACGCGGTCGTCATCATGGCGAGCGGCCTGCAAACCATCGAGAGCGCGGTCGAGGCCATGCGCGTCGGCGCGTTCGATTACATCCTGAAGCCTTTCAACCTCGTCAATCTGGAAAACGCCGTCAGGCGGGCGATAGAGCACAGCGATTTGCGGGTCGCCAAGCGCCTCTACGAAAGACATCTGGAGGAACTGGTGCGGCGTCGTACGGCTGAACTGGACGGCGCCTTGCGCTCGCTCGAAGACGCCTACCGCTCGACCCTCAAGGCGCTTAACGCGGCGCTCGAAGCGCGCGACTCGGAGACGCACGGCCACTCGGAGCGCGTCGTCTCGTTCAGCCTGCGGCTCGGGCGCGAGTTGGGGCTGGGCGATGAGCAGATGAGCGCGCTGGAGTTCGGGGCGCTTCTGCACGACATAGGGAAGATTGGCGTCCCCGACGCCATCCTGCGCAAGCCCGCCAAGCTGACCGAGGACGAGTGGCGAGTGATGCGCCGGCACCCCCTGCACGGCCAGCAGATTCTGGAGGGGATTGAGTTTCTGGAGGGGGCGGCGCGCGTCGTCGCGCAGCACCACGAGCATTGGGACGGCTCGGGCTACCCGCTGGGCCTGCGCGGCGATGCCATCGACCTCAACGCGCGCATCTTCGCGGTCGCCGACGCCTTCGACGCCATCACGAGCGACCGCGTCTACCGCAAGGGCAAGTCTTACCTCGCGGCGGCTAATGAACTCGCCGAGTGGGCAGGTCGGCAGTTCGATCCCTCAGTGGTGGATGCCTTCCACCGCGTGCCCGTTGGCGATTGGGATGAACTGCGCGCCCAGTCCTTGAGGCCGCGCCATAGGGAAAGCGCGGCGGCCAAATCGGTGCTGACGCAGTCGGTGCTCAGTCGCCTCGAAAGCGCCCTACCCGTCTGACCTGCGCGTCCTGGCGCTCGCTTTGCCGCGCGGCCCTGTAGGAACGTCCGGCCCCGCCAACCGGGCATCGTCACAGTCGATTATGAGTGCCAACCAGTATGCCTTACCAATCTGCTCACTGGGTGCCGACCGCCGGCCCCTGCCTCCCATCTGAGTTCGTGGGGAACGAGGAACGACGCATCCTCATCGTTGACGACGAAGAGTTGGTGCGTTCTCTCTTCGCCACTTACCTCGGCGAAAGCTACCCGTGCGAGACGGCCGCGTCGGCCGACGAGGCGCTGTCGCGGATGGAGGCGATGAGCTTCGCGCTCGTCATCTCGGACGTGATGATGCCGGGCCGCAACGGCATTGAACTGCTGCGCGAGATCACGGCGCGCCACCCCGACACGATGGTCGTCATGGCGTCGGGCATGAATCGTACCCAACGTGTCCTCGACGCCGTCCGCCTCGGAGCTTACGACTATCTGATTAAGCCCTGCGACCTCGGCGTCCTCTCGATGACGGTCGAGCGTGCGCTGGAAAGGCGCGCCCTGCTGCGCGCCGCCCGCCACTACAAGCTCGACCTTGAACGCGGCAACGAGGAACTCAGGCGCAGCAAGGCCGAGCTTGAGCGTCTACAGGCGCAGATCATCCAGAGCGAGAAGATGGCCTCGCTCGGGCAGTTGGCCGCCGGCGTGGCGCACGAGCTGAACAACCCCGCCGGGTTCATCTACGGCAACATGGAGTTGCTCGCCGAGTGTACACGTGGGGTGGAACGCCTACTCTCCTTCTACGAGGCGGCGCGGCTCCCGCCGGACGTGGCGGCTGAGGCGTCCTCGATCAGGCGGGAGATTAATTACGAGAACACCCTCGCCGACCTTCACTCGATAACGGCGGACTGCCGCGACGGCGCCGAACGCATCCGCGACGTGGTGCAGAACCTGCGGACGTTCTCGCGCCTCGACGAGGCGGAGTTCAAGAAGGTAGACATCCACGAAAGCATCGAGTCTACGCTGCGCCTGCTCGCGCGCCACTACACGGCCGAGAACGTCCGGCTCGTGCGCGATTACGGGGAGCTTCCGCCCGTGGATTGTTACGCGGGGCAGCTCAACCAAGTGTGGCTCAACCTGCTCGTCAACGCCGCGTACGCCGTGAAAGGCGGCGGCGAAGTGCGCATCCGGACCCGATGTGACGGCGAGATGGCGGCCGTCTCCATTAGCGACACGGGCTGCGGCATCGCGCCCGAACACCTCCCGCGGATTTTCGACCCCTTCTTCACCACGAAGCCCGTCGGCGAAGGCACCGGGTTGGGGCTGTCCGTCACCTACAGTATCGTCGAGCGCCATCGGGGCAAGATCGACGTGGCGAGCCGCCCCGGCGAGGGGACGACCTTCACGGTCACGCTCCCGGTAGACGCCCGCCCTGACACGAATAGGGCTGGCGAGGCTGCCTCTTCCTAAAACTTACGACGTTCGGAGTCAGGGAAACATGACCTATAAAATACTGATTGTCGATGACGAACCGGCCAACCTGCGCCTGCTCGAAAGGCTTTTCCGCCGCGACTACTGCGTGCTCACGGCGTCGTCGGGGCAGGAGGCGTTGCAACTC
>JBEVKV010000604.1:0-20934 GCA_040509515.1 Pyrinomonadaceae bacterium | reverse complement strand
GAACAGCCTGAAGATGGTGACGGCGCTGCCGGCGACGGCGACGAGCGTGAGGCCGTAGACGACGTAGTTGAAGGCGTCGGAGTTCATGAAGTCGAGGAAGCGGCGGCCGAAGTAGAGGATGAGCAGCGCCTCGGCGGCGAAGCGCAGCGTGCGGCCGACCAAGACCGAGACGAACATCCGCGCGCGGTCGCACTGGAGCGCCGAGGCCGTCATCATCGTGAAGCGGAACGGGAACGGCGGCGGCAGCGCCGAGGCGATGAGGACGACCCATCCGGTGTTGCGCTCCAACTTCCCTTTCAGCTTCCCGAACTGCCTGCGCCCGACCAGACGCTCGACGCCGTCCGAGCCGACGCGCCGCATCAGGAGGTCGAGGAGCGCCACGCCCGCCACCGTCCCCGCCGCGCCCGACACCGCGTAGACCGCCCACATCCAGCGCGAGGGCTCGCCGTCGCCGCCGTGTATGAGCATGAAGAGCAGCAGCTCGTTCGCCAGCGGGATGTAGAAGAATGACGAGTCGAAGGCTTCGAGCAGGAAGGGGCCGAAGACCCCGAGCGTGACGAAGAATTTGATGAGCCCGCGCGCCCACGAGGAGGACGCCAGCAGGAGCAGTGTCAGCGTTGTCGGCACGGGCGGATGCTATCCGAACTCTTTCCGCTCTTTGCGGATTCTTTGTGCGCTTTGCGTTACGGCGCGAGAGGCGAAGGAGCGGGAAGGCTAACGCTCGATGACCTCGACGCCGTCGTCCGTGGCGACGACCGCACAGTCGGCCATCCCGACGAAGAGTCCCGACTCGACGACGCCGGCCAGCGCCTTCAGCTCGCGCTCGGTGCGCGCCGGGTCTGTTATCTCGCCGCAGCGGCAGTCGAGGATGAAGTTGCCGTTGTCGGTGACGTAAACTCCGCCGCCTTCGTCACGCCGGAGCGCGGGCTCGACACCCGTCACGGCGGCGACGCGGCGCGCGGTCAGCTCCCAAGCGAACTGCACGACCTCGACGGGCAGCGGGAAGCGGCCGAGCACGTCCACACGCTTCGACGCGTCGGCGATGACGACGAAGCGGCGCGCGGCCGAGGCCACGAGCTTCTCGCGCAGCAGCGCGCCGCCGCCGCCCTTGATGAGCGCGAGGCCGGGGCCGATCTCGTCCGCGCCGTCGATGGCGATGTCCAGCCCGCCGACCTCGCCGAGCGTGACGAGCGGGATGCCGAGCGCGCGCGCCTGCTCCTCCGTCCGCCGCGAGGTCGGGACGCAGCGCACGCGCAGCCCCTCTTCGCGCACGCGCTCGCCCAGACGCTCGACCAGCCAGTAAGCGGTCGAGCCCGTCCCGAGCCCCACGCGCATTCCGTCCTCGACGAACTCGGCCGCCTTAAACCCCGCCCTCTGCTTCGCGTCCATCGTGCCTGTCGTCCCCCCCCGTGATTTAAAAGACGAACTTGACGGCGAGTTGGATGATGCGCGGGTCGCCGACGCCTTGGCGCAGGAAGCCGTCGAAGTTGAAGAGCCCGGGCGTGACGAGCGGGTTGATGTTGTTCTCGGTGTTGAAGGTATTGAACATCTCGACGATGGGGATGAGCGCCATCGACTCGCCGAAGCGGAAGGGGCGCTGCAAGCGCCAGTCGAAGGAGAAGAACTCGTTGTTCTTCCTGAGCGAGTTGCGGTTGGTCGCGGTGCGCGTGGCCGGCGTGATGGGCTGCGCGGAGCGCGCCTGCACGCGCGCGTTCAGCTCGAAGCGGGCCGGCAGCTCGACGTTCGTGTAGAAGTTGAAGCGGTGGCGTATGTCTCTATCCGCGAGCGCGTAGTCGAGTTGCAGGTTGTTGATGTCGAAGGCGCGGTCGGTGAACGGGTCGCGCTCGTTCGAGTCGTCGTCAAGGTCTTTCGAGAAGACGTAGTTGGCCTCGAACTGGTAGCGGTCGCTGTAACGCTTGCGCACGCCGACGGTGAAGGCGCGGTAGAGCGACTTGCCGTTGGCGCTCGTCACCATCACTTCGCCGAGGAAGGGCGAGAAGAAGTTGTTGCGGTTGACGTTGAGGAAGCGCGTCAGGTGGACGCCCTTCGCGTGCGTGAAGTCGAGGTAGAAAGAGAAGTTCCGGGCCAGCTCCTGCTCGAAGGCGACGTTGGAGGTGTAGACGCGCGGGTTGGCGTAGTCGCGGCTGAAGACGCGGACGCCCGAGAAGCACGGGAACGGGTTCGAGACCGTGCCCGCGACGCAGGGCGTGACGGTCGAGGGCGGCGTGACGAGCCCGGGCCAGACCGGCCCGCCCGGCGAGCCGCGCACGATGGTCTGCTGCTGGACGCCGTTGGTCGTGATCGAGCCGACCTGACTGAGCATGTTCTGGCGCGCGAAGTAGACGCCGTAGTTGGCGCGCAGCACCGAGCGGCCGTTGTTCGCCACGTCCCACGCGAAGCCGACGCGCGGCTGGAACTGTTTCTTCGGGCTCGGGAGCGTGCCGTCGGAGGGGAAGCGCGGGTCGTTCAGGAAGATGCCGTAGGCCGTGTCTTCGGGCGCGACGACCGGCTCGGGGAAGATTTGCGCCTCCCATCGCAGACCCAGCGTCGCGGTGAAGTTGGGACGTATCTTCCAGGTGTCCTGCACGAAGAGCGCGAGGTCTTCGTTGCCGATGTCGGAGAAGCCCGCCTCGTCGGTCGCGGGGCCGGTGAGTCCCGCGCCCTGCAAGTAGAGGAGGAGCGGGCCGCCGGTCGGCGTCGTCCCGGCGGGGCAGGTGGCGGGCGCGGTCACGTAACTGCCGTCCGAGCAGCCGACCGCGTTGGGGCCGAAGCCGCCGGCCGCCGCCGGCGAGGCGTAGCGCAGAAAGCCGGTCACGCTGTCGAAGATGTAGCGCCCCTGAAAGAAGCCGCGGAAGACCTGCGCGTTGCGGCTGTGCACCCACTCGCCGCCGAACTTGGCGGTGTGGTCGCCCGAGACGATTGAGAAGTTATCCTTGAGCTGCGCGCGCCAGAACAGTTCGTCCACGGCCGGCGCGATGAAGAAGGGGTTGCCGAAGCGGAAGGTGGTGGCGAAACCCATCGCCGTGTCGGCCGGCACGTTGGAATCGACGGCCGCGCGCGGGCGGTCTTCGCGCCCGTAGGTGAAGTGGAACTCGTTGACCTTCGTCGGCGAGACGGTCGAGAAGAGGTTGGCGTTGAAGGCGTGAATCTTCGACGGGCCTTCGATGCCGTTGGCCGAGTTGCCGTAGGTCGCCACGTCGAAGGTCTGGTTCTCGTTCTTCGAGTAGTCGAAGTTGTGCGAGACCGCGAGGTGGTTGTTCGCGGACAGCTCCCAGTCGATCTTGCCGAGGATGGCGGAGTTGCGGACGGGGCGCTTGGTGGGCAAGCCCTCCTCCTGCCCGCGCGTCGCGCGGAAGAAGCCGAGGAGCGCGAGGCGCTGGCAGTCGGTGTTCGCGTTGATGAGCGACTCGTTACCCGGAATCGTCGGCGCGCTGACGGGGCAGGCCGTGTCGCCTATCTGCTCGGAGAGGTTGGCGCGCGTCAGGTTCTCGAAAATCTGCTCGTAGGCGACGAAGAAGAACGCCTTGTCTCTTTTAATCGGGCCGCCGACGTTGCCGCCGAACTGCTCGCGGTGGAAGTCTTTCAGGGGCTTGCCGTCGGAGGTGTTCGCGGTGAGGGCTTCGAGGCGCTGGAAGTGAAAGAGCGAGCCGTGGAAGTCGTTGGTGCCAGACTTGGTGACGACGTTGACGACGCCGCCGGCCGTGCGGCCGAACTCGGCGGTCGCGCCCGTGGCGATGACCTGAAACTCCTTGACGGCGTCGAGGGGGATGTCGATGGCGGCGCGCTGTCCGCCGGCCTGCTCGCCGAAGAAGCCGTTCATGTAGTCGCCGCCGTCGAGGCTGATGTTGTTGAAGACGCCGCGCTGGCCGGCGAAGTTTATCTCGTCGCCGTCGGGCCCCTGCGTGACCGAGACGTTGGGCGTCAGCGTCAGCAAGTCCTCGAACTTGCGGCCGAGGACGGGGAGGTTGCCGACCGCGCGCTCGTTGATGGTCGTCGAGGTCTGCGCGCTGGCGGTGTCGACGGTCTGGACGGCCGAGACGGTGATGGTCTCGTTGACGCCCGAGACTTTCATCTTCAGGTCGAGGTTGGCGGCCTGCCCGACGGTGAGCGCGAACTCCTCCTGCCGGATGTTGGCGAAACCCTGTTTCGTGACCGAGAGCGTGTAGCGGCCCGGCGGGAGTTGGAGGAAGACGAAGCGCCCGCCCTCGTCGGTCGTGAGCGAGCGCGTGAGGTTGGTGCCGACGTTGCGGACTTCGACCGTCGCGCCGGGCACGGTCGCGCCCTGCTCGTCCGTGACGGTGCCCTGTATGACGCCGGCCGTGATTTGAGTCTGCGCGCCCGCGCGCGTGTCGGTGAGTGCAAAAAGAAGAAAAAGGCTAAAGGCAATCTTAAAGAGAGACGTCGAGCGGGTCGGAAGGGAAGGGGAATGCATGTTGTCTCCTGTGCTGCGGGTGCCGTGAACGAACGCGAGGGTGCGGGCAAAGTTGTCGGCAGATGTTTTATGACGCGCCGCTCCGCGTGTCAACAAAATAACTCGGCGAGGAAATAACCCGGCGACGCCGCGCGCTAAAAGTTCTCCTTGCCGCAGGGCAGTTGGTCGAAGCGCGCGCGGACGCGTCGGAAGAGCGGGTCGCAGAGTTCGGGCAGGGCGGGGCCGAGCCAGACGGGGACGCCCGCGCCGCCGGCGTAGTAGGCGGGCAGGTGCGCGAGCAGCGGGCCGGCGCCGCCGAGCGCGTCGCGCGCGCCGTAGACGACGCGGCCGACGCCGTGCAGCAGCAGCGCGCCCGCGCACATCACGCAGGGTTCGAGCGTCGTGTAGACCGTCATCGCGCGCGCTCGCGGCCAGAGTTCCGTGGGGATGAGCCGGAGCGCCTCGGTCTCGGCGTGGCGGCCGGGGTGGTACGCGGGCGCGAGCACGGCGTTGCCCGCTTCGGCAATCACCTCGCCGCCGAGCGCGACGACCGCGCCCACGGGCAGGTTGCCGCCGGCCTCCGCTTCGAGGGCGAGCCGTACCGCGCGGCGTACGTGAGTCAAGTCGGCTTCGTCAATCGTCGTCCTGTTCTCATCACTCATCACTTATCACTCATCGCTCCTCAAACCATTACCGACCGGACGGCGAGGAAGGTCTCGCACAGGCTCTCGTCGCCCGACGCTTCGACGCGCGGGGCGGCCTCGTCTTTCGAGAGCGCGTTGAAGAAGAGACGCCAGGCGGTGTCGGCGTCGAGGCGGACGCGGGCGGTCGGGTCGGCCGCTTCGCCCTCGCGCAACTCCCAAAGGTCGCGCGCGCGGAGGAGGTGCCAGACGCCGCCGGCGTCGCCGTCGATGCGGACGGAGAGCGCGCTGCCCGGCTCGGCGCTCGCGCGGCGGAAGGCGTGCGGCAGCGCGTACATCGAAAGCTCGATGACGGGGCCGAGCCAGCGGCGCGAGTCGAGCGGGAGGGCTCCGACCGCGTCGCGTATCTGCGCCTGATGGTGCCACTTCTCCGTGTACTCGCGCCCCACGTCCATCCAGTTGGCCGAGCGCCGCTCGCCCGCCCACGCGACGGGGACGGCCGCCTCGCCCTCGGGCGCGAGCGAGGCGAACAGCTCGGCCACCTGCGGCCCCGTCCATTCGAGCAGGTCGGTCAGCACGCGCGGGCTCAGACGCCGCGCCAGCTCGACCCACGCGGCGTTGAGCCGGTTGATGAAGGCGACGATCTCTTCGTAGCTCCCGAGCTTGGCGGCGGACGGCCTGTGCGCGTCGCGCTGCGCCGAGAGACGCCGCAAGTCCGTGTCGAGCAGGTGTGCGGCCACGTCCTTCACGTCCCAGCCGCGCGCCAGCGTCGGGCGCGACCAGTCGTCCGCGGAGAGCCCGCGCAGCAGCGCGACCAGCTCGCGCTGGAGCGGGAGGAACAGCTCAACCGTCTCGGGTCTCTTCATCTCTTAAGTTTGATTTCAAATTTGAAAGTTTAAATTTCAGATGTTTAAGCCTTCGGCGCGCGCGGCGGCGGAAAACGCGCTATTATGTGTGCCTCTCCCGAACCTCGCAACAGATTTGTTTGCTGGCGGACACAGTTGCCCAAAGACGTGCCCGGTAAGATGGACGTTTGATGACGACCGAGCTGTATCAGCCGACGCAGGAGGGGCGCGAGGAACGCGCCGACGGCATCGACACGGCCGAATTCCCGCCCGTGCGCCGCGTCGTCGACAAGGCGTACGCGCGCTCCTCGGGGGCCGAGCTGGTGCGCGGCAACGGCGTCCGCCTCCTCGTCGACGCCAAAGAGAACTACCCCGCCTGGCTCGAAGCCATCGCCTCCGCGCGCCGCACGATACACTTCGAGAGCTTCATCATCCACGAGGACGAGGTCGGCCGCGAGTTCGCCGAGGCGCTCTGCGCGAAGGCGCGCGAGGGCGTGCGCGTCCGCGTCGTCTACGACTGGCTCGGCGCGGTCGGCAAGACCTCGCGCCGCTTCTGGCGCAACCTGCGCGACGCGGGCGTCGAGGTGCACGGCTTCAACCCGCCGCGCTACGACGAGCCGTTCAGTTGGTTCAACCGCGACCACCGCAAGATGATTTCGGTGGACGGGCGCGTCGGCTACGTGATGGGGCTGTGCGTCGGGCGCGACTGGGTCGGACGCCCCGAGAAGAACATAGACCCCTGGCGCGACACGGGCGTCGAAATCAAAGGCCCGGCCGTCGCGGACATGGAGGCGGCCTTCGCGCGCGTGTGGGAGACCTCGTGCGGCGACAAGATTCCGGCGGCCGACTTAATCCAGCGCGAGGAGATCGAGCAGGGCGGCGACGTGGCCGTGCGCGTCATCGCGACCGAGCCGAACACGGTCGGGCTCTACCGGCTCGAACAGCTCGTCGCGGCCGGCGCGCGCAAGTACCTCTGGCTGACGGACGCCTACTTCGTCGGCACGACGATGTACGTGCAGGGCTTGCGCGCGGCGGCGCAGGACGGCGTGGACGTGCGTCTGCTGGTGCCGGGCGCGAGCGACATCGGCGTCGTCAGCGCGCTCTCGCGCGCGAACTACCGCGCGCTGCTCGAAGCGGGCGTGCGCGTCTTCGAGTGGAACGGGCCGATGATTCACGCCAAGACCTCCGTGGTGGACGGGCGCTGGGCGCGCGTCGGCTCGACCAACCTCAACGTCGCGAGCTGGATGGGCAACTGGGAGCTGGACGTGACGATTGAGGACGAGGGCTTCGCCAAGCAGATGGAGGAGATGTACTGTCGCGACCTCGAACTCTCGACCGAGATCGTCATCAGCGAGCGCCGGAAGGTGAGGCCCGTCGGCCCGCCGCGCCCGCGCCGCCCCCGCCACCAGCGGACGAGCCGGAAGGGGAGCACCAGCCGCGCGGCGGCCGGCGTCATCGGCGTCGGGAGCGCGGTCGGCGCGGCCATCACCAACCGGCGCGTGCTGGGGCCGGCCGAGGCGCGTCTGATGGGGCTGGCCGGCGCGACGCTGCTCGGGCTCTCGATGGTCGCGATGAAGTGGCCGCGCGGCATCACGTACCCGCTCGCCTTCATCGGGACGTGGGTCGCGCTCTCGCTCTTCATACGCGCCTACAAGCTGCACAAAGGGATGGCGGTCGGCCTGACGACGCCGGAGAAGGGGCGCGGCGAACAACTAGTGCAGAAGGAGCGCGGCGGGCAGCCCCCGCCACCCGCGCCCGGGCGCGAGGCGCGCTAGAAGAGACTTCCCCCGATTCAACTTAACAGCCCCCGAAAGCGGAGGAGAGTTTAAAAAAATGAGACTAGGCGGCCAGCGTGAGAGCGGAAACGTAGAAGACCGGCGCGGCATCGGCGGCGGCGGACTCGCGGTCGGCGGCGGACTGGGGACGATTGTCGTCGTCGTGCTCGCGCTCCTGTTCGGCGTAGACCCGAGCCAGTTGATGGGCGGCGGCGAAGAGCCCGGCGGCGGCCCCGCGCCCGCCTCGCGCCCGGGCGGCGCGCCGGGTCAGCCGCCGCAGGACGACGAGGACATACGCTTCGTCAGGCGCGTGCTCGGCAGCACCGAGGACGTTTGGAACGATGTCTTCCGGAAGAACGGCAGCGACTACCGCGAGCCGACGCTGCAGGTCTTCAGCCGGGTCGCCGACACGGCCTGCGGGCGGGCCGGCGCGTCGGTCGGCCCCTTCTACTGCCCCGGCGACCAGAAGGTCTACATCGACCTCTCCTTCTACGACGACCTTCAGAAGCAGTTGGGCGCGCCGGGCGACTTCGCGCAGGCTTACGTCATCGCGCACGAGGTCGGCCACCACGTCCAGAACCTCCTCGGCACCTCGGACAAGGTGACGGCCTTGCAGCAGCGCGCGCGGAGCGAGGCGCAGGCCAACGACCTCTCCGTCCGGCTTGAGCTGCAGGCCGACTGCTACGCGGGCGTCTGGGGCTTCTACGCGAAGCAGCGCAACATCCTCGACCCGGGCGATCTTGAGGAGGCGCTCGCCGCGGCCTCGGCCATCGGCGACGACCGGCTCCAGCGTCAGGCGCAGGGCTACGTCGTCCCCGACTCCTTCACGCACGGTTCGTCCGAGCAGCGCATGCGCTGGTTCCGTCAGGGCTTCGACAGCGGCGACGTGCGCCGCTGCGACACCTTCAGCGGGCGGTAGCTTTTAAAGGAAGTGATGAGTGATGAGTGATGAGTGATAAGAAGGAAGAAATGGGACTTGCCTTCTCTTATCACTCATCACTTATCACTTAAAGAAGAGCGAGACGCTCATGACGAGGCCGATGGCGATGACGACGACGCGCACGAAGCGCCGGCCGAGGCGGTAGGCGAGGCGCGCGCCTGAGTAGCCGCCCGCGAGCGCCGCGAACGTCATCACCAACACGTCCGACCAGATGACCGCGCCCGAGAAGATGAAGTAGACGGCCGCCACGCCGTTGATGCAGATGGCCAGCAGGTTCTTGAGCGCGTTCATCCGGTGGATGTCCGTGAAACCGAGCAGCCCCAGCGCCGCCAGCATCAGGATGCCTATCCCCGCCCCGAAGTAGCCGCCGTAGACGCCCACCGAAAACTGGAAGACGATGGCGCCCGCCCACCACGCGCGCGTCGGCTCGTGCGGCTTGTCGTCGTCCCCGCGCAGCCGCCGCGAGATGGGCTCCTGCGCCGCGAGCAGGAGGGTGGCGAAGAGGATGAGGAACGGCACGAGGCGCTCAAACGTCTCGGAGGGCGTCCGGAGCAGCAGCGCCGCGCCGAGCACGCCCCCCAGAAGCGACGGCGCGCCGAAGAGTAGGAAGGTGCGCGCCCCGCCCTTCAGCTCGCGCCGGAAGCCGTAGACGCCCGCCAGCGACGCGGGCCAGAGCGCCACCGTGCTCGTCGCGTTCGCCAGCACGGGGTCGCGCCCCACCCACAGCAGCGCCGGGAACGAGACGAGCGTGCCGCCGCCCGCTATCGAGTTGATGAGCCCGGCCGCGAACGCCGCCGCCGCGATGACCACTTCCTGCCAGAGATTCACGCGCCCGAGACTAACACAGCGGACGACCGCCTCGTGAGCAAACGCGCCGCCGATGCTTTATCATCCGTGCGTGCCGCCGAGAGTGTTTTTAGTCTGTCTCGCCCTCGCCGTGTTCGCCTTTGCGGCGCGCGCACAGGAGGTCGCGCTGAAGCCGCAACCCTCGGTGCGCGGCGTCGTCGTGGACGAGGCCGGCGCGCCCGTCAGCGGCGCGTCGGTGACGTTGACGGGCCTCGGGGTCAGAGACCACGCCTCGACATTGACGGACGCCGGGGGGCGTTTCGAGCTTGCGCCGGCCGCGGCGCGCGGCTACACGCTGACAATCGTCGCGGCCGGCTTCGGGGCCTTCGAGCGGCGTTGGAAGGGCGACGGGTGGAAGGGCGACGAACTGCGCGTCGTGCTCGCGCCGGCCTCCTTCGACGAGCGCGTGTCGGTGACGGCCGCGCGGACGGAGACGCGTCTGGCGGAGACGGCGGCCAGCGTCGTCGTGCTCGGCGCGGAGGAGCTTGAGACGGCCGCCGCGCTCACCTCAGACGAAGTGCTCAGACAGGTGCCGGGCTTCCAACTCTTCCGCCGCACTTCGAGCCGCGCCGCCAACCCGACCGCGCAGGGCGTCTCTCTGCGCGGCGTCGGCGCGAGCGGCGCGAGCCGCGCCGTCGTGCTCTACGGCGGCGTGCCGCTGAACGACCCGTTCGGCGGGTGGGTCTACTGGGGGCGCGTCCCGCGCGAGGGGCTCGAACGCGTCGAGGTGCTGCGCGGCGCGTCCTCCGCGCTCTACGGCAGCGGCGCGCTCGGCGGCGTCGTGCATTTCGTCCCGCGCGGAGCCGACGACACGCAACTGCGCTTCGAGACTTCGTACGGCACGCAGCACACGCCCGACGCCTCAATCTACCTCGGCACGCTGCGCGGCCGGTGGGGACTCGCCGTCTCGGCGCAGACTTTCAACACGGGCGGTTACGTCCTCGTAGACCCACGCGAGCGCGGCCCGGTGGACACGCCCGCCGCGTCGCGCAACGCCAACGGCGAGCTGTACGTGAGGCGGAATTTCGCCAACGGTCTTCTCATCTTCGCCCGACCTTCTTACTACGGCGAGTCGCGGCGCAACGGCACGCCGCGGCAGTTCAACCGCACGCACATACGCCAGCTCGCGGCGGGTGTCTCGTGGAACACGACGCGCGGCGGCCTCTTCGATTTGCGCGCGCACGCCTCGACACAGGTGCTCGACCAGAGTTTCACGGCGGTCTCGGCCGACCGCGCGAGCGAGACGCTGACGCGGCTCCAGCGCGTGCCGGCGCAGGGCTCGGGGCTCTCTTTCCAGTGGTCGCGCGCGTTCGGCACGCGCCACGCGGTCGTTCTGGGGGCGGAGGCTTCGGAGGTGCGCGGCGCGAGCGACGAGCTGGTCTACGTCGCGGGCCGCCCGACTTCGCTCGTCGGCGCGGGCGGGCGTGCGCGCGCCGACGGGTTTTACGCGCGCGACGCGGTGCGGCTGACCGACCGGCTGGTCGTCACGCCCGGCGTGCGCTTCGACCGCTGGCGCAACTTCCGCGCGCAGCAGGCGACGCGCACGCTCGCCGGCGCGTTGACGGCCGTCGGGTTTGCGGAGCGCGCCGAAGACGCCTTCAGCCCGCAGCTCGCGGCCGTCTACAGGGCGTCGGACTCGCTCACGCTCAACGCGACGTTCGCGCGCGCGTTCCGCGCGCCGACGTTGAACGAACTCTACCGCTCGTTCCGCGTGGGCAACGTCGTCACGCTCGCCGACGAATCCTTGCGCGCCGAGCGTCTGACGAGCGGCGAGGCCGGGCTCATCTACACCTCGACGCGCCGGGGCTTTGTGGCGCGCGCCGGCTTCTTCCTCGCCGACGTGACGCGGCCCGTCGCCAACGTGACGCTCTCCGTGACGCCCGCGCTCATCACGCGCCAGCGCCGGAACCTCGGGCGCACGCGCACGCACGGCTTCGAGGCCGAGTTCGAGAAGCGCCTCGGCAACGGTTGGACGGCATCGGCCGGCTACCTCTTCGCCGACGCCCGCGTCGAGAGCTTCCCCGCGGACGCCGCGCTCGAAGGCCGGCGGCTGCCGCAGGTCGCGCGCCACCAGCTCGGCTTTCAACTGCGCTACGTCCCGCGCGGCCGCGGCGTGACCTTCGGCCTACAGGCGCGCGCGTCGGGCGCGCAGTTCGACGACGACCAGAACCAACTGCGGCTCGCCGGCTACTTCACGCTCGACGCCTTCGCCTCGCGCCGCCTCGCGCGCGGCGTCGAAGCCTTCGCCGCCGCCGAGAATTTAACGGGACGCCGCTACGAGGTCGGCCGCACGCCCGTCCTCACGCTCGGCCCGCCCGCCTTCGTCCGCGTCGGCGTGAGGCTGCGTCTCGGAGCAAGCCGGTAGCGTTGTTTTGAAAGCCCCTTCGGGGCTTCTCAAAAACCGCTCAGAGCCTTCCCGTGGCGATCAAAAGCTCGGCGTTCAAGATCGCGGCGCCGGCCGCGCCGCGGACGGTGTTGTGGCTGAGGGCAACGAAGCGGTAGTCGAGCACCTTGTCGGGGAGGATGCGGCCGACGGTGACGCTCATGCCGCGCCCGGCGTCGCGGTCGAGCTTGGGCTGCGGCCGGTCGGGCTCGTCGCGGACGATGATGGGGCGCTCGGGCGCGGTGTGCAGCTTCAGCTCCTGCGGCAGAGAGGTGAAGGAGGCGAACGCCTCGCGCACCTCTTCGAGCGAGGCCGGGCGCGCGAGCTTCACGCGCACGGCGGCCATGTGGCCGTCGCTGACGTTGACGCGGTGCACCTGCGCGCTCACCTTGAACGGCGCGTGATTGATGCGCCCGCCTTCGTGCCGGCCGAGAATCTTGAGCGTCTCGGTCTCAATCTTCTCCTCCTCGCCGCCGATGTAGGGGAGCACGTTGTCGGCGGCGTCGAGCGAGGCAACGCCCGGGTAGCCCGCGCCCGAGAGCGCCTGCAAGGTCGTCGCCACGCACGCCTCTATCCCGAAGCGCGCGTGCAGGGGCGCGAGCGCCATCACCAGCATGATGGTCGAGCAGTTCGGGTTCGTGACGAGCATCCCGCGCTCGAATGCGCGCGAGACTTTCTGAGCGTCGAGCTGCGCGAGGTGTTCGTGGTTGACTTCGGGGATGAGCAGCGGCACGTCCTCGTCCATGCGGAGCGCCGAAGAGTTGCTGATGACGGCGTAGCCCGCGCGCGCGAACGACTCCTCTGTGTCGCGCGCGATGTCGCCCGGCAGGCTTGAGAAGACCAGCTCGCAGTCGAGCGGCGGCTCGGGCGCGCCGACCTTCAGGCCGCGCACCGACTCGGGCATCTCGCCCGGCAGACGCCACGCGCAAGCCTCCGCGTACGTCTTACCCTGCGAGCGGTCTGAGGCCGCCAGCGCCGACACCTCGAACTGCGGGTGACTCTCCAACAACTGTATGAAGCGCTGCCCGACCGTCCCCGTCGCGCCCAGAATCCCGACCCGATACTTCTTGCCCATAACGACTCCAAACCCGTGATAAGTGATGAGGGATAGGTGATAAGTTAAAACAGTTGTCCCGTCTTGTCACTCATCGCTTCTTCGTCACTTCTCAAGCGCCCGCTTCATGCGGCGCACGCCCTCACTGATGACGGCGAGGTCGGCGCAGAACGAGACGCGGAGGAAGCCTTCGCCCTCGGGGCCGAACGCGGAGCCGGGGACGGTGATGACGCCGGCTTCGAGGAGGCGTTCGGCCACCGCCATCGAGTCGCCGTGCGCCGACACGTCCACCATCGTGTAGAAGGCTCCTTCGGGCTCGACGGCGCGCAGGTTGAGTTCTGTCGAGAGGAGTGCGAGCAGGTGGTCGCGACGCTCGCGGAAGGTTCGGCGAACGACAGCGCGCGCCGCATCCGCCTCGTCCGTCCACGCGGCGAGCGCGGCCTTCTGCGAGACGGTCGAGGCGCACGTCGTCGTGTAGCCGTGCAGGACTAGCGCGCTCCTCACAACGTCGGCGTCGCCGCAGAGCCAGCCCAGACGCCAGCCCGTCATGCTCATCGACTTCGACAGCCCGCCGAGGACGACCGCGCGCTCCGTCCTGAACTCCGAGATTGACGACGGCCGTTCGCCCGTGAAGTAGAGGTCGCGGTAAATCTCGTCGCTGATAACGTAGACACCCGTGCCTTCGAGCGCGCCGGCCATCTCGATTAGCTCCGCGCGCGAGAGCACGCGCCCCGTCGGATTCGACGGGCTGATGCAGACGACGACCCGTGTGCGCGGCGTGAGCTGCCGGCGGAAGTCCTCCGCGTCGAAGGCGAAATCTTTCGGCGCGGGCAGTCTGTAAAACTTGGGCACGCCGCCCCCCATGCGCACGATGGTCGGGTAAGCGACGAAGCCCGGGTCGGGGATGAGCACCTCGTCGCCCTCGTCCACCAGCGTCAACAGCGCGAGGTAGAGCGCCTCCTGCGAGCCGGCGGTGACGACGACCTGCTCGGGCGTGAGTTCGAGGTGTGAGTAATCGGCGGCGACGCGCTCGCGCAAGGCGGGAAGGCCGGCGTGCGAGGTGTAGCCGTTCTGCTCCTCCGTGACGACGCGCGCGGCCTCGCGGCGTATCACGTCGGGCGTCGGCAGGTCTGGCTCGCCGAGGCCGAGGTTGATGCTGCCCGGGCGCGCGCGGTCGAAGACCTGACGGATGACGCTCTTCTGTATGCCGCGCAGGCGTCGCGCGGGCTCGAACTCTTTCAACGCAGGTAGTCCTCCAACTGAACCGCGCGATCCGTCTTCTCGTCGCGGTACTTGACGACGACGGGCGCGTAGAGCGACAGCCCCCACTCGCGCCCGCGCTCGGTCGTCACCGCGCGCGAGCCCGGCACGACGACCGCGCCGGCGGGAATCTCCAGAGGCGCGTCCTCGGTTCGTCTGTAAACTTCGCCGCGCACGAGGTCGTAGACGGGCGTCGCGCCCGTCAGGATCGTCCCCGGCGCGAGCACCGCGCCCGCGCGCACGATTGTTCCCTCGTAGACGCCGCAGTTGCCGCCGACCAGCACGTCGTCCTCGATAACTACGGGCACCGCGCCGACCGGCTCCAACACGCCGCCCACCTGCGCCGCCGCCGAGAGGTGTACGCGCCGGCCCACCTGCGCGCACGAGCCGACGAGCGCGTGGCTGTCGATCATCGTCCCCTCGTCCACGTACGCGCCCGCGTTGACGTACATCGGCGGCATGCAGACGACGCCCGGCGCGAGGTACGCGCCGTCGCGCACGCTTGAGCCGCCGGGGACGATGCGCACGCCCTCCATGACGGTCGTCGGCCGGACGGGGTAGGTGTCCTTGTCGAAGAAGCGCAGGGAAGCGTGCGCGCTCATGTCTGTGAGCGCGCCCATCCGGAAGCCGGCGAGGATGCCGCTCTTGACCCACGAGTTGACGCGCCAGCGCCCTTCGGCGTCGCGCTCGGCGGCGCGCACCTCGCCGCGGTTGAGCGCCTGCTTGAACGCCTCGAAGACCTCGCGGTCGGTCGAGTTGAAGTCGCCGCGCTTCGCGAAAAGTTCCTCGACCTGCTCACGCAGTGACATGCGAAGTCTCCTCCAGCAAGCCGAGTTCGCTCAGCACCACGCGCACGCGCTCGCGCGTACCCTCCGTGACGGGCACGAGCGGCAGACGCAGATTCTCTTCGAGCAGTCCCATCAACGCCAGCGCGGCCTTGACGGGGCCGGGGCTCGACTCGACGAAGTTCACGTCCATCAGAGGCAGCAGACGGTAGTGCTCGCGCCGCGCCTCCTCCCAACGGCCTCCGAGCGCCGCGTCCACCATGCGCGACATCAGGTCGGGCGCTTCGTTCGACGCGACCGAGATGAGTCCGTCCGCGCCGAGCGCGATCATCGCCAGCGTCAGCGCGTCGTCGCCCGACAGCACGAGGAAGCCTTCGGGGCGGCCGCGCAGGATTTCCATAATCTGCGAGAGGTTGCCCGAAGCCTCCTTGACCGCGACGACGTTCTCGCAGTCGCGTGCGAGCCGGAGCGTCGTCTCGGCCGCGATGTTCGAGGCGGTGCGGCCGGGCACGTTGTAGAGCACGACGGGCGTCTCCGGCACCGCCTCGGCCACCGCGCGGAAGTGTCGGTACAGTCCCTCCTGCGTCGGCTTGTTGTAGTAGGGCGCGACGACGAGCACGGCGTCCGCGCCCAGTTCGACCGCGCGGCGCGACTGCTCGACGGCGTGCGCCGTGCTGTTGCTCCCCGTCCCCGCGATGACGCGCGCGCGCCCCCGCCCGACTTCGACGGTCGCGGCGATGACGCCCTCGCGCTCCTCCGTGGACATCGTCACGCTCTCGCCCGTCGTCCCGCACGGCACGAGCAGCCGGACGCCGCCCACCACCTGCCGCCCGACGAGCGCACGCAACCTGTCAACGTCGACACCCCCGTCCGCCTGAAACGGCGTCACCAGTGCCGTCGCGCACCCGCGCATCCATTCGACGTTCATTCGTCACCTCTCAATATTTCTTCGAGCGTTTCGGAGAACTCGTACACGCCGGTCTTGCCTTGAATCCAGCGGGCGGCGACGAGCGCGCCCGAGGCGAAGCCCTCGCGCGAGCGAGCCGTGTGCGTGAGCGTCACCGTGTCGGCCGCCGAGTCGAAGCCGACGCGGTGCGTTCCAGGGATGTGGCCGGCGCGCGTCGAGGCGACCGGCGGCTCCGCGCCGTAACTTTCGGCGACGATGTCGCGCAGGCGCAAGGCGGTTCCCGACGGCGCGTCGCGCTTGCGCGAGTGGTGCGCCTCTTCTATGAACGCCGCGTAGTCGAAGCCTTTGAACAACTCAGCGGCGCGCGCGACGACGCGGTAGAAGATGTTGACGCCGACCGAGAAGTTCGCGCCGTGGATGAGCGCGCCGCCCTCGCGCTCGAAGACGCGCCGCACTTCGTCCAAGTGCGCGTGCCAGCCCGTCGTGCCTTCGACGAGCGGGACGCGCGCCAGCGCGCAGGCTTCGGCGTGGCGCGGGACGGCGTCGGCGATTGTGAAGTCGACGGCCGCGTCGTGGCCGGCGAGAATCTCGGCCAACTCCTCCGCCGAGAACGCGGCCTCGCGCGAGCCGAGCACGGTCGCCACCTCGTCGCCCGCCTCGCGCGCAAGGCGCTCGACCAGTTGCCCCATCGCCCCGTGACCTAGTAGAGCCAGCTTCATAGCATTCAGCTTCGCGACAGGAGCGACCTTGCCAGCCGCGCGTAGATTCCGACCGCCTCTTCCAGTTCGCGCTTCGAGACGCGCTCGCCGTCGGTGTGCGCGTCGAGGATGGAGCCGGGACCGACGAGCAGCGGCCGGCCCCAGTTCGAGAGGTACGGAATGTCGGTCGTGAACCGGACGACCTCGCGCTCGAAGCCCTCGACCGCATGCATCCGCACGGGCTCGGCCGCCGAAAGGTACTCGACGCGCGCGCGGCCGGCCACCGTCTCTTCAAGGATTTTTTTGACCGCGCTCGAAGGCGTCACCAGCCTGATTTGCAGCTCGGCCTCCGCGGCGGCCGGGATGACGTTGGGGCGCGTGCCGCCTTTGACGGTGCCGATGTTGCACGTCGTCTCGCCGAAGAACTCGTCGCGCGGCCACGCGAGGGCGCGCACGTCCGCGAGCACGTCGAGCAGCTTCTCAATCGCCGACTCGCCGCGCTCCGGGTAGGCCGAGTGCGCCGCGCGCCCCTCGGTCAGAAGTCTCAGACGCAGCGAGCCCTTCGAGCCGACGGCGAGCCTGTTGCCGGTCGGCTCGCCGTTAATCAAAAACTCACACCCGCGCGCGAGCGCGTGCGAGTCGGCGGCGCGCGCGCCGAGGCTGCCAAGTTCTTCGTCCACGGTGAAGAGCAGCCCCAACTCCTCGACGCCTTCGGCGCGCAGGCGTTCGGCCGCCGCGACCTGCGCGGCGATGATGCCCTTCGCGTCGCACGCGCCGCGCCCGCGGATGTGCGTCGCGTCCTCGGACGAAGCGATGAAGGGCGGCACCGTGTCCATGTGCGTCGAGAGCACGACGCGGGCGCGCCCGCCGGTCGTCGCCAACACGTTCGCGCGCCCCGGCTCGACCTCCTGCGACTCGACGCGCCACCCCAGACCCTCAAGGTGCGACGCGAGGAAGCGCCCCACCTCCGCCTCCTCGCCCGAGACGGAAGGGATGTCCATCAGCGTCCTCGTCAGCTCGAATAGATTCATAAAGAAACTGACTACCGACTACCGTCTAACGGTCTCCCGATGTCCGCGAGCAGCTCCGAGGTGGCGCACTCGAAGAAGGCCGCGTGGAGGAGTCGGACGGTCTCGGCCGCGTGCCGCTCCTCGACGACGAAGGTCAGGTTGATGCTCGACGCGCCCTGCGAGATGAGCAGGACGTTGATGTCTCTGATGGTCGAGAAGACGCGGCCGGCGATGCCGGGCGTCGAGCGCAAGCCCTCGCCGACGATGCAGACGATGGCGCGCCCCGATTCGACCCGGACGGCGGCGATGTGCTTGAGGTCTTCGGTGATGGCGTCCAGCGCGCTCACGTCTTCGAGCGAGAGCGAGACCGAGACCTCGGACGTGGTCACGATGTCGACGGCCGTGCGGTGTCGCTCGAAGACCTCGAAGATGGCGCGCAGGAAGCCGTAGGCTCCGAGCATCCGCGCCGAAGTGACGTGGACGATGTGGACGCCCGCCTTGTGCGCGATGGCCTTGACGGTGCGCGGCGTCATCTCGGCGTCGAAGTAGACGACGGTGCCGGCCGCCTTCGGCTCGCGCGAGTTGCAGATGCGCACGGGGACGTTGCGGACGACCGCCGGCAGGATGGTCTTCGGGTGCAGAACCTTCGCGCCGAAATAGGCCAGCTCGGCCGCCTCCGCGAAAGAGAGTCGCGGGATGGGGCGCGCCCCGGGGACGACGCGCGGGTCTGCGGTGAGCACGCCAGACACGTCCGTCCAGATTTGAATCTCGCGCGACCGCAGCGCCGCGCCGACCAGCCCGGCCGTGTAGTCCGAGCCGCCGCGCCCGAGCGTCGTCGTCTCGCCCGACGCGGCCGAAGAGGCGATGAAGCCGCCGAGGACGGGGATGCACCCTTCGGCGATGACGGGCTCAAGATGTTCGCGCGTGTGACGCTCGGTCTCTTCTTTGAGGGGCGTCGCGCGGCCGTGCTCGTCGTCGGTGATGACGCAGCGGCGCGCGTCCACCTGCCGCGCGCGCAGGCCACGCGCGTCGAGCACGCGCGCCAGCAGGCGCGACGACAACTGCTCGCCGAACGAGACGACCGAGTCCTGTAGCAGCGGCAGCGGACGCCTCCCCGCGGCCGCGTCGCCGAACGCCAGCCCGATGTGCCCGCGCGCGTGCGCGAGCGCCTCGCCGAACTCTTCGACGGCCGCCGTCACCTCTTCGGGGCTTTTGGTCTCGGGGAGCAGCGCGCGCAGCACCTCCGTGTGGCGCGCGAAGTGCTCTTCGAGCGTCGCGGCGGCGCGCTCGCCCTCGCCCGCGGCGGCGCGCTCGAAGGCCGCGAGCAGCGCGTCCGTGAAGCGGCTCATGGCCGAGACGACGACCACGACGGGGTTCTTCGCGCGCTCGGCGCGGACGATGCCCGCCACGCGCTCGAAGGCGCGCGCGTCTTCGACGGACGTGCCGCCGAACTTCATCACGGTGGTCTGCGGGTTCACTTTGGCGGAAGAATACAAAGGCGACTCGCAAAAGGCAAACCGCTCCGCTTTTGCTGACACGAAGCGTTGGGCTATGCTTTCGGAAAAATGGCGAAGAAGAAGAAGGACGAGAGTCGCGCCGGCCAGCTCGTCATCATCGGCGGCGCGGAGGACAGGGAAGAGGAGTCGGAGATTCTGCGCGAGTTCGCGCGGCTCGCGGGCGGCGCGCGCGCGCGGCTCGTCATCATCTCGGTGGCGTCGGACGCGCCGCGCGAGGTCGCGCAGATTTACGAGCGAACCTTCCGGCGGCTCGGCGTCCGCCACGCCAACGCGCTCGACCTGCGCTCGCGCGCGGAGGCCAACGACGCGGAGGCCGTCGCGGCCATCGACGCCGCGACCGGCGTCTTCTTCACCGGCGGGAATCAGCTTCGCATCACGCGGCTGCTCGGCGGCACGCGGCTGGACACGGCGCTCCACCGGCGGCGCGAGGAGGGCCTGGTCATCGCCGGCACGAGCGCGGGCGCGGCGATGATGTCGAGCGTGATGATCGTCGGCAGCGCGCCGACGATGACGCTGCGCGCGGGGATGGTCGAGCTGGGCTCGGGGCTCGGCTTCCTGCCCGGCGTGCTCGTCGATCAGCACTTCGAGCAGCGCGGGCGGCTGCGACGCCTGCTGGCCGCCATCGCGCAGTACCCGCACGAACTCGGGCTCGGGCTCGACGAGGACACGGGCATCGTCGTCGACGGCCACGTCTTCCGGGTCTACGGCTCCGGCTCGGTCACGGTCGTCGACGCCGGCGGCCTGACTCACACCAACCTCGCGGAGGTCGAGCGCCACGACCTGCTCGCCATCTGCGGCGTGCGCATACACGTCCTTCCCGCCGGCTACCGCTTCGACCTCCGCGACCGCGCCCCGCTGCTCGACTGAGGGTGTAAGTCGAACCGGCGAGAGTTTTTGCCTCACCTTTTTTGACTGTACGAAGGGGAACGGACTCGGCCTCTCCGCGCCGGGTATAAAGGTTGAGAAACCAGACACAGTATCTCAAACACTTCTCGGTAAGTATCGCCCCCCGGCCTCGACCCCCGCGAGCCACTTTTGAGGACTCCTCTATCCTTTCGCACGCGCGGAAGGACGCGCCGACACTCTGGAGCAAGTCATGGAGTTGAGCGAGGCACGCGGCAGGCTCGTCGCCATCGGCGGCGGCGACATCAGGGAAGGCGACGCGCCGCTCCTGAAAGAGTTCGTCAAGCTCGCGAAGGGGTCGCGCGCGCGCATCGTCGTGATGACGGTCGCGACCGACGACCCGTCGGCGGCCGGGGCCGAGTACAGAGACGCCTTCAAACGCCTCGGCGTGGACGACGTGAAGGCCGTCGACGTTTCGTCGCGCGCCGACACGCTGAACAAGGATTCGCTCGAAGCCATCGAGCACGCCACCGGCCTCTTCTTCACCGGCGGCGACCAACTCCACATCACCAGCCTCGTCGGCGGCACGGAGATGCAGCGGCTCATCCACCGCCGCTACGAGCGCGGGCTCGTCATCGGCGGGACGAGCGCCGGCGCCGCCATGATGTCGAACTCGATGATCCTCGGCGGCGCCTCCGACGAGAGCCCGAAGGTCGGCGCGGTCGAGATCGGCCCCGGCATGGACCTCATCGTCGGCGCGGTCATCGACACGCACTTCTCGCAGCGCGGCCGCTACGGGCGGCTGCTCACCGCCGTCGCGCACTACCCGCAAGACCTCGGAATCGGGCTCGACGAGAAGACGGCGATGATCGTCCACAAGAACGAGTTCGAGGTCGCCGGCGAGGGCGCGGTCATCGTCATCGACGGCGGCGCGATGACCTACACGAGCCTTCCGTACACCGAAAGGGACGACGGCCTCTCGCTCTACGGCGTGCGCGTCCATGTGCTTTCGGCCGGCT
>JBEVKV010000603.1:0-9909 GCA_040509515.1 Pyrinomonadaceae bacterium | reverse complement strand
GCTCGCCCGGCGCGAGCGAGCGCCCCGTGCGGTCGTAGTTGTAGATGGCGTTGCCGTAAGTGAGCAGCCCGAGGAGGGCGACGAGCGACTCTTCGGTCGAGCGGTCGGCCGCCGCCGCGACGCGCAGCGGCGTCGTGGAGGTCAGCCGCGAGCGGCGCGTCTGCGCCGTCGAGAACGAGTTGGCGAGGTTGAGGCTGCTGTTGGTGATGTAGCGGATGTTGCCGCCGAACTGCGCGGTGTGGTCGCCGCGCACCCACGACACGTCCTCGATGATGTTGTGGACGGGCGAGGTGCGTGTGGAGCTGCGCGAGGTGGAGACGAGACTCGAAAAGGGCGTGAAGGTCACGATGGGCGCGTCGGCCGCCGCCCCGGTGTTCTCGATGTCGAGGCGCGTGAAGCCGTAGCGGAAAGTGCTCGTCAGGCTCGGGGTGAGCAGCGCGAGGTAGTTGACGGCGAAGCCCTTGTTGTTGTTGAGCGTGGTCGAGTTTGAGGGCTGCCCCGGGAACTGCGGCGATGAAGTCTCGCGGTCGTCCTGAAGGATGCCGCGCCAGTTGAGCGTGTGGCGGCCGTCGCGCGTCAGGTTGAAGTCGAAGCGCGCGGTGTGCGTGTTCCAGTTCAGCGAGACGGGCGCGTTAAAGCGGAAGCCGGCGGTGTTGCGGCCGTCGCCCGCCTCGAAAGTGTTCGGCAAAGGGTACTGGCGCAGGAGCGCGAGCACGGCCGGGTTCGGGTCGTTGCGCAGCGTCGCGGAGACCTGCTGCCCCGGCAGTATCTCGCCGAAGCCGCCGGCCGTGTTGTAGCGGTAGACGCCCGCGCGCAGAGAGGCCGTCGGCACCGTGCGCAGCGCCGATTCCTCGCGCGCGTCGCGCCGCCCCTCGTAGTTGTAGAAGAAGAAGAGGCGGTCTTTGAAGATGGGGCCGGAGAGGCGGCCGCCGAAGACGTTGCGCAGGAGCTTGGGGCGCGGGACGCGCGCTTCGCCGGCGCGCGCCGCGCCGCCGAGGACGGCCGGGTCGTTGGGGCCGAAGGAGCCGGCGGCGTTGTTGAAGAAGGTGTTGGCCGAGGTCACCGTGTTGCGGTGGAACTCGTAGAGCGAGCCGTGGAACTCGTTGCTGCCGGACTTGGTGACGAGCGAGACCTGCGCGCCCGAGCTGCGTCCCTGCTCGGCGTTCGGGTTCGTCGTCGTGACGCGGAACTCCTGCACCGAGTCGGGCGTCACGCGCAGGACGCTGTTGAAGGCGAACTGGTTCTGCTGGTCGTTCACGTCGACGCCGTCGAGCGTGACGTTCGACTGGTCGCTCCGGCCGCCGTTGACCGAGCCGTTGCGATAGTCGGTCGTCTCGCCCCGCTGGTCGACGTTGCCGATGAAGGTGACGCCGGGCTGTAGGCTGAGGAGGCCGGCGACGTTCCGGGCTTCGAGCGGGAGCTGAAGAATCTGCCGCTCGGCGAAGGTGTTGCCGATGGTCGCGTCGGACGTGTTGAGCGGGGTCTCGGCGCGGGCCGAGACCGCGACCTGCTCGCTGATGTCGCCGACTTCGAGGCCGATGTTCACGTCCGTCGAGGTGTTGACGAGCGCGCGCACGTCCGTCGTGAGTCCCCTTTTAAAGCCGCGCGCCTCGGCCTCGACGCGGTAGGTGTCGGGCGGAACGGCTACGAACGAGTAGCCGCCCTCCTCGTTCGTCACCTGCGCGCGCGAGAACTTCTTTGCCTCGTTCGAGAGCGTCACGGTCGCGCCCGGCACGGCGTTGCCCTGCGGGTCGAGGACGGTGCCGCGCACGGTGGCCGTGCCGGTCTGCGCGGAGGCCGGCGCGGCGAAGAGCAGCAGCGCGAGCGGGAGAGCGGAGAGCGCCGCGGCAACGCGGCCGGCGAGCGAGAGCACCTTTGACTTCATGGAACCTCCGGGTCTGCGTGTGGTATTAAGGCGGTGTGTCAGCCGGCCGACGGCGGTGCGGCGATTCTATACGACGGTCATCTAAAAGCAAGAGAATTGTTCCGCCGCCCGGCGCGCCCGAACTTGAGGACAGGCGGCGGATTTGGGCGTGGCCTGACGGATGAGGTACGAGCGTTATCCGCCGGCTCCCAGTCCCTCCGGCGTCGGCGTTCCCGCAACCGTCTCGGCGCTTAAACCGTGGCCGTCGGGGCGCGCGACCCTCCGCAGCAGTTCGGCGAAGCGCGGACGCCCGCGGAGCGAGTCGAGCGCGGGATCGACCTTCAGGTAGATGAGCCAGTAGGAGCGCTCTTCGCAAGCACGTAACAGCCAGTCGAGCGCGGCCTCGGCCTCGCCCAGACCGATGTGGACGAGCGCCCGGTCGTAAGCGGGCACGAACCCTTCACGCCCGCGCCTTTCGAGGTCGGCCAGCGCGGCGCGCGCGTCCGACTCCGCGCCCGCCAGCCCCGCGACGTAGCCGAGCGCGGCCACCACGTCCCTGTCGCCGGAAAGCTCGGCCGAGCGGCGCAACTGCGTCAGCGCCTCCTCATAACGCCCCTGCTGAGCGTGTGTGAGGCCGAGCCGGAAGCGTGCCATCGAGTAGTTCGGATCCATCTCGATCACTTCGCGGAGGCGTGCGGCCGCCCGCCCGAAGTCGCGCGCGTAGTAGAAGGGGTAGCTGCTGATCGTCCTCGTGATGAGCGAGAGCGGGTCGAGCCCCTGCGCGCGCTCAAGCTCGCGCTCGGCCTCCGCGAAGCGCCCGGCCGACACGAGCGACATGCCGTAGCGTTGGCGCGCGTCCGGGTAGTCCGGGTCGAGCGCGATGGCGCGGCGGAAGCAGGCGTCGGCCCCCGCGCGATCCCAACCGTGGAAGAGCTTGATGACGCCGAGGGCGTTGTGCGCCTGCGCGAACGAGTCGTCGAGTTCCAGCGCACGCGTCGCGGCCGCCTCCGCACGCGCGTACGCCTCGCGCGGCGGCAGCGCGCCGTAGAGATTCAGGAGCGGATAGCAGTCGGCCAGCCCGGCGTAAGCCGGCGCGTAAGACGGGTCGGCCTCGACCGCCTCGTGAAAGTATTCGACGGCCGTCCGGATGGTTTCGAGCAGGCGCTTGTTCAGGTAGTAGCGGGCCTTGATGAAGAGGTGGTAGGCCACCGTGCTCTCCGTGTGACGCCGTGCGAGGCGGCTCCGCTCCTCGCCGGTGAGCCCCGGCCGCAGCCTGTTCGTAAGCTCGCGCGCGATGGTCTCCTGCAATCTCAGAACGTCCGTGCTCGGCCCCTCGTAGCTGCCGCCCCAGAGCCTCCACCCCGCGGACGCGTCCACCAGCTCCGCCCTCACGACCAGCCGCCCGCCCGCCAGCCGCACGCGCCCCGTGAGCAACGCGCCCACGCCGAGGGCTCGCCCGACCTCCTGCGGCGTGACCTCGCGCCCCTTGTAGCGTGAGACCGAGCTGTGCGCCATCACCTTCAAACGCGGCAGCCGCGACAGGTGGTCGATGAGGCTTTCGGTGAGCCCGTCGCTCAGGTACTCGGCCTCCGGGTCTGCGCCCTCGTTGACGAGCGGGAGGACGGCCAGCGAGCCGAAGGGCTCGTCCCACGACGACGACGCCGCCGCGTCCTCCGCGCCCGCGCCGCCCTCACAAACCTCCTCGACCTCCGCCGTGAAGCGGTAGCCGCGCCTCGGGACGGTCTCGATGTAGCCGCGCCCGTCCGAGGCCGCGCCCAGTTCCTTACGCAGCAGGTAGACGTACTGCGCGAGGTTCGACTCCTCGACGGACGTGTCGGGCCAGAGCCTCTGCATCAGCTCGTCCTTGCCGACGAGGCGGCCGTGCTCGCTCACCAGCAGCTCCAGCGTCTCGACCACCTTCGGCTTGAGCGGCACGAGTTCGCCGCCCTCCCTGTAGAGCAGGTGCTCGGCGGCGTCCAGCCGGAACGCGCCGAATTTGTATGAGCGCCTGACCGTCTTTGTCATGCGTGCGTTGATAAGTCGTTCAAAAAAAATTGAGGGGGGATTGAAGACGCGAGCCGAGCCTCGGAGGCAAGATGCGGGAGATGTTAACAAACTCTTCGCCGGGCACGAAAGGGGCACCCCCGCAGGTCGTCCGAAACCCGAGGTGTGAGCGATGAAAAGTTCAAGGAAGCGCGCGGCCTGCGTCGCGCTACTCCTCTGGCTGGCGTTGGCGACGACGCCCCACAGGCAGGCGGACACCGCCCCGGCCGCGCCGCCGCCCCCGCCGCCCGTGGCCTCGACGGCCCCGGCCTACGCGGCGCGCGGCGGCGGCACCATCACCGTGGACGGCGACGGCTGCTGCTACGGCCTCGCCTTCCCCGCCTCTTTCGAGGTGGACTACGAGGCCGACGCCGCGACGGGGCGCGTGCGCGTCACGCGCCTGCAGGCGGCTCTCGCCGACGTGGACGTGGCCTTCCACTTTCTAATCTTCGAGACGGCGCGCGTGAAGGTGCGCTGCGGCACGGCGCGCACCGCGTCGCCCGTCGAAGGCTGGGCGGACGCCGCGGGGAACCTTTCGATACCCGACGGCGCGGCCACGCTCTCCGCCACCGCCTTCACGCGGCGCGACTCGTCCGGCGACTGCGGCGGCGGCGTCACGTCGCTCACGCTCACCAACAACGCGCCGCTGACGGGTCTGCTCGACCCGGCCTCGAACCGTCTCACTCTCGCCGGCTCGTTCACGGCCACGATAGAAGGTCACGCCTACTCGGTGCTGCTCGACGTGAAGGGCGAGTACCTGAACCGACCTCCGCGCGCCGTCTTCGGGGCCGAAGGGACGGGGCTCGCGGCCTACGCGCAGGGCGGCTGCCCGGCCGTGCCGAGGTGGGGCAACCCGCCCGAGCCCGTCGTCGAGGCCAACGACCCGGCGGGGCTCAAGATGTACCTGCGTTCCTTCTCGCACGACCCCGACGGCGCGTGGCGCGGCGCAGACCTGCGCTTCGAGCAGTGGTTCCACGCGCGCGACGCGGAGCCCTTGAAGTTCGTGGGCGAAGGGCGACGCGTGGGCCCCGCGTTCTTCGAGTTCGGCCCCGTCCACCACCTGAAGCTTGAGACGACCGACCGCGCGGGCGCGTCCGACTCTTCACCGTGCGACTTTCGCGTCGTGGACACGACGCCGCCCGTCGTCACCCCGCCGAAGTCGACATCCGTCGGGACGAGCGTCAAAGGCGGCGCGACCCCTTCGACCTCGGACGCGCTGCGGAAGTTCCTCGACGGCGCGTCGGCCGCGGACGCAGCCGACCTCGGGCCCAGCCCCCTCCCGCCAATCTTCAATGGCAAGGAGGTCGGCCCCGACACCTTCTTCCCCGCGGGCGGTTGGCTGAAGGTGACTTTCAGGTTCAGGGACAAGTTCGGCAACGTCGGCTCGGCCGAGTCATCGGTGAGCGTCGTCGCGCCCAAGTATTGAGAACGTAGCCGCCCGAGTTGGCTGGAGGCCGGATGATGAACGACGGAAGAGTTTCGAGCGCGGGCGCGGGCGTCGAGTCCGTGCGGGCCGGCGCGTGCAAGTCGCCGCTGCCGTCGGCGCTCATGGCGCTGGCGCTCCTCGCGCTGGTGCAACTGGCGTGCGTGCTGACGACCGAGACGATAGTCACGCGCCCGGTCTACAACGACTACGTCTGCCGCGCGACGCTCGTCGACACCTCGAACGGCGAAAGGCGGCTGGTCAACAGCTCGATGCTCGCTCGCACCGCGCCCGGCGCGCCGGGCAGAACCTTCTTCGACTTCGACTGGGACGGCGACGGCATGCGGGGCGAGGAGGAGGACGCGCGGCTCGACTGGCGGCGCTATCTCACCGCGAGCGTCGTCAGCAGCACGAGCTTCGCCGGCCGCTCCTGGTGCGTCGTGCCGTCCGAGACGAGCTGCACGCGCCAGAGCACAATCTACTTCCGCGACGGCGTGATGCCGGGGCCGCTGTCGGCCGCCCCGCCTCCCGATTGTACGGCGGCGACCGGCGCGCGCCTCGAAGTCTCCGCGCCCGGACTCACGCCCGAGAACCAGTTCGCGTTCCCGGACACGGCCGTGGGCGACTCGTCCGCGCCCGTCACCTTCACCGTCACCAACGTGAGCATGGTGTCGCTGCGCGTGGCCGGCGTGGACTTCACGGGCGGACGGGACGCGCCCGACTTCGTGAAGACCGCGGACGGCTGCCTGCCGACCGCGGCCGAGATGACGGCGGGACGCGGCCACCTCCTGACCGCGGGCGGCACCTGCACCTTCCAGTTGGAGTTCCGCCCGCTGCACCGCGACGGCGTACCCGAGTGCGCCGCGGCGTCGCCCAACGAGTCGTGCCGCCGCTCGGCGACGCTGCTCGTGAGCGGCGAGGTGGACGCGAGCCGGAGCGCGCTCTCGCCCGTCAGCGTCGGCGTCTCGGGTCGCGCCACCGGCGGCGACCTCGTCACGGAGCCCGCCGAGGTCTGCTTCCCGGCGGCACCCGCGCTCGGCGCGTGTACGCCGTTCCAGACGCTCCGCATCCGCAACAACGGCACCGGCGACCTGACGCTAACGTCCGCGAGGCTGACGCGTGCCGCCAACCGCTTCGAGGCGACGATGCCGTTCCTGATGTCGTTCACACTGTCGCCGGGCCTGCCGCTGGACGTGCCCGTCCGCTTCTGCAACGTGGCCGACGACCCGACGGACGGCGAGTTCACCATCAACAGCAGCTCGGCCGCCAACCCGACGACGGTCGTCACTCTCGTCAACCCGCTGCGACGGCGCTGCCCCTGACGCCAAACAGGCTTGAGACAAACTTCGCCTGCCCTTATCATCGCGGGCGATGAGAGTCATGAGCCACACACGAACGTTTACGGCGAGGGCCGCGGCCCTCGCCGCGTAACTTCTCTTTACGAGCGCGCCCTCCTTCGCGCAGACCCCGCGCGAGCTGTTCGCCGAATGGAAGCGCCAGCGCGTCACCAGCCTCGACCCCGCCCTCGTCAAACACGCCGACCTCAAGAAGTATCTGGCGGAGCTGCGAGCCGTGGGCGTGCCCGTGACCGAGGTCGGGCGCTCGCTCGGCGGGCGCGAGATTTACCAGATGGAGTTCGGGCGCGGGCCGCTCAAGGTCTTCATGTGGTCGCAGATGCACGGCGACGAGCCGACGGCCACGAGCACGCTCGTCGACCTCTTCGCCTACCTCCGGCGCAATCGCGGCCTCGGCTGGGTCAAGTCCGTGGAGGAGAAGGTCACGCTGCGCGCCGTCCCGATGCTCAACCCCGACGGGGCGGAGCTTTACCAGCGCCGCAACCTTCAGGCGATAGACATCAACCGCGACGCCCGCGCGCTCTCGACGCCCGAGGGGCGGCTGCTCAAGCGTCTGCGCGACGAGTGGCGTCCCGACATCGGCTTCAACCTCCACAACCAGAACCCGCGCACCTCGGTCGGCGACACGGGCAAACAGGCGGCCGTCTCGCTGCTGGCCGTCGTCTCGGACGCGACGGGGGCCAACACGCCGGGGCGCATCCGCAACAAGAAGCTGTGCGCCGTGATGGTCGAGGCGCTCGCGCCCTTCGTCTACGGCCACGTCGGGCGCTACGACGACAGCTTCAACCCGCGCGCCTTCGGCGACAACATCAGCCAGTGGGGCACGCCCGTCATCCTCATCGAGACGGGCGCGCTCAAAGGCATGAGCGGTCACGACCTCGCGGGGCTCAACTTCGTGGCGCTCTCGGCCGCCCTGCGGGCGCTGGCCGACGGGAGCGCGGAGGAGGCGAACCCCGCCGTCTACGACGCGCTGCGCATGAACGAGGGTGGAATCATTTACGACCTCTTAATCCGAGGCGGGACGGTCGTCGGACGCGTGGCGGGGGGCGGCGCGCGCCCGGAGCCTTTCGCCGCCGATTTGGCCGTCAACGTCGAGCGCGGTCGCGGCGACGCGGCCCCACCGCGCAGGGCCGGCGTACAGGACGTGGGCGACCTGTCCGTCTACCACGGGCTCGAAGAGGTTGACGCGCGCGGCTATTACGTCGTGATGGGGGGTGACTTACGTTTGGGCGGGGAGGCGGTGCTGCTCTTCTACCGAAAGGAGAAGGCGCGGGGGATTAACTGGGACGCCCCAGACCTCGAAACACGCTTCCCTCCCGATGCGGTCTTCCGCGGCGGAAACTGGGTGCGGCGCGGCGAACTGCCCGTCAGATGAAGTCACACCACGGGCTACAATCTGCTCGCCACTTCTATCATTCCTCTCAAAGATTCCCGGCGTCATGGAATTGACACCTTGAAGGTGCCGCAGCCACAGGCGACCTGAGCCGCCGTCATGGAATGAGGGCGGTGGTTGAGTCGCAACCTCGCAAAAACCGGCCTACCGCCTGAAGAATTCCCACCAGTAGCTCCAACGGTCTTCCCGTCAGCGCCGTCACGCGCTCCGCGTGAGCTGCCGGCACGGATCGTGCATTGCGACCACGCGGGACGCTCTGTCGGGACGCGCAAGGCGTTCGGAAGGGTGACGTGCAGGGGCAGCATGTCCGGGGCGTCCCGTTCCATCCCAGAGAGCATACGTTTCGAGTCTCAACGCATGTCGTACGCCTACATCAGCCAAGCCACCGCCACCGCCACCGCCCGCGCCACGTCCGAGTTCATGGAGGACGGCGACAGCCGACTCCTCATCGTCGATGACGACGAGGACTTGCGCGAGATTTTCTCCCTGCAACTCGGCGAGGACTACCTCTGCGACACGGCCGCGTCGGCGGACGAGGCGTTGGCGCGCATGGCATACGAGAGTTATGCGCTCGTCATCTCGGACGTGATGATGCCGGGCCGCAACGGGGTCGAACTGCTGCGGGAGATTATGATCCGCCACCCGGAGACGGCGGTCATCATGGTTTCGGGCGTTGACCGCCCGCAGCGCGTACTCGACACCGTCCGACTCGGAGCTTACGACTATCTGATTAAGCCCTGCGATCTCAGCGTCCTCTCAATGACGGTCGAGCGTGCGCTGGAGCGACGCGCCCTGCTGCGCGCCGCCCGCCACTACAAGCTCGACCTTGAGCGCAGGAACGAGGAACTCAGGCGCAGCAAGGCCGAGCTTGAGCGTCTACAGGCGCAGATCATCCAGAGCGAGAAGATGGCCTCGCTCGGGCAGTTGGCCGCCGGCGTGGCGCACGAATTGAACAACCCCGCCGGCTACCTCTACGGCAACATGGAACTGCTAGCCGAGTCGGCGCGCGGGCTCGAACGTCTGCTGGCCCTCTACGACGCGCTGCCGCTCCCCGAAGAGACGGCGGCGAAGGTGAGGGCGCTCAAGGAGGAGACCGATTACGAGAACGCGCTCGCTGACCTCGACTCCATCATCGCGGACTGCCGCGACGGCGCCGAACGCATCCGCGACGTGGTGCAGAATCTGCGGACGTTCTCGCGCCTCGACGAGGCGGAGTTCAAGAAGGTAGACATCCACGAAAGCATCGAGTCTACGCTGCGCCTGCTCGCGCGCTACTACACCGCCGAGAGCGTCCGACTCGTGCGCGATTACGGCGACCTGCCGCCCGTGGATTGTTACGCGGGACAACTCAATCAGGTGTGGCTCAACCTGCTCGTCAACGCCGCGTACGCCGTGAAGCGCGGCGGCGAAGTGCGCATCGAGACGCGGCGCGAGCGGGACACGGCGGTCGTCTCGGTGAGCGACACCGGCGACGGCATCGCGCCCGAACACCTCCCGCGGATTTTCGACCCCTTCTTCACCACGAAGCCCGTCGGCGAAGGCACCGGGTTGGGGCTGTCCGTCACCTACGGCATCGTCGAGCGCCATCGGGGCCGGATCGCAGTCGCGAGCCGCCCCGGCGGCGGGACGACTTTCACGGTCACGCTCCCGGTGGACGCCCCCCGCGGCGCGTGCGAGTCGATTGATTACCAGCCGACAGAGTCAGGGAAACATGACCTATAAAATACTGATTGTCGATGACGAACCGGCCAACCTGCGCCTGCTCGAAAGGCTTTTCCGCCGCGACTACTGCGTGCTCACGGCGTCGTCGGGGCAGGAGGCGTTGCAACTC
>JBEVKV010000602.1:0-10562 GCA_040509515.1 Pyrinomonadaceae bacterium | reverse complement strand
TCCTCCGCCCCGCCGTGGCGCAGGAAGAGGGCCAGCGCGCAGACGCACAGCACCACGAAGCCGGCGATGGCCTTCCACAGGTGCGGGGTGTTGCCCTGCGGGTCTGACACCGCGGCGAACAGGTAGAACTGATAAATGGCGAAGCCCAACGCGGCTACAGCCACGATCCCAAGCACAACGTCAACCAGGCTCTTCATTGTGAACCTCCTGAGTTCGGTAAGTTAGACACTCGGCGGCTTTGACGGAAAAAAAGCCGGAAAAGTAAGCCCAAAAAGTAAGCCTCAGAGAATTTGCCGGGTTCTGCCGAATGCGCACTGTAATGCTCGGATTCGGCGCTATGTTAGCGCCGCGACCCGCCAGAAGCAAGGGAGTTTTGAAGGGGAGAAGGGGGAAGGGTTAAGGGTGAGAGATGAGAGGCACGCCCGCCTTCATCTCTCACCCTTAACCCTTCCCCTTCCCCCTTCCCCTTCAGAGGATGAGCCTGCGGTCGCCGGCGCGGCGCGTGACGCGCTCGCGGTCGAAGTATTCGAGCAGCGGGATGGCGTACTTGCGCGAGACGCCGGAGAGTTCTTTGAAGGCCGCCACGTCGATGAGGCGGTCGGGCGCGCGCGCGTCGGCGTACTCGCGCACCGCGGCGGTGAGGCTCGCGAGCGCCTCTCGGTGAAAGAGCAGGTCTTCCTTGACGCGCACGAGCGCGCCCGAGTCGAGCAGGAGTTGGAGGAGCTTGCGCAGGTGTTCGCGCTTCGCACCCGGCCCGCCCGCGCGCGCGAACGCGTCTTCGAGCGCGGGCGCTTCGAGCCCCGCCTCGCGGTAGACGGATTCGAGCCGGTCGCGCAGCGCCGCGTCCGCCGGCGAGAGGTCGAGGCTGTGTCCGCCAGCGCGCACCAGCTCGCGCTCCGAGACGAGAGCGCCGTCGGCCTCGGCACGCTTGAGCGCGGCGCGGAACAGCTCGGGCGCGGCGCGCGAGAAGACGCGCTCGCGCAGAGTCTCGCGCGCGAGGCCCCGCGAGAGCGGCTCGCGCCGGTGGTGCGCCTCGACCTCCTCGACGGCCGCGCGCACGAGTTTGCCGAAGGCTTCCTGCGCGACGAGCACGCCCTCCGCCTCGACGACCGCGCCGCGCTTCAGACACTCTGCGACCGCCTCGGCGAGCACGTCGTCGCGCCAGCCCGTGCGCGCGGCCGCCGAAGCGTGCGGCAGGCCGCGCTCGCCCGCGGACTCGACGAAGAAGGCGAGCCGCGCGGCGCGGTCGGCTCCTTCGAGCGAGGCGAGGCGTGTGCGCGCCGCCGCGCGCTCGCGCCCGCGGTGCTTCTGCGCGTGCGCGTCCAAGACGACCCCGCCCGCGATTGTGCGCTGCGGCGAATAGGTGCGGACGATGAAGCGGTCGCCGGGGAGCGCGACGATTGGCGATTCGAGCCGTAGCTGCGCCAAGCCCTTCGACCCCGGCGTTATCTCGCCCGACTCTTCGAGCGCGGCGACGCGCGCCAGCACCTCGGCCGTGCCGTGGTGGACGCGCACGCGCTGCCGAGTCCGAAGCCCGCGCGGCGCGTCGGCCAGCACGTCGACCCACGCGTCGAGAATCTGCGTCGGCCGGAGTCGTCCGATGGGCGCGAGCACCATCCCGCGCACGACGCCGGCCGCGTCCACGCCGCCGAGGTTGACCGCCGTCCGCTGCCCCGCGCCCGCCGTCTTCACCTGCGCGCCGTGAACCTGCAACCCGCGCACGCGCACGCGCTCGCCCCCGGGCAGCAGCTCAAGCTCGTCGCCCTCCGCAATCTCGCCGGCGACCAGCGTCCCCGTCGCCACCGCGCCGAAGCCGCGCATCGTGAACGAGCGGTCGACGGGGAGCCGCGCCACCGCGTCCGAAGAGCGCGCGGGAGCATTGAGCGCCGAAGCGCGCAGCGCCTCTTTCAACTCGTCAATCCCCTGCCCCGTCCGCGCGCTGACGGCGACGGCGGGCGCGGCTTCGAGGAACGAGCCGGCGACCAGCTCGGACGCCTCAAGCCGGACGAGTTCGAGCAGCTCTTCGTCAACCGCGTCCGACTTGGTGAGCACGACGAGCCCCGTCGAGACGCCGAGCAAACGGCAGATGTCGAAGTGCTCGCGCGTCTGCGGCATCACGCCTTCGTCGGCGGCGATGACGAGCGCGACGAGGTCGATGCCGTGCGCGCCCGCGAGCATGTTCTTGACGAAACGCTCGTGGCCGGGCACGTCCACGAACCCGACGCGCACGTCGCCCAAATCAAGCTCCGCGAAGCCGAGGTCGATGGTGATGCCGCGCCGCTTCTCCTCCGGCAGACGGTCGGCGTCCACGCCCGTGAGCGCGCGCACCAGCGTCGTCTTCCCGTGGTCGATGTGGCCGGCCGTGCCGACGATGACGGATCGCATAAATTCAAAAGAGGTGACGGGTCACAAATTACTTTCGCCGCCTCAGCGCCAGCGGAAGACGCTGAGCACGTCGGAGAAGTCGTCGCGCCAGACTTCGAGCTTGTACACGTCGCGGTCGAACTCCGGCCAGTTCGTGTCGGTGGTTAGTTGGCCGAGGTCTTCGTCGTTGCGCGCGACGGCGACCCACGTCGAGGAGTCGAGCCCGAGTTCCGCGCCCTGCCGCCCGTCGTTGAAGATGCGCGAGGCGAGCCCCGCCTCAGCGCTGATGCCGCCGACGACCCGCTCTAATTCGAGCGCGCGGTTCGAGACGTGGAAGGCGACAACGCCGCCGGGCGCGAGCTTCCGTAAGTAGAGCGCGAGCGCCTCGCGCGTCATGAGGTGCGCGGGCACCGCGTCGGAGCTGAAGGCGTCGAGCGTGATGAGGTCGTACGCGCCGTCGCGCGCCTCGCGCAGACGCAGCCGCGCGTCGCCGACGACGACGCCGATTGGCGCGCCCGCGCACGCCGACAGATACGTGAAGTACCTCGGGTCGCGCGCGACCTCCACGACCGCCGGGTCGATCTCGTAGAACGTCCACGACTCGCCCGCGCGCGCGTAGGCGGCGGTCGTCCCCGCGCCCAAGCCCACGACGGCGACCGAGAGCGGACGCGCGCCCGCACCCGCCGCGTCGCGCTTGGCGCGCACCGCGTTGAAGACCAGCCCGAGCGGGCCTTCGCGGTGGTAGTAGGAGAGCGGCTCGCAGGCCCTCGCGGGGTCTGTGTACTGCTTGCCGTGGAGCGTGCTGCCGTGTTGCAGCCAGCGGAGGCTGTCGTCGTCGTTGGCCTCGACGCGGTGCGTGCCGTAGAAGTTGCGCGAGGCGTGCAGCGTGCGCACCGACTCCTCGAAGAAGAGCCCCGACGCGATCATGATCGCGCCGAGCCCGAGCGCGAACCGCAGCGGGCGCGGCGCGCAGAAGTGGTTGAGCAGGAAGAGCGGCGCGCCGAGCGAGAGCGCCACGCGCTCGATGTTCGACAGCTCGAACCGCCGCGCCACGAGCAGCAGCGCCGCCGCGAGGAGCCCCAACACGAGCGGGAGCAGAAAGTCGAGCGCGCGCGGCCTCGCGTCACCGACGGCCTCGTCGCCGTCCACGGCGTCGGGCGCGGCGAACGTGTCGGGCGCAACAGAGATGGAGGCCGGGCGGCGCGCGCCGAGTCGCAGCCCGAGCAGGCGGCCGCGCTCGCGCCGGAAGCCCGGCCGCAGGTAGGTCGCCAGCACGACAACGAGCGGGTACTCGACGAGCGTGTCGAAGGCGACGGGCGCGACGAGCGCGTTGAAGAGTCCGCCGAGCGCGCCGCCCGCCGCGAGGCAGAGGTAGAACTCCGCGAGCCGCGCGGGCGCGGGGCGGTCGTCGGCGAGTTGTCCGTGACAGACGAGCGCGGCGCAGAAGAGAAAGAGGAGGTGGAAGATGATGAGGAACCACACGGGCTCGGTCGCGCCCGAGAGGTAGACGAGCGCGAGCAGCACGGCCGTGCCCGGCACGAGGCGGCCGGCGAACCCGGGCTTGATGACGCCCCCGCGCGAGAAGACGATGACGAAGCTCAGCAGGTAGAGCGCGAGCGGGATGACCCACAGCAGCGGCACCGCCGCGAGGTCGGTCGTGATGTATGTCGTCACCCCGAGCACGAGGCTCGAAGGCGCGAACGCCAGCAGCAGCCAGCGCAGCCTCCGCCGCCACGTCACGCGCGGCGCATTCTCGTCACGCGCGCCTTCATCAAAAACCTCCCCCGCCGCCCCACCTTCAAGGTCACCGGCACCGACGGCCGTCGCGCGCCTACGCAGCGCGGCGAACGCGCAGCCGGCGATGAGGACGGCGAGCGCGCCGTAGCCGAACGCCCACGCGCGCCCCTGCTGCCCGAGCGTGAGCGAGGGCTCAAGCAGGACTGGAAAGCCGAGCAGCGCGAAGAGGCTTCCGGCGTTGCTCGCCGCGTAGAGGTAGTAAGGGTCGGAGGCCGAGGCGGCGCGCGTGCGCGAGAACCAGCGCTGCAACAGCGGCGCGCTCGCCGACAGCACGAGGAACGGCGGCCCCACCGTCAGCGTCAGCGTCTTCAAAAGCCACCACGCCGGACTCCCGCCCTCGGGCACGCCGCCCGAAGCGCCCGCCCCCAGAGCCGGCGGCAGCGCCAGCGCCGCGACGACGAGCAGCCCGACGTGCACCAGCGCCTGCGCGCGCGCCGAGAGCCAGCGCGTCAGAGCCAGCGCGTAGGCGTAGCCCCCGAGCAGCACCGCCTGAAAGAAGAGCATGCACGTATTCCACACGGCGGGCGTCCCGCCCAGCAGCGGCAAAGCGGTCTTGCCCACCAGCGGCTGCACCCAGAAGAGCAGGAACGCGCTGACGAAGAGAGCGACGGCGAAGAGGAGCGACATAAGAGACGTGAACCGTAAACCGTGAACCGTGACAGGAAGCAGGCTGCTAACAGTAAACCGTAAACCGTGGCGGGACTCAAGCCACTCGTCGCGGTTTACGGTTTACTGTTTACGGCTATTTCACTATCTCAAAATCTATCCACTGCGTCGCCGTGCGCGCCTTGCCTTTGGCGAGTTCGTCTGTGACGACGATTTGCAGGACGTATTGGCCGGGCGGGAGTTGTGTGCCGAGTTGCAGGCGGCGGCCGGTTTCGAGGCGCGCGGCCGGCGAGGGGCTCGGGCCGGGGTCGTAGGGCTGCGGCGGACTCTGGTAGACCGGCTGGCCGTCGCGGAAGAGGCGCGTCCGCGTCTGCAAGCGCGTGCGACCCGACGCGCCTTCGGCCTTCGCGTTGTAGATGTGATAGCGGAAGTCGACGGCCGTGCCCTGCCGGAACTGGCGCACGGTCGCGTCGCGCAGTGGGTCGGCCGCGCCCGCGCCCGCGCCCGCCTGCTTCGGCGCGGCGGCGGGGCCGGCTTCCGTGATGAAGATGCCGGAGAGCGCGAGCCGCCCTTTCTTCAGGTCGGGCACCTCTATGAACTGGCTGGCCGAGCCGACGCGCTCGCTCGCCGCGTCGCGCACGGCGACGCGCAACTGGTACGCGCCCGGCCTCTTCAAAGGCACCTTCATCACGTAGACGAGTCCGTCCCTGAGCAACGCTTCGAGCGCGCCGCCGCGCACGCGCACCGTCTCGGTGCGGTTGATCTCGTCCACCACCTGCCCGTTCTCGCCGAAGGTGAGCGCGACCACGTCGAAGACCGCGCGCTTCCAGCCGTCCGCCTCGTCCGCGAGCTGGAGCTGGCCGCCCTCGACGTGCAGCAGCGAATCGACGACGACCGCGCCCTCGACCGGGCTGTTAAAGAGCGAGGTCAGACGCAAGCCCATGCCGCCCGAGTTGAGCGGCGAGGAGAGTGCCGCCATCATCTGCTCGGCGCGCGTGCGCGGCGCGGGTCTCGCCTCGCCCTCGGCGTAGCCGTAGAAGCCTGCGCGCGTGCGGACGCTCGTGCCGGGGCGCGTCACCCTCACCTTGAACTTGTTGAAGCGCGTGCGGCCGTCGGCGCGCTCGAAGACTTCGGCCGCCGGGCGGAAGCCGATGAGGTAGTAGCCCCTCTGGTCTTCGAGCACGCGGCGGACGCCCGCGCCGAGGTCGTTGGTGTTCCTGATGAAGAGGCCGCCGGTCTGCTCGGCAAGGTATGAGAGCCCCTCGCGGTTACGTATCAGCTCGTCGCCCCGCGCCTGGAGCACGCGCAGCGCATCCCGCGAGCTGCCGACGCTGTCGGCCGCCGTCAGCGAAGTGATGGCGACGCCCCGCGCGTCCATCGTGTAGATGACGACCGAGGCGCGGTTGGCGTGGTCGGTGAGACGCCGCAGTCTCTCCAGCACGCGCTCGTTGTCGCCCGCGTCGTCGAAGATGGGGAAGCCGCCCGAGAAGAGGACGACCGACTTGCGCCCGGGCAGCTCCTTCATCCCGCGCACGATGAAGTCGAGCGCGCCGAGCGTGCCGGCGGTGAAGACGCCCTCGCGGAACTCTTCGAGCGCGTCCCTCGGGTCGCTGCTGCGCGCCTCCTCCGTGTCGGAGCCCGGCGCGGCCGCGTTGCCGCCCGACACGCCGTCCGCCTGCACGAGCGGCGGGGTCGACTGGGCGGGGGCGAAGGAGCCGAGGCCGGCGCGCCCCGAGGGGTTCCAGCGCACGCCGTCGATGGCGCGGTGCAGGAGCCTCCTGTCGGTGGTGAACTGCTGGAGCGCGCCCAGCCCCTTCCCGGTCTGGATGATCGCGGCGAGGTCGCCGGGCTGCATCTGCTCGTCCACGAATTTTTTGAGCGCGCGCTTGACGTAGTAGAGGTCGGTGGCGGAGGTGCCGAGGTCGTCGACGACGAGCGCGATGGTGCGGCGCACCTGCGCGGCGCGGACGGGCACGGGCGGCGGGGGCGGCGCTCCCTTGTCGGGGCGCGCTTCGGGCGTGCGCTCGGGCGCGGCGGCGGCGGGCGGCGCGGCGGCGACGAAGGAGAAGTTGCTTATCTCCTGCCGCTTGCCTTCGAGCAGCACCTCAAACTCCTCCGGGCGGAGGTCTGTGACGAGCCGCCCCTGCTTGTCTGTCACGACGGCGTCGAACTGCACGAGGTTCGAGGTGATGCGCACCACGTCGTCTTCGTCCGCGTCCTCGGCCGGGGTGGGCGACGACTGTGGCGGCGCTGTCTGCTGCGGCGGCGGCGTGGGCGTCTGGCGCGCGTCGGGCGCGGGCGAGGCGGCGCGCGCGCCCGGCGCCTGCGTTATAACGAGCAGGAGCGCGAGCACTTGAGCGAGGTGTTTTTTCATGGCGAGGATTCCTTCCCTGATGGCGTCAGGCCGCGTCAGCGGGGTCGGCGGCCGGGGATTTCGCGCCGCGGCGGGGCGGCTGGCCTTTGTTAAAAGGATGTGCGATGCTCTTTGCTAAACGAACATCATGGACGGAGGGCGATTATGACAGAGCCGGCGAAAAACGGCGACCGCGTGCGCGTCCACTACACGGGGCGGCTCGGAGACGGCCGGGTCTTCGACTCCTCAAGGGACGGCGACCCGCTGGAGTTCACCGTCGGCACCGGCGAGGTCATCCCCGGCTTCGACGAGGCCGTGCGCGGGATGAGCGTCGGCGACTCTCGGACGGTCGAAATCGAGTCCGAGGACGCTTACGGCCCCCGCCGCGACGGGCTCGTCACGCAGGTCGCGCGCGAGGCGGCGCGCTTCCCTGTCGAGCCGCAGGTCGGCATGAACTTTGCGCTCCCGCTTCAGGACGGCAGCCAGATCGAGGTCGTCATCACAGAGGTCACGGACACGCACGTCACCATCGACGGCAACCACCCGCTCGCCGGCGAAAAACTCATCTTCGATGTCGAGCTGATGGAGAAGGGTTGAGAGCGTCGAGGGGCGGCAGCCCTCACTCGTCGTCCTCCGGGTCTGCGCCGAAGTAGTACATCCACTCGCCCAACTCGGACTCTTTCACGCCGCCGCGCGGGTCACGTTCCGGCTTCCGCGCGGCGGCGGCCTCGGCGTCGAGCCGTTGGCGGAACTCGCCGGAGCGGACGACCTGTGCGCCGCAGCGCCTGACGTAGTCGGCCAGCGCGCGGTCGGAGGTGACGACCTTCAGCGTCCGGCGCTCGCGCGACGCCTCGACCAGCCCCTTGATGCGCGTGTCGGCGTCCGAACCGCGCTCGGCGTAAAAGACCTTCACGCCCATGAAATAAGAACCGTCTGGGAAGGCGTCGTCCGGCGCGCCGTCGAACACCGCCTCCACCGTCACCCCCGCCGCGCGCGCGAACCGCGCCAACTCCCCCAGAAGCCGCCGCCGCGCCCCCGGCTTATCCCTGTGCCATCCCACGCGCTGCCCCATCACGTTGTTCCCGTCCACGAGATAAGACATCGGCCCTCCGAAGGTTGACGCGCGCGCCCGAGGCCGTCAGCGGCACTTGAAGAGTTCGGGCTCGCGGTCGCGTGCGAGCGAGAAGGTGCCGACGACGCGCCGCGTGCCGGCGCGTGTGACGGTGAGTTTCATGAGGCTCCCGCCGACGACGCCGCTCAGGCGGACGGGGTAGCCGGCCGCCTCTTTGCCGAGGCGCACGGGGCCGCCGTGCTCCTGATAGTGCATCCCCGTGACGTTGAAGCGCCCCCGGCGGTCGACGACGATGCGGCCCTTAACGGTTCCGTGCGCGCAGTCGTACTCGATGTCTGCGCCGCGCTCCGTGACCTCGAAGCGTATGTGCTCGCCGCCCCACACGCCCGGCGTGAGCGCGGAGCCCGCGCGCTTCTGTGTGTACGACGCCGCGAAGGGCTGGAGCGCGGTAAGCGCCAGCGCGATCTTCAGCCAGTAGTTCACTCGAAACTCCTCTCGACTTCGGGGAAGTATAGACCAAAGCCGCGCGGACGCGGCGCTCGAAAAGGGGCCGCGCGAAAAAGTAAGGGGCGGACGCTTAACACGCCCGCCCCTCTGTTCCGTCGTCCGCGCCGAGCGCCGTCTACTGGCAGGTGCTCAGCTTGAACGAGTAGACGTAAGTCGTCCAGTTGTACGTGCCGTTGGCCGGCAGGTACTCGGTCGTGAAGACCATCGTGCAGCCGTCCAGCGGGTCGATGCTCATGGTGCTGTAATCGCCCCAGCGCGCGAGGGCGGAAAGCTGCGAGCCGCCGCCGTCCAGAACGAAATTCTCATTGCCGAGCGCGCCGAGCGGGTCGGCCGGCCCGCGGCCCGCGTAGCGGATGCCCGGCTTAAGGGTCGAGCTTGAGATGTTGTAGCCGATGGCGATGCCGCCCGTCTTGTCAATCGCGGCGCTGCCCATCCAGCGGTAAGAGGCGTCGGGCGAGTAGGTGCCCTGCTGGAAGACGACCGGCGCGGCTCCGCTGAGGCTCTGCCCCGCGGCGTTGCGCAGCTCGTACCAGCGGATGCCGGTCGTGCCGCCCGTGGCGACGGGGTGGTTGATGACCATCGCCTCGTGCGTGCCGAAGTTGCGGTAGCTGAGTCGGTAGTTGAGTCGGTCGCCGAGCGAGTCGAGCAACTGCGTCGTGCCGGGCTGCTTGATGCAGGCGCCGCCGCCGCAGGCGCGGCTGAAGGCGGTGACGCCCGGCACCGTCGTCGGCCCCGTCAGCGTCGCCGTGCCGGTCACCCAGTTCACCGCGTAGCGCATCGCGCCCAGCGTCGTCGTGCCGATGGTCAGCATCGGGTTCGCCGTGCCGAGTGGCGGCGTCGTGCCTTCGAGGTCGGCCGGTTCGACGCTGGCCGCGGCGGTCGTCAGCACGCAAATCTGGCGGGCTGGCTGGCCCAGCAGCATCTTGGCGCGCTCTAAGGCGCAGACGTTCGAGCCCGAGAAGGTGCGGCCGCCGCGGAACATGTTGTAGGTGATGTAGTAGCCGTCGGGCCAGACGCCCATCTTCGGGAAGTCGTTGAAGTCCTTGCCGAACGAGTAGGAGTAGCGGTAGTAGGTGCCGGTCGGGTCGGGGCTCGTCGAGACCGCGACGCACTGCGTGTAGGGCGTGGCAGAGACGGCGAACTGCGTGAGCACCCAGCGGTCGGCGAGTTGGTCGTACTGCACGATGGGGTCGCCGTCGTTGTCGGACTCACAGCGCCCGCCGAAGCCCTGCCAGATGGTGTTGCCGTTCTTCGGGAAGCCGGCTTTGAGGTTGAAGGCGGCGATCTGCCCCGAGCCGTCCCTCACCACGTCGTAGACGGCGTAGCGGAGGTTGACCCATTGCACGTAGTGGTTGGGGCCGAGGTCGCCGGTCGTGTCGGGGGGCGAGACGCGGAAGTTCGGGTCGACGCCCACGCCGACCGAGCCGGCCTTCGGCTGCGCGTAGGCGGAGACCGAGGCGTTATTGCGCTCGACCAGCGGGTCGACGCCGGCGGGGTTCGTGTTGCCGACGGGGTGCGGTCGCCCCGGCTCGAAGTCGCGGCCGCCGCGCGCCGGGCCGGGCTTCTCGGGGCGGTCGAACATCTCGCGCAGCGGGCGTGAGGACTTGTCGAAGTGATCCGGCTTAATCACCTCGCTCTTACCCTGACCAAATACGATGGCCGGTAGTAGCAGGGTGCAAAGGACGAGAGTGGTCGATAACGCAAAAACTTTTCTCATTTTCCCTCCGAGTGGTTGTGCCCGGGATCATCTGCGTGAGAGCAGCCGGGACTTTACAGACGTGAGGTTTCGTTTGCTCAAGTCGTCGGGGCGCGCTTGCATTAAAAAAAGCCGTGAGCGAATCAAGCGTGAATGACACCCGAGGG
>JBEVKV010000601.1:0-15814 GCA_040509515.1 Pyrinomonadaceae bacterium | reverse complement strand
TCACGGTTTACGGTTCACGGTTCACGGCCTTTTCGTAATCCTCCGGCGTGTTGACGTTGGTGAAGAAGAGGCGCGCGCCTTCGAGGTCGGAGAGTTCGTCAAAGGCGACCCAGCGTGTGCGGACTTTTTTGAGAAGCGCGCGCGGGCGAAGCTCGCCGGCGCGGATCAGCTCGACGGCGGCGTCGCGGCACACGCCCGCGGCGTAGAGCGCGCAGAGCGGCTGCGGGCGTCCGTCCTCTTGCAGCGGGGCGACGGCCTCCATCTCTTCGTCGCGCAGCGCGGCGAGGCGCGCGAACAGCCCGCCGTTGACGAAGGGCAGGTCGCACGAGACGACCGCCGCCCATCGCGCCGCGCAGGCCGAGAGCGCGGCGTGGAGTCCGCCAATCGCGCCGAGTCCCTCGTAAACGTCCGGGACGACCGTCAGGCCGTGCCCGCCGACGCCGGGCCGCGTGCCGACGATATTCACGCGCGGCGCGACCGCGCGGAGCGCCCCGGCCGCCCGCTCGACGAACGTCCGCCCGTCCAGCCGCAGCCGCGCCTTGTCCTCGCCCATCCGGCTCGAAAGCCCGCCGGCCAGAATGAATCCCTCGATGTCGTCCATACGGATGTAAGGGTAAAGGGTAAAGCGGAAGGGGTAAAGGGGCTTAGTCATTTCCGCCTCCCCCGGCTGTCCGTCGTGGGGATTTAAACTCAAGCAACCCCAACGCTTCCGGCCACATCCTTGTTGGGACAAGAAGCGGCTTGACCCTTTGAGAATGGCGCATGTTATAGTCGGCGAGCGTGGGCCGCACGCACGCTCCCTCCGGCGGCGCCGCCGCGAGAGCCGCTTCGCACAGACAGTTTCCTTTAAGAGCCCGTCCGAGGTACTTTAATGAAAAGAAACGCCCTCCTCCTTTTCGCGCTCCTTCTGACCTTGCAGGTAACGATTCTGGCGCAGAGCCCGGCGGGCGCGGCGCAAAAGGTCGAGTACTACCCGCTCGAAGATGTCCGCGCGGGGCAGAAGGGCACGGCGCGCACGGTCTTCGCAGGGGCGGAGCCGCAGGAGTTCGGCCTCGAAGTCCTCGGCGTGCTGCCCGGCTTCCCGGCGCCGCGCAAGTCCGTCATCATCGCGCGCCTCTCGGGCAAGGAGGTCGAGCGCACGAGCGTCTTCGCCGGCATGTCGGGCTCGCCCGTCTACATCGACGGCAAGCTGGTCGGCGCTATCGCCTACGCCTTCCCCTTCGCCAAGGAGCCCATCGCGGGCATCACGCCCATCAGGCAGATGATCGAGATGTTCGAGCAGGGCCGGCAGTCGAGCGGCGGGCGCGACCAGCTCGGCTTCCAGCGCGAGCCGCGCGCCGTCTCCTACTCGCAGCTCTCGGGCGAAGGTTGGAAGTCTCTGCTGCCGCAGGCGCAGGCCGGCGGCGTCAGCTTCGTCGCGCCGGTGGCGACGGGCTCGCCCCTTGCGGCGCTCCTCGGCCAGCAGTTCGCGCCGATAGCGACGCCGCTCGTCTTCAACGGCTTCACGCCGCAGTCGGTCTCGCAGTTCACGCCGCAGCTACAGGCGCAGGGTCTTCTGCCGGTGGCCGGCGTCGGCGGCGCGTCCGCCATCACGCCTCTGGGTAAGGTGACCGAGCGGACGCTCGCGCCGGGCACGTCGGTCAGCGTCGAGCTGGTTCGCGGCGACTTCTCCATCGCGGCCTCGGGCACGGTGACGCACCGCGAGGGCGAGCAGATTTACGCCTTCGGCCACCCGTTCCTCAGCCTCGGCTCGGCCGACATGCCGATGTCCGAGTCGCAGGTCGTCACCGTCATCCCGAACACGCTCAACTCGTTCAAGCTGACGGTGCCGGGTCAGATGGTCGGCACCATCTCGCAGGATCGCTCGACCGGCATCTACGGCAACCTCGGGCGCGCGCCGAAGATGATTCCCGTCACCATCAACCTCCACACCAGCCGCGACCACGTCGAGACGTTCCGCTACGAGGTCGCCAACGACGAGTTCCTGACGCCGCTGCTTCTGAACATGACCGTCTACAGCACGCTCACTTCGAGCGAGCGCAGTTTGGGCGACTCGACCGTCAGCGTGCGCGGGAAGATCGAGGTCAAGGGGCAGGAGACCATCACGATTGAGCGCCGCTTCTCGATGCAGGGCGCGGGCATCTCGGCCGCCGGCTCGGTCGCCGCGCCCGTTCAGGCGCTGCTTTCGAGCGGCTTCGAGGGCGTCGAACTCGGCCCCATCACGCTCGACATCGCGTCGGCCGACTCGCGCCGCGTCGCCTCGCTCGACCGCATCGCGCTCGACCGCAACGAGGTGCGCAGCGGCGAGACCGTCGAGGTGCAGGCTTACGTCCGCACCGAGTCGGGCAAGCAGTTCGTCCAGCGCATCCCCGTCCAGATTCCGGCCGACGTGCCGCCCGGGCAGCTCGTCCTCTTCGTCGGCGACGGCGGCACGCTCCAGCAGGTCTCGGCCGCGCAGAGCTTCGTCCCGAAGGATTTGGGGCAGCTCGTCGGGGCGATTAACAAGATCAAGAAGAACGACCGGCTCTACGTCAAGCTCTTCCGCATCACGACCGGCGCGGTCATCGGCACCGACGAGATGCCGAACCTCCCGCCCTCCTTCGTCGCGACGCTCAACAGCGACCGCGCCTCGGGCGGCTACACGCCCACCGTGCTCTCGCCCGTCGGCGAGAAGGAACTGCCGCCCGCCGACTACGTCGTCAACGGCCAGCAGCTCATCACCATCAGCGTGATTCGCTAGAACGGTTTTCGAGGTTAGAAGAAGAGGCGGGGCTTTTACGAGTCCCGCCTCTTCGCTTTTTCGGATTAAAGATTTGAAATTCCAAAATTGAAATCTTAAATCACGCGCCCCGCCGCACGACGAAGAGGAAGCGCCGCTCTGACTCGGGAAGTTGGACGGGCTCGAACTGTAGACCTTCGGCTGTAAGACTCTCGCGGAGGCTGTCGCCGCCGAAGAGGAGGAGCGTGGGGACGCGCGAGGCCCAAGAGACGAGTGCGGGGAGGATTTCGGTGAAGCGTTCGATGGCGCGGCAGGTGAGGGCTTGGGCGTCGGGCGGCTCGGCCGTCTCGAATCTTTCGGCGACGACGCGGGCGCGAGCTTGCAGCGCGAGGCGCGAGGCGGCTTCGCGGAGGAAGACCGATTTTTTCTGCGAGGCTTCAAACAGCACGGCCTTCAGGTCGGGTCGCGCGACGAGGCAGGGCAGCGCGGGCAGGCCGGCGCCCGAGCCCACGTCCACTACGCCCGCGCTCTCGGCGAGGAAGGGGAGCGCCGCCAGCGATTCGAGGACGTGACGCGTGGCGAACTCCGCCGGCGGGCAGGGCGCGACGAGGTGCAGGCGCGTGTTCCAGCGCGCGACCAGCTCGAAGTAGTCGCCGAGCCGCGCGCGCGCCTCTTCGCCGAGCGTGACGCCGAAGCCGGCGGCGTGCCCCGCCAGCGCTTTGTCAAACTCGCCGCGTGGTGTTAGTTTTCCGTCCATCATCTCCTCGAACAACGAAGACGAAGCTTAGCGGATGTCAGAAGCAAAAAACAGTCGCGTACCCGATACGCGCACGCTCGCCTCCGAGCACGAGCGCCTCGGGCGCGCGGCCGTCGAACTCGTCGCCGACTACGCGCGCGCGCTCGACGACGCGCGGGTCTGCTCGAACGCGACGCCCGCCGACCTCGTCGCGCTCTTCGACGAGCCGCTGCCCCTCGACGGCTCAAGCGCCGAGGAGATTTTCGAGCGCGTGCGCGCCGACCTCATCCCGCACGCGATGAACATCCCGAGCCCGCGCTACTTCGGCCTCTTCAACCCGACGCCGCTGCCCGTCGCGGTCTGGGCCGACGCGGTCGCCTCGGCGCTCAACCAGAACGGCGCGGCGTGGCGCAACTCGCCTTCGGTCTCGGTCGTCGAGGCGCGTGTGCTCCGCTGGCTCTGCCAACTGATAGGCTACGGCCCTGAGGCGTTCGGCACGCTGACGAGCGGCGGCTCCGAGGCCAACCTCGTCGGACTCAAGTGCGCGCGCGACCGCGCCGTCGAGGGCGCACGCGACCGCGGGCTGCGTGCGACGGGCGCGACAGGCAATCTCGTCGTCTACGCCTCCGAACAGTCGCACTACTCTTTCGTCAAGAGCGTGGACATCCTCGGCCTCGGCCGCGAGAATCTGCGGAAGATAGACACAGACGCGCGCTTTCACATCCGCACCGACCTGTTGCGCGAAGCAATCGAGCGCGACCTGAACGAAGGCAACACGCCCGTCTGCGTCGCGGGCGCGGCGGGCGCGACCTCGACCGGCGTGGTCGACCCTCTGGACGAGTTGGCCGACATCGCGCGCGAGTTCGGGCTCTGGTTCCACGTCGACGCGGCCTACGGCGGCGCGCTCGCGTTCTCGGAGAAGCACCGCGCGCGCCTGCGTGGCATCGAGCGCGCCGACTCGGTCGCCTTCGACCCGCACAAGTGGATGTTCGTCCCCTTCGAGTGCGGCGCGCTCCTTGTGCGCGCCGGTGGGCGCGTGCTGCGCGACGCCTTCGACATCACGCCCGAGTACCTGAGCGAAGAGCGCGGCGGTGCCGACGTGGAGTACGACTTCTTCCGCTACGGCCAACTCGGCACGCGGCGCGCGATGGCGCTCAAGGTCTGGGTCGCGCTCAAGTCGCTCGGCGTGCGCGGCTACGCCGAGGTGATTGACCGTCAGATTGAGCTTGTCGAACACCTCGCCGCGCGCTTCGACGCGCTGGAAGAGTTCGAGCGCGTGGGCGAGGTCGAGACGGCGCTCTGCTGCGTGCGCTTCCTCCCGCCGGGCGCGCGCGAGAAACCCCACGCCGAGCAGGACGAGTTGCAGCGCGCGCTGCAACAGCGCGTCGAGCGTTCGGGCGGGGCGTGGCTGGCGACGACCGTGCTCCACGGCCGGCGCGCTCTGCGCATCAACGTCAACAGCTTCCTGACCGAACGCCGCCACGTCGACTATCTGGTAGAATTGCTCCGGCGCGAAGGCGCGAAGTTGACCGAGGGAGGGCAGTCAGGATGAAGTTCTCGAACGGGCGGGCGCTGGCGCTCACGCTCCTCGCACTGTTGCTCGCGGCCGCGCCGCCGCCGGCCGCCGCGCAGCGCGAAAAGAAGTTCGGCAAGCCCGTCGCCAGCACCACGCAGCGCTCGCTCCCACAGCTCAAGTCGCGCGCGGAGTTCGACAAGCTGGCGCGCGTCTACACCGACCAGCCCTACGCGCTCCCGCACGTCATCTTCGTCATCGACCGCAAAGACGCGAACAAAATCTACTACGTCAACTCGCAGCGCTTCCGCTTCCACAAGGACTTCGTCAACGGCACTTACCTTTCGCTCGAACGCGGCTACGACTTCTTCAAGAACAACTACCTCAACGAGAACCGGCGTTTCATCCTCGGCACCGTCGCGTGGCAGGCTCCCGTGAAGCGTTACACCTTCGAGTACTGGGAGGGCGACCTCGCGACGGCCGGGCTGATTAAAACGACGGCCGACGTGATCCGAAAGACCTTCTTCGAGCCGGTCGCCTACAAGCCGAACTCGCTCAGGCAGGAGCAGGAGTCGGCGAAGGTCGCGGGGCTCGACCGCGTCACGCAGAGCGACATCGCGCGCGAGCAGGAATATCAGGCGCTCAACGTCGCGAAGGGCGTCGGCCGCATCCACGTCATCGACAAGCTGGACGAGCACGTCGAGATCGGCTTTAACGAGATACTCGTCTTAAACGAGGTGCCGCTCTCGCTGCCGCCCGTGGCCGGCGTCATCATCTCGAAGCCCTCGACGCCGCTCTCGCACATCAACCTGCTGGTGAAGGGCTGGGGCGTGCCCAACGCCTACATCAAGGACGCGCACGAGATTCTGAAGCAGTACGACGGCTGGTGGGTCTCGTTCGAGACGCTGCCGGACAAGTACACCATCAAGCGCGCCGACATCAGCCAGATAGACGAGTACCAGAAGCGGCTTGCCGAACTCAAGAAGGTGATGACGCCGCGCTTCGACCTCGAAGAGCGGCGGCTGCTCGACCTCGCGCAGCAGCGCGCGCGGATGGCCGACGCCTACGGCTCGAAGTCGGCCAACCTCGGCGAGGTGGCGCGCTCGCGCATGCTCGGCGTGACGGTGCCGGCGGGCTTCGGCATCCCGATTTACTACTACGATCAGTTCGTCAAAGAGAACAAGCTCGAAGAGGCCGTCTTCGAGATGATGAACGACCAGCGGTTCGTCCACGACCCGCCGTACCGGCGCGAGCGGCTGGCCGCGATGCGCGAGCGTTTCAAGGCGGGGAAGGTCGGCGACGAGCTGCGCGCCGCGCTCCTGAAGAAGGCGCGCGCCGAGTACGCGGGCAAGGGGCTGTTCGTCCGCAGCTCGTCGAACGTCGAAGACCTGCCGAACTTCAACGGCGCGGGGCTCTACGACACGGTGCCGAACGTCAAAGAGGACGAGAAGCTTTTGGAGGCGGTCAAGACCGTCTGGGCCTCGCTCTGGAACTTCGAGGCTTACGAGGCGCGCGAGCGCGCCAACATCGACCACTCGAAGGCTTACATGGCCGTGCTCGTGCAGGAGGGCGTCAACGCCGACAGCGCGGGCGTGATGATTACGACCGACCCGTTCGACTCTGAGAACCGCGGCGCCATCTACATCAGCGCCAAGCGCGGCCTCGGGATTAAAGTCGTCGAGGGCAAGCGCATCCCCGAACAGTTGCTCTTCCTGCCGCGCGCCAATCAGGTGAAGGTTCTGACGCGGTCGGAGGAGGAGAGCCTGCTCACCTTCGACGAGGCGGGCGGCGTCAGGGAGATACCCATCTCGGGCGAGCGCGCCGTGCTCACGGACGAGGTGGTCAGGAAGCTCGTGCGCGCCGCCGGGCGCATCAAGAATCTTTTCGGCGGGCGGGAGCAGGACATCGAGTGGGTCTACATGCGCGGGCAGATTTACATCGTGCAGTCGCGCCCGTTCGTCCAGGGGGGATGAAGTCTATGGACACGGGCCGGAAGACTACAGGCGCGGCGGGCGCTTCGGCGCTCGCGCTGCTGCTGCTGGCGCTCTTCGCGACGCAGGCGGGCTGCCGGCGTGAGGCGCGGCCGGGCGCGGGCGGCGGCAACGTCGCGCAGGCCGGGGCGTCGCCGGCCGCGACCGCGGGCGACAGCGCGCCGGCCGACCTGAATAAGCTCGGCGCGGAGATAGAGAAGCTTGAGCGTCAGGCCGAGCGCAACCCGGCGGACGAGGAGACGCGCGACGAGCTGGCGCGCGTCTACGTCCGGCGCGCGAACGCGCTGCGCGGCGCGGGGCAGACGCGCGAGGCGCTCTCGGACTATCAGCGCGCGCTCCGCCTCGACCCCGACAGCGACGAGGCGCAGGCCGGCGCGGCCGCCACGGCCGAACAGCTCGGCGGCGCGCAACAGGAGGACGAGAACGGCGCGCCCGTCCCGCCCCCCATCACGCCCAACGTCGCCGACGAGGACGCGAAGCCGACTCCGACACCTACACCTAAGAAGGGTGATAAGTGATGAGTGATAAGTGATAAGAAGGAAGACAAGGCCCGGTTTCCTTCTTATCACTTATCACTCATCACTTACCAAAAATGCTCATCATTCCGGCAATCGATTTGAAGGACGGGAAGTGCGTGCGCCTGACGCAGGGGCGGCGCGAGGACGTGAAGGTCTACGACGGCGAGGCCGCCGAGATCGCGAAGGGCTTCGAGGAAGCGGGCGCGCGAATGATTCACGTCGTGGATTTGGACGGCGCGTTCGCCGACACGAACTCGAAGAACCGGAAGGTCGTGCGGCGCATCATCCGCTCGGTCGGCATCCCCGTGCAGTTCGGCGGCGGCCTGCGCAGCGTGACCGACGTGCAGCAGATGATTGAGTTCGGCGCGGCGCAGGTCGTCATCGGCACGCTCGCCGCCGAGTCGCCCGAGACGCTCGAAAAGTTCGTCCAGCTCTTCGGCTTCCGCGTCTGCGTCGGCATCGACGCGCGCGACGGGCTCGTGCTCACGCACGGCTGGGAGAAGGCGGGACGCCTGACCGCCGCCGTGCTCGCACGCCGCGTGGCCGACGCCGGCGTCGACCGCATCGTCTACACGGACGTTTCGCGCGACGGGATGCTCGCGGGGCCGAACCTCGAACAGACCTGCGCCATCGCGCGCGAATCGGGATTGCGTGTGACGGCCTCGGGCGGCGTCTCGTCGCTCGAAGACCTGCGGCGTTTGAAGACCATCACGCAGTGCGGCGTCGACAGCGTCATCGTCGGCAAGGCTTTGTACGAGGGTCGGTTCACCTTGAAGGAGGCTCTGAAGGCCGCATGAGTGAAGACTCCGGGAACATTTTCGCGGACGGGATTCTCGAAGGGCGCGTCGCCTTCGTCACGGGCGGGGGCACGGGCATTACGGGCGGCGTGGCGCGCGCGTTGGCCGAGGCCGGCGCGCGCGTCGCGCTCGTCAGCCGCAAGCTTGAGCACCTCGAACCGGCGGCGGCGAAAATCAACGAGGCCGGCGGAGAGGCGATGGCCTTCGCGGCCGACGTGCGTGACTTCGCGGCCGTCGAGCGCGCCGTCGCCGCGACCGTCGAGCGTTTCGGCGGCATCGACATCGCGGTCAACGGCGCGGCCGGCAACTTCCTCTGCAACGCCGAGGAGCTTTCGCCCAACGGCTTCGGGACGGTCGTCGACATCGACCTCAAAGGGACGTTCAACGTCTGCCGCGCGGCCTTCGAGGAGTTGAAGAAGCGGCGCGGGCAGATTCTCAACATCAGCGCGACGCTCCACTATCTGGGCACGCCGATGCAGCTCCACGTCTCGGCGGCGAAGGCGGGCGTAGACGCTTTGACGCGCAACCTCGCGGTCGAGTGGGGCCGCCACGGCATACGCTCGAACGCCATCGCGCCCGGCCCCATCGAGGACACCGAAGGCATGAGCCGCCTCGTCCCCGAGCCGGTCAAGGAGCGTCTGCGGCGCAACATCCCGCTCGGGCGCTTCGGCCGCATACGCGACATCGAGCGGTGCGCGGTCTTCCTTTGCTCGGACGCCGCCGCCTTCATCAACGGCGCGGTCATCGTCGTGGACGGCGGCCACTGGCTCAGCAGCAACAAGATGGTCGGCTGAGTCTCAGGGGCTCGCGATGATAGGAATCCAGCCGGCGACATTCGAGGAGTTCGAGCGCGAGGCCGCGCGCGGCAACGTCGTGCCCGTGGTGCGCAGCGTCCTCGCAGACTTGCAGACGCCGGTGGGCGCGTTTCTGCGCGTCGCGGAGGGCGCGTCGCACGCCTTCCTGCTCGAATCGGTCGAGGGCGGCGAGCGCATCGCGCGCCACTCCTTCATCGGCGCGGGGCCGGAGTTGATAGTCCGCGGGCGCGGCGACACGACTCTCGTCCAGATGGGCGAGTTGACGGAAGAGCTGCGCGGCGTGCGCGCGACCGACTTCGTGCGCGACTACTTCCGCGCGCGGCGCTTGGCGCGGCGGCCGGGTCTCGCGCCGATGGCGGGCGGCGCGGTCGGCTATCTCGCGTACGACGCGGCGCGCTGGTTCGAGCCGGTGCTCGAAAGGGACTTGAAGCCGGCCGTGGGGCACGACGACGCGGTCTTCATGTTCTTCCGCACCGTGCTCGCCTTCGACCGCGTGCGCCAGCAGATTGAAATCACCTCGGTCGTGATGACGGAGGAGGCCGCCGAAGAGCGCGAGCGTCTGCGCGCGCTCTACGACGCGGCGGTCGAAGAGACGGAGCGTGTCGAGAAGTTGTTGACGGGCGGCGTGACGCTGCCGGGCGGTTTTGATGAGAACGCGGCCGAAGAGAGTCGCGCGGGCTTCGAGTCGAACTGGACGCGCGAGGGCTTCGAGGCGGGCGTGGACGCGATCAAGGAGCACATCGCGGCCGGCGACTGTTATCAGGCCGTGCTCTCGCAGCGATTCTCGAAGCCGTGCGCGGTTGACCCCGTCCAGATTTACCGCGCGCTGCGCGCGACCAACCCGTCGCCCTACATGTACTTTCTGCGGCTGGGCGGCGAGTCGGTCGTCGGCGCGTCGCCCGAGATGCTCGTGCGCTGCCGCGGCCAGCGGCTCGACTACCGGCCCATCGCGGGCACGCGCAAGCGTGGCGCGACCGAGACCGAGGACTGGCTGCTCGGCGAAGAACTCGCCGCCGACGAGAAGGAGGTCGCGGAGCACACGATGCTCGTCGATTTGGGGCGCAACGACCTCGGGCGCGTCTCGGACTACGGCTCGGTTGAGGTGAATGAGCTGATGACGGTCGAGCGCTACTCGCACGTCATGCACCTCGTCACTTCGTTGCGCGCGCGGCTGCGCGACGACCGCGACCGCTTCGACGCGCTGGCGGCTTGCTTCCCGGCGGGCACCGTGACCGGCGCGCCCAAGGTTCGCTCGATGCAGCTCATCGGCGGGCTTGAGCCGGACGCGCGCGGCGTCTACGCGGGCGCGGTGCTCTACGTGGACTACGCGGACAACCTCGACTCGTGCATCGCCATCCGCACGGTGGTCGTCCGCGGGGGCACGGCTCACGTACAGGCCGGGGCCGGCATCGTCGCCGACTCCGTCCCCGAGCGCGAGTACGAGGAGACGGTCAACAAGGCGCGCGCCGTCCTCAACGCAATCGAGATGGCGGAGAGGGGACTGTGAAAACTACCGTCCGCTTCATCATGCTTTTCGCCTGCTGCCTTCCGCTCGTTTCCTGCGGCGGCGGCGGCGACCGCCCCGTCAGCCCCGAGACGGCGCGGCGCGAGATTTTTCTGCGCGGCTACGCATACAAGGAGCCCGACTTCCTCAACGCGGCGAAGGACGGGAAGGAGGTCGCCGTCGAGCTCTTCCTCATCGCCGGGATGAGTCCCGAGGTGCGCAACCCGGAGGGCGAGACGCCGCTGCTGCTCGCCGCGCGTTACGACCGCGCGAAGGCCGCGCGCGCGCTGCTTGAGAAGGGCGCTGACGTCAACGGGCGCGACCGCCGCGGCTTCACGCCGCTCATGCGCGCCGTGCTCAACGGCTCGGACGAGACAGTCAAGACCGTCCTCGAATTCAAGCCCGACACGGGCGCGCAGACCACAGACCCCGAGACGAAGGGCTCGACCGCGCTCATGTACGCCGTCTCGAAGAACCGCGGCGACGTGGTCGAGATGCTGCTCGACGCCGGCGCGGACGTGAACCAGTTGGACGAGCAGGTCGGGACGGCGCTGATGTGGGCCGTCTACTACGACCGCGAAGACATCGTGGACAGACTCCTCGCGCGCGGAGCCGACCCGAACATCACCAACGCGGGCGGCGGCACGCCGCTGATGACGGCGGCGCTCAAAGGCAACGCGCGCGTCGTGCGGCTCCTGCTCGAACGCGGCGCCGACCCCGCGTCGAAGGACAAGACCGGCAAGACCGCGCTGACCTACGCCTCCGACGCGCGCCGCGCGGAGGTTCAGCAACTACTCCGCGACGCGGGAGCCAGAAAGAAGGGCTGACCTGACAATTTGAAATTTCAAATTTGAAATTTGAGACTTGAGATGGGCGAGAAGGTTCTGCTGGTAGACAACTACGACTCGTTCACCTACAACCTCGTGCAGTATCTGGGCGAGCTTGGGGCGGAGGTCGAGGTGCGTCGCAACGACGAGGTGACGGTCAGGGAGGTGGAGAATGAGATACTCCCCGACCGCGTCGTCGTCTCGCCCGGGCCGGGGACGCCCGACGAGGCCGGCGTCTCTCTGGAACTGATCGCGGCGCTCGCGGGGCACGTCCCCGTGCTCGGCGTGTGCCTCGGGCATCAGGCCATCGGGCAGATTTTCGGCGGGCGCGTCGTGCGCGGCCCCGAGCCCGTCCACGGCAAGCCGGCCGAGATTTGCCACGACGGGCGGACGATCTTCGAGGGGCTCGAATACCGCTTTCAGGCCGCGCGCTATCACTCGCTCGTCGTCGAGCGCGAGAGTCTGCCCGACTGTCTCGAAGTCTCGGCCACGACGCCCGACGGCGTCATCATGGGTCTGCGCCACCGCCGCCTCAAGGTCGAAGGCGTCCAGTTCCACCCCGAATCCATTCTGACGACCGAGGGCAAACGCCTGCTCTCGAACTTCCTGAAACTGTAAGCCCGATGAGCGACGAAGCGAGCAGACCGAGGACGCTGCCGTCGTGGCTTCTGCCCACGCCCGCGCGGCGTGACGAGCGCGCGGGGCCGCCGCTGCGCGAGTTCACGCTGCGCCTGATGCGCGGCGAGGACTTGCCGCGCGAAGAGGCGTCGGCGCTTCTGGACGCGCTGCTCGACGGCGCGGCGACCGACGCGCAGATCGGCGCGGCGCTCGTCGCGCTGGCCGTGAAGGGCGAGACGGTCGAAGAGTTGGCGGGGCTCGCCTTTGCCATGCGCCGCCGCGCGGTGCGCCTGCGCCCGCGCCACGCGCGTTTCATCGACACGGCGGGGACGGGTTCGAGCGCCGCCAAGTGCTTTAACGTCTCGACCGCCGCCGCCTTCGTCATCGCGGGCGCGGGGCTGCCCGTCGCCAAGCACGGGAGCCGCGCCGCGACGAGCAAGTCTGGAAGCGCCGACGTGCTCGGCGCGCTTGGCGTCGAGGTGACGGCCGCGCCCGAAGTCTCCGAAGCGTGTCTGAACGAGTTGGGCGTCTGCTTCATGTTCGCGCCGCTCTACCACGGCGCGACGGCGCGCGTCGCGGGCGTCCGGCGCGAGCTGGGCGTCCACACGACCTTCAACCTGCTCGGGCCTTTGACCAACCCGGCGGGCGCGCCGCGGCAGATCATCGGCGTGTGGCACGAGGCTTTGGTCGAGCCGGTCGCGCGCACGCTCGTCGCGCTCGGGACGGAGCGCGCGTGGGTCGTCCACGGGCTCGACGGGCTCGACGAGGTGACGCTCGAAGGGAGGACGAAGGTCGCGGAGGCTTCCGGCGGCGCGGTGCGCGTCTTCGAGGTCGCGCCCGAAGACTTCGGCCTCGAACCTTCGACGCTCGAATGCCTGCGCGGCGGCGACGCCGTCGAGAACGCGCGCATCATCCGCTCGGTGCTCTCGGGCGAGAGGCGCGACGAGGCGCGCGCGCTCGTCGTCGCCAACGCCGCCGCCGCGCTCTACGTCGGTGGCGAAGCCCAAGACCTGCGCGAGGCCGCGCGGCTCGCAGGGCACAGCATCGACACCGGCGCGGCGCTCGAAAAGCTTGAGACGCTGGCGCGCATGACGAAGGGCGGAGACTGAAGTCGGCGGGACGCGTTTGAAGTGGAAGACTTTCTAAACAGAATCATCGAGCGGAAGCGCGAGCGTCTGCACGAGGCGCGTGCCGCGCGCCCTCTGGCAGAGGTGCGGCGCGCGGGCCTCGCCGTGAGAGAGGCGGCGCGCCGGCACGCGCTGCGCGCGGGCATCGGGGACGCCGGGCGCGTCAACGTCATCGCAGAGTTCAAGCGCGCCTCGCCGTCGAAGGGCGAGATTCGCGCGGGCGCTTCGGCCGGCGAGACCGCGCGCGCCTACGAGCGCGGCGGCGCGGCGGCCGTCTCCGTGCTGACCGAGGAGGACTTCTTCCGCGGCTCGCTGCGCGACCTCGCGGAGGTGAAGGCCGCGACGCGCCTGCCCGCGCTCAGGAAGGACTTCGTTTTCGACGAGTATCAGGTCTACGAGTCGGCCGCCGCCGGCGCGGACGCGCTGCTGCTCATCGTCGCGGCGCTCGACGACGCGACGCTCGGCGCGCTGCTCCGTCTGACCGAAGACGAACTCGGCATGGACGCGCTCGTCGAAGTCCACACGGCCGACGAGCTTTCGCGCGCCACGCAAGCGGGCGCGGCGCTCGTCGGCGTCAACAACCGTGACCTGCGCACCTTCGAGGTCTCGCTCGACACTTCGGTCGCACTCGCCGCGCGCGCGCAAGCCGGCGCGCTCCTCGTCAGCGAGAGCGGCATCCGCGACGCCTCGGACATCGCGCGCCTCCGCGCACACAGCTTCCAAGCCTTCCTCGTCGGCGAAACACTCATGCGCGCCGAGAGCCCCGAGGCGGCGCTGAAGAATTTGACCGGCGCGGGCCGTCGGGATTCAGAATGACACGGGTCAAAGTCTGCGGCATCACCAATCTTGACGACGCGCTGGCGGCGCTCGCAGCCGGGGCCGATCTGCTCGGGCTCAACTTCTACGCGCGGAGCCCGCGCTACGTCGCGCCGTCGGACGCGCGCCGCATCGTCGAGGCTTTGCCCGAAGGCGTCGAGTGCGTCGGCGTCTTCGTCAACGAGGCCGCGCCCACGGACGTAGAGCGCGTCGCGCGCGAGGCGGGCGTCGTCGCCGTCCAGCTTCACGGCGACGAGACGCACGAGTTCTGCCGCGCCCTGCGGAGTCGGACGACGATTAAAGCCCTGCGCGTCGGGCCGGGTTTCACGCCCGAGGCGGCCGCCCGCTACCCGACCGACGCCGTTCTTCTCGACGCCTACGTCGCGGGCGAGTGGGGCGGGACGGGGCATACCTTCGACTGGACGCTCGCGCGCCGCACGCGCGAGTCCGTCCCACGACTCTTCCTCGCCGGCGGCCTCAAACCCGAAAACGTCGCCGAGGCCGTCGCCGCCGTCCGCCCGCACGCCGTAGACGTGTGCAGCGGCGTCGAGACCGCCCCCGGCCGCAAAAGCCTCCAACTCATGCGCCGCTTCGTCGAACAGGTCAGGGAAGTAGACAGTAGTCAGTATGGCTCCGCTTGAAGTGGATTGACGATGACGGCCCGGCCGCCCGGCTCTCAAAGGTTTCTACTGACTACTGACTACTGACTACTGTCTACTTTTACTTGACTCCCCGCCCACCCCTTCGGTTATGCTGGCGGAGAACTGGCAAGGGGTTCTGAACTTCGCCGATAGCGTGTGCCCCGACTTCGCCTCCCGCCGCCCGCGCTGACGCCTATCGAGTATTTGCGCCAGAGTTCCCCCTGATGACTGCAACAGCAAGAACAACAGGCCGCCAGCAGATGCGCGACCAGGGACGCCTCCTGCTCGTCACGGACGACCCGCGGCTCGCGGCCCACGCCGCCGGGCTCGAAGAGCGCGGCTTCGTCGTCGCGGGCGTCTCGGGCGGGGCAAAGGCGCTCGTCGCGCTCCAGCGCGCGCGCCCGCACGTCGTCATCGCCGACGCCGCGCTCCGCGGAATCAGCGCCGCCGAGCTGACGCGCATGCTCTCCGACCCGCAGACGGCCGTCCCCGTCGTGCTCGCCGGCCTCGACCCCTCGACGCCCGGGCGGCGCGGCGCGGCGATGGACTCGGGCGCGTCCGACTACTTCCAGCTCCCCGAAGAGTTTCAGCTTCTCGCCGCGCGCGCCGGCCAGCTCGTCGCGCACCGTTTGACAGTTGACCGCCTGCGCGCCGAGGCCGACCAGGACTACCTGACCGGCCTCGCCAACCGGCGACGCTTCCGCAAGGCGCTCGGGCAGGAGGTCGAACGCTGGCGGCGCTACCACATGCCGTGCGCGCTGCTGATGCTGGACATCGACCACATGAAGCGCGTCAACGACACGCACGGACACCCGGCGGGCGACCGCGTCATACGCTTCATCGCGGACGTGCTCGCGGAGCTTTCGCGCGACAACGACACGGCGGCGCGGCTCGGCGGCGAAGAGTTCGCGCTGCTGCTGGCGGGCTCCGACGGCGAGAAGGCTTACGCGGCGGCCGAGCGCGTGCGCCTCGCCGTCGCCGAGCGCCCTTTGCCGGAGGTCGGCGGCGTCACCGTCAGCCTCGGCGTCGCCGCGTGTCCGTCGAACGCGCTCTCGGAGCGCGAGCTGTTCTCGGCGAGCGACGCGGCGCTCTATCAGGCCAAACGTTCGGGGCGCAACCGCACCATCCTCGCGGGCACTTACAAGCCGTCGTCTGACGCGGCCCCCGCCGTCGCCCCGGCGGCGGACGTTTC
>JBEVKV010000600.1:0-12667 GCA_040509515.1 Pyrinomonadaceae bacterium | reverse complement strand
TAAAGCCCGCCCGAAGTCAGTCTGAATCATCCAGCCTTTCAACATGACCGGCGCGCTTTTTTGCGCCCGTGTGCGCCGGCGTGCCGAAGACCCGCCAAACAAGCGGCTTCCAGAAACTTCGTCCGGCTCTCGTCCGCGCGGCACGGGCCGTGCAAAGTCTCGCCCCGGCGCGTACACCGCGCGCGCCGCTCTTTAGAGTTCAGTCGTCGGCAATCATGTTCCCCCGAAGGCCCCAAAGCGATGAACACGAAGTCGAGAATCTTAACCCTGTTGGCCTGCTGCTCGCTGCTGCTGCCCCTCGCCGGCGCGGCGGGCGCGTCGGGCCACGACAAGTCCGGGCGCGACGACGCGCCGCCCTCCGAGCGCTCCATCAACCGCGACAAGGTCTCGCGCAAGCTGCGCGAGCGCGCCGCCCGCGGCAACAGCGGGCGCGGAAGCGGCGGCGATAAAGTTCCGGTCATCCTCCAGCTCACGGGCAAGATGAGCGGCGGCCTCAACGCGCTGCTCAAGCGCAACGGCGTCCGCGTCAAGCACGAGCTGAAGACGCTGGGCATGGCGGCCGTCGAGCTGCCCGCCTCGGCCGTCGAAGAGCTGGCCTCGTTTGAAGAAATCTCTTACCTCTCGCCCGACGAGGAGACGGAGGTGCTCGGCCACGTCTCGAAGGTGACGGGGGCGGACGCGGCCGCCAGTCAGGCTTACAGCGCCGTCACACAGCTCAACGGCACGGGCGTCGGCATCGCCGTCGTCGACTCGGGCGTCTACGACCAGCACGCGGCCTTCCTCGACGCCTCGGGGACGGGCTCGCGCGTCGTCTTCAACAAGAACTTCGTCACGACCGAGGCGCGCACCGACGACCCCTACGGCCACGGCACACACGTCGCCGGGCTCGCCGCCGGCTTCGACCGCGTGAAGGGCGGCGCGTACAGCGGCGTCGCGACCGACGCCAAAATCATCGACCTGCGCGTGCTCGACTCGAAGGGCAAGGGGCAGACCTCCTGGCTGCTCGCCGCGCTCGACTGGCTCGCCGCCAACCACGCCGCCTACAACGTCCGCGTCGTCAACATCTCCTTAGGCGCGCCGGCGCTCGACTCCTACGAGGACGACCCGGTCTGCGCGGCCGTCCGCCGCCTCTACCACCTCGGCGTCGTCGTCGTCGCCGCCGCCGGCAACAACGGCAAGAACGCCGTCGGGCAGAAGGCGTACGGGCAGATTCACACGCCGGGCGTCGAGCCCTCGGCCATCACGGTCGGCGCGTCGAACACCTTCGGCACCGACTCGCGCGCCGACGACACGGTCGCCTCCTACAGCTCGCGCGGCCCCACGCGCGGCTACTGGACGGACGCGGCCGGCGCGAAGCACTACGACAACCTGCTCAAGCCCGACCTCGTCGCGCCCGGCAACAAGATCATCTCGGCCGAGGCGTACCCGAACTACCTCAAGACCAACCACGGACAGGTCAACGCCTACGACGACGCGTCGGAGGCGCGCGACTACATGTACCTGTCGGGCACCTCGATGTCTGCGCCGCTCGTCTCGGGCGCGGTCGCGCTGATGTTCGAGGTCAACCCGAAGCTCACGGCCGGCATGGTCAGGACGCTCTTGCAGTACACGGCGACGCCGCTCAAGGGCTTCAACCCGCTGGAGCAGGGGGCGGGCGAGTTGAACGTCGCGGGCGCGACGCGCCTCGCAGACCTCGTCCGGCGCGACCTCGACCCGGCGACCGCGGCGGTCGGCGCGTCGCTCCTGACGACCGCGCCCCCGGCGGCGCAGACCTACATCGCCGACCGCAACTACGTCTGGTCACAGGGCATCACCTTCGACTTCACATACGGCACGGGCGCCGACCTCATCACGAAGTTCCAGGAGGGCTACCGGCTGACGAACCACATCAACAACGACTGCGTCGTGCAGAGCAACGGCGCGGTCGTCAGGGACGGCGCGAAGCTGACGGCCGGCGTCCTGCTCGGCAAGAACATCATGACCAGCGCGGGCGGCGTGCTCGGCACGGGGGCGGCGATCCCCTACGCCCTGCGCGGCAGCGGCGTGCTCATCGGCGACGGCGTGCTCATCGGCGACGGCGTGCTGTTGGGTGACGGCGTGCTGTTGAGTGACGGCGTGCTGTTGAGTGACGGCGTGCTGCTCGGCGACGCCGTCGGGGGCTCTTCCGTCCTCGTCAACGGCGACAACACGGCCTACATGGCCGCCGCGCCGTAGCCGCGCCGCCGTAGCCGCCGCGAACGCCCCGACGCTTCCAACGAAGTCTTACTCCCCGCCGCCGCCCACGGTGAACTGATGTTCCAGCCGACGCCACAGACACACGCGCCGCACGCGCACGGCCTCTTCGACTCCTTCGCGCCCCTGCGCGTCGGGGCGACGCGCGCCGAGGCGCTCGGGGCCCGTTCGGAGGCCGAGACGCGTGCGTTCCTCTCAGAGCGCCCCGTCCACGCGGTCAACCTCCTGAGCCTCGTCCGCGACAACGGGCTGGTGAGCCCGCACAACCGGGGCACGTTCTACGGCTACCGCGACGAGCGCGGGCGGCTCGAAGGCGTCGCACTCATCGGCCACGCCACGCTCTTCGAGGCGCGCACGCCGCGCGCCCTGCGCGCCCTCGCGCGCGCGGCCCAACGCGTCGGCGGGCTTCACATGATGCTGGGCGAGGCCGAGCCGGTCGCGGACTTCTGGGGTCACTACCGCGCGGGCGGGCAGCAGGCGATGCGCCGCGCCTGTCGCGAACTCCTGTTCGAGCTGAACCGCGACGCGAGCCCTGACGGCGGCGCGCCGCGCGCGGGCGTCGTCCCGAGGCTCGCCACGCTCGAAGACCTGCCGCTGGTCATGCCCGTGCAGGCGCGCATGGCCGAAGCGGAGAGCGGCGTCAACCCGCTCGCGTCCGACCCCGAGGGTTTCCGACGCCGCTGCGAAAGACGCGTCGAGCGCGGCCGGACGTGGGTGGTGACGGAGGGCGGCCGGCTCGTCTTCAAGGCCGAGGTGATGGCGGACGCCGGCTCGGTCGTCTACCTCGAAGGCATCCACGTCGCGGAGGGCGAGCGCGGCCGCGGCCGGGGGCTCGAATGCCTGTCGTGGCTGACGGGCGAGCTTCTCAAGAGCGCCGGCTCGGTCTGCGTCCTCGTCAACGAACAGAACGAACCCGCGCAGGCGCTCTACCGCCGCGCCGGCTTCCGCTTCGCCGGCCACTACGACACCGTCTTCCTGACCCGCGACTGACTGACCGAACTCTTGCCCTCAAAGACGCGGCCGTAAGAATTTCAAAGTTGAAGTTCTTACGGCCGCGTCTACGTGGTCAGTTCTTTTTTGTGCTGCCGACGAGCGGGTTGATGAGGTGCGCGGCGGTGACGACGACGAGCGCGCCGACGACGTTGTACCAGAGGAAGGCGAGTTTGGTGAAGAAGAAGCAGTAGAGGACGGCCGCCTCGCCGGCGAGCGCGCCGAGGAAGGCGGCCGTGCCGCGTACGCGCTTGAAGTAGAAGCCGAGCAGGAAGATGCCCAGCAGCGTCCCGTAGAAGAGTGAGCCGAGCCGGTTGACCGCCTCGACGAGCGAGCCGAGCTGCCCCGCGTACTGCGCGAACGCGACGGCGAAGAGTCCCCAGAAGGCGGTCGCCAGCTTCGACGAGATGAAGTAGTAACGCTCCGACCCGTCCGCCTTCAGCAGACGCCGCTGGATGTCCACGACGGTCGTCGCCGCCAGCGCGCTCCACTCCGAGGCGGTCGAAGACATCGAGGCGAAGAAGACCGCCGCCAGCACGAGCCCGACCAGACCGGCCGGCATGTAGTGCGTGACGAAGTTGAGGAAGACGTAGTTGGTGTCGTTCGGTCTGGGCTCGAAATCCTTGATGACCTCGACCGCGCCGGCCCGCACGCCGTTCGCGCGCTCCTGCGCCGCCTGCAACCCGCGCGACGCGGCGTCGGCGGCCGGCTCGTCCCCGGCGCGCAGCGCGTCGATGTAGGCGCGCGCCGCGCGCTGCTTCTCCGCGAAGGCCGCCGAGTAGTCGCCTTCGAGCGCACGGAACTCGGGGCCGCGCGCGCCTTCGCGGGCGCGTTCGAGCTGCACGGGGTTGAAGAAGACGGGCGGCTCCGTGAACTGGTAGAAGGCGAAGACCATCGCGCCGAGGAAGAGGATGAAGAACTGCATCGGGACTTTGACCATCCCGTTGAAGAGAAGCCCCAGACGACTCTGCGCGGCCGACGCGCCCGAGAGGTAGCGCTGCACCTGCGACTGGTCGGTGCCGAAGTACGCGAGCGCGAGAAAGCAGCCGCCGATGAGACCCGACCAGAAGTTGTACTGGTTCGTGATGTCGAAGGAGAAGTCCACGGCGTTCAGACGCCCGAGCTTGCCGGCGACGCGCGTCGCCTCGACGAACGACACGTCGGACGGCAGCAGCCTGACGATGGTGAAGAAGGCGACGAACATCCCGCCCATGATGATGAGGAATTGCAGGAAGTTCGTGTTGTCCACCGCCCTCGCGCCGCCCATGCTCGCGTAGAGCATCACCGCGCCGCCGATGAGGAAGATGACCAGCCTGATGTCCCAGCCCATCACGACCGAGAGGATGAGCGACGGCGCGTAGAGCGAGACGCCCGTCGAGAGCCCGCGCAACGCGAGGAAGAGGAGCGCGGCCAGCGTGCGCGTCTTCAGGTCGAAGCGCCCTTCGAGATACTCGTACGCGGTGTAGACCTTGAGCCGGTGGTAGAGCGGGACGGCCGTCAGCGAGAGGATGACCATCGCGACGGGCAGGCCGAGGTAGACCTGCACGAAGCGCATGCCGTCGGCGTAAGCCTGCCCCGGCGTGGCGAGGAACGTGATGGCGCTCGCCTGCGTCGCCATGATCGAGAGCGCGACGCGGTGCCAGTGCTGGCCGCGGTCGGCGACGAGAAAGTCGTCGAGGTCGCGCGTCCGACGCCCCTTCAGGACGGCGTAGACGACGATGCCCGCGCCCGCGGCGAGCAGCACCACCCAGTCGAGCGCCCTCACCGGAAAGCCCTCGTGAAAAGGTAGAAGAGCACGACGAGCGCGGCGAGGTTGAGCAGGACGGCCGCGTAGAGATTCCGCCAACTCGCGCCGACGGGCGGCGGCTCCTCGGTCGGGTGGCGCGTCGGCGCTTCGTCGGGCGTCGGAGTCTTCTTCATCTCACTTGCCGGCCGAAATCATGTTGGCGAACAGTCTGTAAGCGCCGGGCACGCCCGCCGGGAGTTGCCGGAAGAAGGCGAGCCCGGTGAAGACGTAAGTGCCTTTCCCGTGGCGCGTGACGAGCGTCGAGCCTTTGAACTCCGGCCCGCCGGGGTCGCGGCTCGCGAAGAGCGGCGTGTAGCGCGCATCCCACTCGGAGGCGAAGTAGAGCCCGCGCTCCTGCACCCAGCCGCCGAAGTCGGCGGCCGTGATCTTGTTCGGCGCGTTCAGGAGCGCGTCGCCGGGCGCGAGAATCTGGACGGCGGCCTCCTCGTCCGTGACCCTGTCGGGGCCGAGTTTGAAGGGGTGCGGCCCCAACTGCGCGCCTTCGAGCGTGCGGTCGGGCGTGTTGTACTGGACGACGAGCGTGCCGCCGCGCTCGACGTATTCGAGCAGGCGGCGCTGCTGACGCCTGAGCGCCGCGCGCGTGTTGTAGGCGCGCACGCCCGTCACCACCGCGTCGAAGCGCGAGAGGTCGGCCGCCTCCAAATCTTCGTCCGACAGAAGCGCCACGTCGTAGCCGACCTGCCGCAACGCCTCCGGCACCTCGTCGCCCGAGCCCATCACGTAGCCGACACGGCTCCCGCGCTTCGCCACGTCCACGCGCACCAGCTCGGCGCGCGCCGCGGGGAAGACGGTCTGACGCGGGATGTGCTGGTAGTCGATCTCCACGACGCCGCGCGTGAAAGTCTTGCCGGCCGACTCGTAGACGGCTTCGAGCGCGGCGGTCGAAGCGCCCGCGGGCGGCGTGACGTTGAAGGAGGCGCGGAACTCTTCGCCCCGACCTTTGAGCGTGACGGGAATCTCCGTCGGCGATGCCGACCAGCCCGCCGGGAGCCGCAGGCGGAGTGTGCCGGCGGAGTCTGCCGTCCCGTTGTTTCGCAGCGTCACGCGCACCTGCTTCGGCGCGCGGTCGGGAAAGACCATCGTCTGCTCAAGCAGCCCGACCGCGACTTCGGGGACGACGACGACGGGGCGATACATGTCGCCGCGCACCCGGTCTGTCCAGCGGTAGAGGACGGGAACGTCGAAGGTGACGACTCCGCCCTCGGGCGCTTCGCCGATGGCGATGGTGACGGGCTGCGTGAGCGCGGGCGGGCCTTCGGGCGCGCCGACCGGGGCCGCCGGGTCGAGCTTGAAGAGCCCGCGCCCCGGCTCCTCGCGCAGCCAGTAGGGCTGGCTGTAGGCGGCCTCGGCCGGGATGCGCGCGACACGCTCGCGCGTGAGGGGCTGGTTGAACTTCAACTCGGCGCGGAGGACATCCGCCCCCGCGGACGAGACGCCGACCGTCTCGAAATAGAGGGGGGCGACCGAGCGATTGACGAGCGTGGTGGTGACTTTGACCTCGCCGCCCGGCGTGACGTAGGGCTCCGAGGCGACGGCCTCGACCCAGAGCCCGGCCGACGCGCGTATCACCTCGTCGAGCGCGGCGCGCTTGGCTTGAACCAGCGGCTCGTCCTTCGGCAGCTTCTCAAGCTCGCGCCGTGCGCGCAGCAAGGCCGGCAGGGTCGCCGTCGGGTCAGAGGCGTCGAAGCGGAACGCGGCTTCACCGAGTAATTTATCGACCGTCTCGCCGCCCGCGAAGCGACGCCACGAAGTGTCGACGCCGTCGAGCAAATCTTTCGTCGCGGGCTCGCCCTTGAGGTGCGCGAAGTAGTTGGGCGCTGGGCCGCGCCGCTCGGGCGTGCCCTGCGCCTGGCTCATGTGCTTGGTGCGGCTCTCGGCGGCGATCTCGGTGTAGGACTTGCCCAACAGATGGTTGTAGCCGCCCACGTCCACGCTCAACATCTTGTCGGCGTCCTTCGGCACTTCGCCCTGCCGGAAGTTGAAGACGTTCCAGACGAGCCGCTTCGCCTTCCACGGGCGCAGTCCCTCTTTGAGCTGTTCGGGGAAGCGCGCGGGGTCGGCCGCCGCGTCGAAGGCTTCGCCCGCGAGGATGGCCGAGGCGGTGTGCTGGCCGTGGCCGCCCTCGCCCGTGGTCGGAAAGCGCGTGACGATTATGTCCGGGCGGAAGAGGCGCACGACTCTCACCACGTCCGCGAGCACCGCGTCGTGATCCCAGAAGCGGAAGGTCTCTTCGGGCGAGCGCGTGAAGCCGAAGTCGATGGCGCGCGTGAAGAACTGCTCCGCGCCGTCCACGCGTCGCGCGGCCAGAAGCTCCTGCGTGCGCACGAGCCCGAGCAGCGCGCCCTTCTCCGAGCCGAGGATGTTCTGCCCGCCGTCGCCGCGCGTCAGCGAAAGATAGGCCGTCCGCACGCCGCGCCCGCGCGCGAGGTAGGTCAGCAGCGCCGTGTTCTCGTCGTCCGGGTGCGCGGCGACGTAGAGCACGCTCGCCGCGACGGGGAGCGTGCGCAGCGCGGCCTGCGTCTCGGCGGCGTCGGGCTGCGCGGGGCCCTGCGCGCGCGCCGTCGCGGCGGCGAGCAGGAGCGCGATGAGCAGGAGGAGCGGGGCGGCGGCCGAGGGCCACTTGTTAGATTGCATCATGTTACAGCGGCGGCGTGCCGGCTTCGTTGGGGTTGACGACGGGGCCGGTCGGCGTGTTCGAGTTCTTCGCGGCGGAGTTGGAGTTGCCGTTGGCGCTCTGCTGCTTGCGCTGCTGCTCCTGCTGGCGCTTGCGGAACTCTTCGATGCGCCGCGCGCCGTTCTTGGCGTCTTCGAGTAACTCCTGCGCGGGGTAGTGGTCGGGGTTTATCTCAAGCGTCTTCTGGAGCGCCCTGACCGACTCGTCGTACTGCGCGATCTTGAAGTGCGCCGAGGCCAGCTCGAAATACTTGTCGTCGTTCTCCACGGGCGCGTTCTTGACCGACTCCTTGAGCGCCTTGACCGCGTCGTCGTACTTGCCGAGCTTCTCGTAGCAGAGGCCGAGGAAGTAGTAGGCGTCGGAGTTCTTCGGCTCCTGCTTCGTGATCTTCTCGTAAGCCTTGACCGCGTCGGCGAAAGCCTTGTCGGCCTCCTCGCTCTGCTTGAGCGCGTTGAAGGCGAGGCCGAGCCGGTAGTACGCCTCGGCGAAGTCGGGCGAGAGTTCGGCGGCGCGCTTGAAGTGCTCGACGGCCTCCTGGTCGCGGTCGTGCCTGTAGGCGTCGAGGCCGCGCTCGAACAGCGCGCGCGCGTCGTCGGTGGGGGCGACGACGGCGCTCTCCTGTTGCTGCTGCTCGGCCGAGCCGCCCGGCGTGGGCGAGGCATCGGCCGCGGGGCCGTCGCCCCCGCGTTTGCAGGCGGACAGCAGCGGCGCGAAGACGAAAAGGGCGGCGAGTGTGACGCAGAGCGCTTTCATGGTCTTTCGGTTTTCTCTGGGAAGGGAGACTCGAACGTATCTACGACAAATCAGCCGGAGAGTCAAACGGGTGACGGGGCGGGTTTGGACTGCGGCTTGCTTTTAAGAGGGGCGGGACAGTGCCGGAGTGTATAAGTTGCGTTCAGGGGAGGCGTGTGCGATGGAGCCGAGAAGGAGCGAGACGTTCGTAAGTCCAACGGAGGTGACGGTTCCGCTCGAAGAGGAGCGGACGCCGCCGCCGCCCCGCTTCGACGAGAAATCGGTACAGCGCGCGCAGCCGGCCGTGCCGATTGGCATGCGCGCGCGTGCGCGTTCGTGGCCGTCGACGCTGATTCTGTTGTGCGTGGTCGGCGGCATCGTCGGGGGCATCCTCGGCGGGCTCGCGCTCTCGTTCTTCCAGCGCGACGGCGCGGGCGCGCGGCCGGATTCGGGTGGCACGACCACCGTCCCTGTCGGCATGACCGAGCCCGCCACGTCCGCGCAGCCAGCGCCGCAGGATGCGAAGCCGGCCGCCGACGGCGCGGTCGCGACAACCCCGACGGCCGCGCAGCCCGCGGAGGTCGCGGCACAGCCGGACGCCGCTTCGCGCCCCGTCGCTGAGCAGCCGCGCGCGAATGAAGCGGCCGCGAATGAAGCGACCGCGCCGGCCGACGCGTCCACCGAAGGTGAGTTGCGCGCCGCGCTCGGCGAGTGGGTGGCGGCGACCAACTCGCGCGACGTGGGCCGGCAGATGAGCTACTACGCGCCGAAGGTCGAAGCCTTCTACCTCTCGCGCAACGCGCCGCGCGAGGCCGTCCGCGCGGAGAAGACGCGTCTGTTCGGGCGCGCCTCCTCGGTCAACGTGCAGGCCGCGCGCCCCGAGATACAGATGAGCCGCGACGGCCGCACCGCCGTCATGCGCTTCCGCAAGCGCTACCAGATAGCCGGCGCAGACAGCCGCAGCGGCGAAGTCCTGCAAGAGCTGCGCTGGCGGCGCACCGCCGACGGCTGGAAGATCGTCGGCGAGCGCGACCTGCGCGTCCTTCAGTAGTCGTCCTCTTCGACTATCTCGCGGAAGCGGAGCGCGTCTTCGCGCATGTGGACGTTGTTGAAGAAGACGTAAGACGTGGCGTCGCGCGGCATCATCGAGCGCAGTTCTTCCAACTCGCCGTCCTCGTACTTGTAGCGCCAGCCCTTCCGCCCGTGCAGGCGGAAGTAGCAGCGGCCGGGCGTGAGCGTCCGCTCCGAGAAGGGGTCGACGGCGTGCCAGAGCGCAAGCTCCTCGCACAGTTCTCGAATCAACTCGCGCGGCCAGCCGCCGCGCGGCTCCCAGCAGAAGACGAGCCCGGCGCGCTCCGCTCCGCCGAAGAAGCGCCGCATGTTCTCGACGTTCTCGCGCACGGGCTTGAAGCTGGCCGGGCACTGGAAGAGCAGCGCGCGCGCGCCCAGCGCCTCGGCGCACTCGCGCGTCAGCTCCCACGCGCCTTTGACGACCTCGGTCGGGCGGAAGAAGCCCGCGCCCTCTTTCTCCTCTTCCGTGAGTGTGCGTTTGAGCCGCCTGTAGGTCGGGCTCGACGACTGGTGAGTGACGAGCTGCCACGCCTTGAGCGTGAACTCGAAGCCGGCGGGCGCCCCCTCGCGCCAGCGCCGCAGGGTAGAGACCTGCGGCGGCTGGTAGAAGGTGTGCTGCACCTCGACCGAGTCGAGCGACTCGTAGTATTTCTCGCGCGACGAGCGGAAGCCGCAGCAGCCGATTCTCACAGACCCCTTGCCCGAAGCCTTCAATCCGAACCCCTCTCGGAAAGTGCGCGCGTGTCTTACCAGCCCTCGTCCGCGGTGGGGCCGTAGACGGAGGGCAGCGGCACGTCGAGCATCCGCAGGTAGACCGAGAGCTGCCCACGGTGGTGTATGACGTGGTTGAGCCCGATGAAGCGGACGACCATCCCGCGCGGCATCTCGAAGAGGACGTGCTCGCCGTTGCGCAGCTTCCACGGCTCGCCCATCTTGTCGTCGGGCTGCTTCTCCAGAAGTCCCGCCGTCGTCTCGATGTTGCGGTCGAACTTCTCCAACAGCTCGGCGGTGCTCTTGGGGTCGAACGGCTTGAAGTCGCCGGAGCCGAAGTCGAACTCGGGCCGCAACAGCGCGGGGACGATTAGTTCGGGCAGCTCCGCGACGTGCGCGGCCAGCCGGCCGAGCGTCATAGACTTCTCGTGCGGCTTCCACCCGAGCGACGCCTCGGGCACGCGCTCCAACAGACGCCTCGTCGTCTTCGCCTCCTGCCGCATCTCCGCCGCCAGCGACTCGCACATGCTCATAAAAAAATTCCCTCCGTCATCAGGGGACTGTCAAAGCCCAGTCAATCTACGCCGCCCCGCACGCCTTTTCAACCCCCGCCGCGCCCGATTCGCTCAAGGCTTGATGACTATTGGCCGACCGGCTTCGAGCGTTTCCAGTGCTTCCAGCACACGCGGCATCAGGGGCTTGAGCACGGGGTAGGTGCTTCTTTTGGCGGAGAGGACGATGACAGGGAGGGGAAGGGTTTCGGGGTTCTGCTGGTGTTGGAGATTCTGGTCTACCGTGACGAGCACGTCGTACCGGCCGGCGGCGGCGGCTTGCAGAAGCCGGCCGTTCTTCAATCCCTTGAAGCCCGCTTCCTCCGCCGTGAAGACCTCGTGCCCCGGCAGGTCGCGCTTGAGGTAGCGCGTGACGCATTCGTCAAGCAGCACTCTCATAACCGACGAGCAGTCTCTCCTTCGACTCCTCAAGGACGGCCAGCGCCTGCTCGCGCGTGACGGTGGGGAACTGGTCGAGGAACTGGTCGAGCGTCTCGCCCGTCTCCAGGCAGTCGAACAGGTTTTGAATCGGGACGCGGGTGCCGTAGAAGACGGGCGTCCCGCCGAGCTTTTCGGGGTCGATCTCGATCAGGTTCTTGTCACTCTTCATGGTCGTCCTCCGCGCCGCCCGCCGGCGGTTGAATGTTACCAGAGACGGCCGGTTCCGCCAGAGTGAATAGCCGCCGGCCCCGCGCGCGGCGGAAATTGTGCGTGCGGTATCTTTCTGCACGGGGCGGCTTGCGTTAGAGTAGCGCCATCCCACTTTCTGAAAGGAATATACTCTGTGAAAGAGATACACGAAGAGCTGGTCGGGCTGTTGCCGGAGGAGGTTTCGAGGCGCGGGTTTATCACGGCCACGCTGGCGGCGGGGTTCGCGCTGGCGGTGCAGCCCGTCGCGGCGCAGACCGTGATTACGACCGACACGGCCGGGCTCGAAGCCGGCGAGGTCAGCATCCCTGTGCGCGGCGGCGTCGAGATGCCGGGCTACCGCGCGATGCCGGCGAAGGGCAAGAACTTCCCCGTCGCGCTCGTAGTGCAGGAGATTTTCGGCGTCCACGAACACATCAAGGACGTGTGCCGCCGCTTCGCGAAGCTCGGCTATCTGGCCGTTGCGCCGTCGCTCTACTTCCGGCAGGGCGACACGACGCAACTCAAGATGGAGGACGTGATGAAGGTCGTCGCGCAGGTGCCGGACGAGCAGGTGATGGCCGACCTCGACTCGACGGTGGCGTGGGCGCGCGCGACGAAGAAGTCGGACGCGAAGAAAATCGGCGTCACGGGCTTCTGCTGGGGCGGGCGCATCGTGTGGCTCTACTCGGCGCACAGCAGGGAGGTGGACGCGGGCGTCGCGTGGTACGGGCGTCTGGTCGCCAACCCCGGCCAGCCGGCTAACCCCCTGACGCCGCGCCAGCCCGTCGACGTGGCCGGCGAGCTGAACGCGCCGGTGCTCGGGCTCTACGGCGGGCAGGACACGGGGATTCCGCTGGCGTCGGTCGAGAGGATGCGCGAGGCGCTGAAGGCGTCGAAGTCGAAGGCCGCGCGGGCGTCCGAGATTATCGTCTACCCGGAGGCCGGCCACGGCTTCCACGCGGACTACCGCCCCTCCTACAACAAGGAGGCCGCCGCCGACGGCTGGCGGCGGCTCGCGGCCTGGTTCAAGAAGTACGGCGCGGCGTGAGTGAATAAAAAAATGGGCGACCCGGCCTTTCGACCGTGCCGCCCGACTGGCGAGGCGTTCCGTTCTCCCCGTGACGGAAATCGCCCCGTCAGATGCTTTGTAAACCCCTTGCTCTGTGGTCGGCCGGGTTCCCGGCCAACCGGCGCGACGTTTCGGGTCGCGCCGGCTTACAGGGGAACAGTGTGGGCGGCGTTCGGAAAAATACGCGCCGCCGAGAAAAA
>JBEVKV010000599.1:0-12995 GCA_040509515.1 Pyrinomonadaceae bacterium | reverse complement strand
CGAAGCGTTGGCGGTATTCGGCCGAGTCGAGGAAGGCCCTGACCATCTCGGCCGCGACGTAGTCGCCGCCGAACTGTTCGAGCTTCGAGAGCCAGAAACGGTAGCCCGAGAAGTCCGCGTCCGCGCCCTCGTTCGGGTTGCGGCGCAGGTAGCCGAAGTACTGCGCGAGGACGAAGGCGCGTTTGAACTCGCGCCGCGAGAACTCTTCGTGCTCGGCGACGCGGCGGAGCGCGGCGGCGCGTGCGCGCGCGTCGCCCGGGCCGGCGGCCGAAAGCTCGGCCGCGAGCGCGCCGGCCTCCGCGGCGGAGAGCGCGCCGCCGGTGTTCGCGTTGAGCTTCGCCACGAAGTCCGCGGCGGACATCCCGGCCGGGTAGGCTTCGGCGAAGCGCGCGCGGGCGACGAACTCAAGCGCGAAGGCGTCCTTGTTCTCTTCGATCTGTCGCTGCCAGTCGCCCCGGCCGATGACGACGCCGCGCCCGAGCCGAGCCGCGTCGGGCATCAACTCCTCGCGCCGCAGGGGCACGGGCGCGCCGGGCAGGTCGCCGAACGCGGCCTTGTACATGCGGTGGACGAGGTAGCTCGTCTCCTGAAATTCTATCGACATGAAGAAGGCCGCGGACGTGTTGACGCGTCTCGCCTCGCGGCAGAGGGCGTCCGCTCCGCACGACTCGACGCCGCCGGCCCAGTGCGCGTGGCCGTTCGGGTCGGCGTCGCGGCCGAGGAAGTCGAAGTAGTGCTGGCGGACGAAGAAGTCGGTCGCGTCAATCGGATTCGCCTGCCCGCCCGGGTCGGCGTCGCGGATGGTGAGCCGCGAGACGCTCGGCGCGCCGAGTTGCGCGTTCGACGCGTTCGCGAGCGTGAGCGTGAACGACTCGTCGGGCTCCGTGTAGCCGTCGTCGATGACGAGCACCGTGACGCCCTTCTCGGCCTCGCCCGCCGCGAAGTTGAGCGTGCCGTAGGCCGCGACGTAATCGCGCCCCTCAAGCGCCGTCCCGTCGGCGGTCGCGTAGTCCACGGCCGAAGGTCGAGACAAATCGCCCGTGCGTCTGACGACGACGGAGAGCGCGGCCACGCCCTCGGCCGAAGGCGGCGTGTCCTCCTCGACGTAGACCAGCGGCGGCCCCGCCGGCGGGATGATGTCCGGCGTCGGCGACGGCGTGGGCGTCGGACTCGGAGTTGGAGTTGGAGTCGGCGTTGGGGTTGGCGTCGGTGTCGATGTCGGCGTTGGTGTCGGACTCGGAGTTGGAGTTGGCGCGGCCGACGCGAAGGGGTGGCGCGCCATCTCGACGATGGAGTCGTAGCGCCCGAGCGCGAGCTTCGCGCCGTCGGGCGAGACGGCGAGCGCGGGCGGTTGCACCCATCCCGTCTCGGCGTTGTAGGTCTTGAGCAGCGCGCCGTCCGAGACGCGCCAGAACCAGACGACCGGCGCGTAACTGCCGTTGGCGACCGAGACGACCGAGCCGTCGGCCGAGAAGACGACGTTGCCGAGGTTGTTATAGCCCGGGGTGACGAAAACCGAGCGCAGCGGGGCTCCGTCCGACGCGCGCCAGAGCTGCACGCCGTTGTAGGTCGTGGACGCGACTGTCTGCCCGTCGGGCGAGTATGCGACCGAGCCGACGGGGTAGCCGTCCGGCATTATCGAGCGCAGCGGGGCTCCGTCCGACGCGCGCCAGAACCTGACCGTCGCGTCGCCGCCCGAGACTATCGTCTGCCCGTCGGGCGAGTACGCGACCGCGTTGACCCAGTTCGCGTGACCGCTCAAGGCGCGAACGGCCGCGCCGTCAGACACGCGCCAGAGTCTAATCAGCTTATCGCGCCCGCCCGAGGCGAGCGTCCGGCCGTCGGGCGAGAAGGCGACCGAGAGCGTCCCGCCCGCGTGCCCGGGCAGGATGAGCGGCGCGCCGATGCCCGAGGCCGGCGAGACGAAGATGCGCGTGTCGCGCGTGTCGGGCGGCTGCGCGCCCGAGCCGGAGGCGACGCGCGTCCCGTCGGGCGAGACGGCGACCGAGTTGATGATGTCCGCGTGCGCGGCGAGCTTGCGGACGCGCGCGCCGTCCGACGAGCGGAACATCTCGACGTGCCACGCGCCGGTCGACGCGCGGTCGTTACCGTTGCTCGTGACGAGGTGCGCGCCGTCGGGCGAGAAGGCGGCCGAGGTGACGAACTCGCGCTCGGCCCCGATGGTGCGCACGCGCGCGCCGTCCGAGACGCGCCAGACCCCGGCCAACGACTGCGCGCCCGAAGCGAAGAGCGTGTCGGCGTCGGAGAAGATGAGGTTCCACGTCGCCTCGCCCGTGAAGACGGGGACGGTCTTTGTCAGCAGGCCGTCGGGCAGGTGCCAGACGGCGACGCCGTCGGCGTTGACCGCCGCCAACGACTGGCTGTCGGGCGTGAACGCGAGCGTGCCGCCCGGGCCCGCGTAAGGCGAGAGCACCTGCACCGGCAGGAAGGCCGGCGCGAGCCACACGATGACTTTCGGAGTCGTGCCGCCCCCGCTCCAGTCGCCCGCCGCGAGGTAGCGGCCGTCGGGCGAGAAGGCGACCGCGTCGGTGATGAAGCTGAGGCCGGAGAGTTTTGCCACCTGCGCGCCGTCGGACGCGCGCCAGACCGTGACAGTGGGAGGGTCGCCGAACTCGTCCGCGCCGGCCGCCGCGACGAACCCGTCGCGCGAGAAGGCGACGGCGCCCGCCGCGAACGCGCCTAAGGTTCTGACCGCTCCGCCCGTCGCCACGTCGTAGAGGATGACGGAAGGCTCGCCGCCGCCGACGGCCGCCGCGAGCAGTCGGCCGTCGGCCGAGAGCGCGATTGACTTCACGTCACGGCTCACGCCGAACTCGCGTACGAGCGCGCCGTCCGAGACGCGCCACATGACAATCGTGCTGCGTGTCTGTCCCGGAATCCACGTCCCCGCGCCGACGACGTACTGGCCGTCGGGCGTGAACCTGACGCACTTCATCGAGTCCATCCAGTACGCGCCGAAGGTGCGGAGCAGACGGCCGTCGGCGTAGCGCCAGACGAAAACCTCGGAGTAGTCGGCCGTGGCGAGCAGTTGCCCGTCGGGCGAGAGCGCGGCCTTGCCCGACCCGCCCGCGTGCCCGCCGTTCATCCAGAGCAGGTCGGGCGAAACGGCCGAGGCTTCTTCCGCGCGCGCGGCCGAAGCGGCGTCGGGTTTCACAAGCGCGAGGCCGGCGGCGGCCGCCAGCGCGGCGAAGAGAACGAAGGCGAGCGACTTGCGCGGGAGTGCGTGCGCGTGCGACGGGCCGCGGCGTGGACGTTGCTTCATGAGAGTGCGCCTCCTGCCGGGCGGCCGGCGGAAACTTGGGCGAGAGAGACTTCTGAATGTGTCGGGGGCTTGCTTCGGGCTCCGAGGGGGGCGCGCCGTTTTCGTCGAGGCGCGTATGATAGCGCCATTCGACCCGGCGTTGGAAGCGAATTTTTGAAGGACGGCCGAAGATTTTCTCGGGGGCGGCGGTTTGTTATAATCGGCGCGTCTTTGCAAACGTCTTGCCTCTCGCGGGTCGGCGCGGCCGCCCCTTCAGTAAAGCATCCGCTTCATCCGGGGAATCATCTGATAAGCGCTCGGTGTAGTTTTCGTGGGCGGCCGCCGGCGCGCAAGTTTGCAGACCGGCGCGGCCGCCCTTTTTAGAGAAGTTCCCCCGTGACCCCTGAACGCTGGAAACAGGTAGAGGGCATCTTCGACGCCGCGATGGATCTCGCGCCCGAGGAGCGCGAAGCGTACCTCGCGCGTGCGTGCGCCGGCGACGCGGAGTTGCGCCGTCAGGTCGAGATGCTCATCCGCTCGGACGAGCAGGCCGGCGCGTTCATCGAGGAGCCGGCGGTCGCGGGCGTCATCGGCGAGACCGCGCGCGGCGCCGTCGCCGGGGCGTTCGACGCCGCCGCGTTCGACGCCGGCGTCTACGACGAGGCCGCGCCCTTCATCGGCCGGCGCATCGGCTCGTACCGCATCGTGAGGGAGTTGGGGCGCGGCGGGATGGGCGCGGTCTACCTCGCGGTGCGCGCCGACGACGAGTTCCAGAAGCGCGTCGCCATCAAGCTCGTCAAGCGCGGGATGGACACCGACTTCATCCTCCGCCGCTTCCGGCAGGAGCGGCAAATCCTCGCCTCGCTCGACCACACCTACATCGCGCGGCTGATGGACGGCGGGACGACCGACGACGGGCTGCCCTACTTCGTCATGGAGTACATCGAGGGGCTGCCCGTCAACCAGTTCTGCGACGCGCACAAGCTCTCGACGCCCGAGCGCCTGCGCCTCTTCCTCAAGGTCTGCACGGCGGTCGCCTACGCGCACCACAACCTCGTCATCCACCGCGACCTCAAGCCGTCGAACGTGCTGGTCACGGCCGACGGCACGCCCAAGCTGCTCGACTTCGGCATCGCCAAGCTGCTCAACCCCGAGATGGGCGGGCGCGCGCTCGACCCGACGACGCTGGCGATGCGCCTGATGACGCCCGAGTACGCCTCACCCGAACAGGTGCGCGGCGAGACGGTGACGATGGTCAGCGACGTTTACTCTTTGGGCGTTCTGCTCTACGACCTTCTGACCGGCCACCGGCCGTACACGCTGCGCAACCGCTCGCCCGAGGAGATGGCGCGCGTCATCTGCGAGCAGGAGCCCGAGCGCCCGTCGGTCGCCGTCAATCTCATCGAGGTCATCTCTTCACACGGCCGCGAGCCCGTCGAGATCACGCCCGACTCGGTCAGCCGCGTCCGCGACGGCTCGCTCGAAAGGCTCCGCCGTCAACTCTCGGGGAGCATCGACAACATCGTCCTCAAGGCTCTGAGGAAGGAGCCGCAGCGGCGCTACCAGACGGTCGAAGAGTTCGCGCGCGACATCGAGCATTACCTCGAAGGCCGTCCCGTCGGCGCGCCCGCCTACTTCCCCGCGACGGCCGAGACGCGCATCGACGACGCGGAGCCTTCCGCGCCGGCGGGCAAGTCCATCGCCGTCCTCCCCTTCAAGACGCTGAGCCACGAGGAGAACCGCGACGAGTTTTTGGGGATGGGCATGGCCGACGCCATCATCACCAAGCTCTCGAACGTCGGCGGCATCGTCGTCCGACCCACAAGCTCGGTCATCAAGTATTTCGACGGCGAGCAGAGCGCGGCGCTGGCGGGCCACGAGCTTGACGTGGCCTACGTGCTCGACGGGCGCATCCAGCGCGTCGGCGAGCGCGTCCGCGTCACCGTCCAGCTCATCCGCACGCGCGACGCCGCGCCGCTCTGGGCCGGCAAGTTCGACGAGCAGTTCACGGACTTCTTCGCGGTCGAAGACTCGATGTCCGAGCAGGTCGCGCAGGCGCTTCTGCCGCACCTGACGGGCGACGAGTTGGGGCGCGGCTCCTATGATGGGCGCGCGAAGTCAGACGGCGGCGACGGGGCGAGGCCGCCGCGCGAGGCGGGCGTCTCGACCGGCGACCCGCTCAAAGCCCGCACGACGGGGCCGACCCTCCCGCAGCCTTCGCAGGCCATCCACACCACGCCGACGACGACGGGGCCGCGGCTCACCGAAGACGAGGAGGCGCATCAGCTCTACGTCGCCGGGCGCTACTTCGCCACGCGCCGCACGGCCGAGGGGCTCCGGCAGGCGGTCGAGCGTCTGGAGCGCGCCGTCAAACGCGACCCGCGCTTCGCGATGGCGTGGGCGGAGCTGGCCGACTGCTACGCGCTGATGAACTGGTACGTCGAGCCGCCGCCCGAGGCCGCGTGGGAGCGCGCGGTCGTCGCGGCGCTGAGCGCGGTCGAGGCCGACGACTCGCTCGCCGAGGCGCACGCCTCGCTCGGCTTCGTCAAGCTCTACTACGAACGCGACTGGGAGGGGGCCGAGAGGGAACTGAGCCGCGCGGTTCAACTGAAACCGGAGAGTGCGGTCGCGCGCCGCTGGCACGCCTTCAATTTGTCGGCGCGGGGCCGCCACGACGAGGCGGTCGCGGAGATAGAGCGCGCGCGCGAGGCCGCGCCGCGTTCGCCCGTGGTGGCGACCGGCGCGGCCAACGTGCTCTTCCTCGCCGGCCGCTTCGACGACGCGATTGAGCAGTGCCGCCGCGCGCTCGAACTCGACCCCGGTTCGATGTCCACGCACATCGTCCTGCGCTGGTGCTACGAGATGCAGGGCGCGTGCGACGACGCGCTGGCGGTCTACGAGCAGGAGCGCGCCTTCGCGGGCGACACGCCGACGACGCGCGCCAAGCACGCGCACGTCCTCGCCTCGTGCGGCGACGCGGCGTCGGCGCGCGCGGCGCTGGCTGAGCTTATACGAAAGGGCGAGGCGCGCGGCGCTCTGGCCTACGAGGTGGCGGTCGTCCACTCGCTGCTCGGCGAGCGCGACGGGGCGTTCGAGTGGCTGGAACGCGCGGCGAGCGAGCACGCCGTCGGGCTCGCCTTCGTCCGCGTCGACCCGCGCCTGCGGAACCTGCGCGACGACCCGCGCTTCGACGCGATGCTGCGGCGCATAGGCTCCTGGGAGGCTCCGCACCTGACTGACGCCGGCGCGCGCGCGATTCACGCGACACCTTCCTCACAAGCGGCGTCGAAGGACGTGACGGCCGTCGCGCCGAAGGTTGACGAGAGCGCCGCCCGCGAAAATGTGAGTGCCGGTGTGGCCGTCGGGCCGCGCGCCGCGCGCGCGGCGGAGGCTCCGCGCAGGGGTCGCTTCGCGCTGCTCGCGGCGTCGCTCGCGGTGGTCGCGCTGCTGCTGGCGGGGCTGGCGGTGTGGCAGTTCGCGCGCCGGCCGGGCGTGGCGGCGGACGCGTTTCAGAAGGCCGCGGCGGTCAAGGTCACGACCTCGGGTAACGTGAGGCGCGCGGCGCTCTCGCCCGACGGGAAGATCGTCGCCTACGTCATCAACGAGGCGGGCAAGCAGGGGCTCTGGGTGCGGCAGGTCGCCGTCTCGAACAGCGTGCGGCTGGTGCCGCCCTCGGAAGCCTACTACCGCAGCCTGACCTTCTCACGCGACGGCACGTACATCTACTACACCGTCGCGGCGAAAGATGGCGGCGGCTTCGACCTCTATCAGGTGCCGTGGCTCGGAGGCTCGGTCAAGCTCATCAGGCGCGGCGTCGGCGGCTCGGTCGGCGTCGCGCACGACGGGCGGCGGCTCGCATACTTCGTCGCCGAACCTTCCCGGGGGCGCGAGACGATGTACGTCGCGGCCGAAGACGGGACGGGCGAGCGCGCCGTCGCCGCGCGCGACTACCCGGAGCACTTCACCGCGTCAGCCGCGCCCGCCTTCTCGCCCGACGGCGAGCGTCTGGGCTTCGTCGTCGAGACCTCGGACGCGAACGGATTCTATTTGAAGGCGCTTGAGGTGGGACTCGCGGGCGGCGGCGAGCGCGAGCTGTCGCCGGGCAAGCGTTGGAGCGACGTGGGGCAGTTGCGTTGGCTCGCGGACGGCTCGGGGCTGCTGCTGTCGGCGATGGACGAGACGGTCTCGATGCGTCAGCTCTGGCGTCTGGGCTACCCCGGCGGCGATGTCACACGCCTGACCAACGACCTGACCGACTACGGCGACCTGAGTCTCTCGGACGACGCGCGCGCGCTCGCGGCCGTGCAGAGCCAGACGCTGACGACCATCTTTCTCACGCAGCCCGGCGACTACGAGCGGCGGGCGCAGATAACGTCGGGCGCGGGCCGCTACGTCGATCTGTCGTGGACGCCGGACGGGCGCGTGCTCTTCGCCTCCGACGCGTCGGGCAACGCCGACATCTGGGAGATGGGGGCGGACGGCAGCGGGCAGGTGCAGTTGACGGCCGGGGCCGGGAGAAACTACGCGCCGGTCTCTTCGCCCGACGGACGCTACGTGCTCTTCCACTCGAACCGCTCGGGCGCGTGGCAGATTTGGCGGATGGACAGGGACGGCAGCAACCCCGTGCGCCTGACCGCCGGCGAAGAGAACAGCAACTGGCCGCAGGTGACGCGCGACGGCCGCTGGGTCGTCTACGAGCACGCGGGGCAGGGCGCGCAGACCAACCTCTGGCGCGTGCCCATCGAGGGCGGCGAGCCCGAGCGGCTGACACGCGACCTCTCAATGCGCCCGTCGGTGTCGCCCGACGGGCGGCACGTCGCCTACTGGCACAAGGAGGAGCGCCCGGGCGCTCCGTGGGGCATCGCCGTCATCCCCGCCGAGGGCGGCGAGCCCGCGCGCGTCTTCGACGTGCCGCAGAACGAGGCCAACGGGATGTCCTCGATCCACTGGACGACCGACGCGCGCGCCTTCGTCTACACAGACCTGCGCGACGGCGTGGCCAACCTCAGGCAGCAGCCGCTCGAAGGCGGCGAGCCGCGGCAGGTAACCAACTACACGCGCGAAATCTTCTACTCCTTCGACCTCTCGCGCGAAGGCCGGCTCCTCCTCGCCAACGGCACGACCACCAGCGACGTCGTCATCCTCAAAGACTCCGGCCCTTAAAGCCGTGAGCGCGGGCCGGTGTGTCCGCGCTCACGGCCTTAGGCTCTACTTCTTCGCGGTCGCGTCCGCGTAGGCGGCGGCGAGCCCCGCGCCGAGGACGTAGCTGTCGAAGATGTCGCGGCGCACGCGCGAGTCGCCGGCGAAGCTCCGGCGGAACTCTTCGAGGTTGACCGACTTCCTCAACTGTTCGAGCGTCTCGCCGCGCGCGACGCCCGCCGCGACCTGTCGCGACATGGAGGCGAAGAGGCGTGACATGAGTCTGACGTGTGAGTCGTCGCGCAGGACGGGGCCGTGGCCGGGGACGATGACGGTGTGCTTGAGCGCGAGGAGCCGTTCGAGCGTCTCGCCCCAGTCGGCGGGGTGCGACTGCGGGTTGCCGACGTAGGGGACGGGGTGGATGACGAGGTCGCCCGCGACGACGACGCCCTCTTCGGGGAGGTGTACGACGATGTCGCCGCTCGTGTGACCGCGCCCGAGGTGGATGATGTCTATGCGGCGTCGCCCGCGGTGGAGCGTGAGCCTGTCGTGGAGCGTGACGTTCGGCAGGACGACTTCGGCCGAAGGATTCTCGGCCATGTAGCGTTCTGCGATGCGTATGTCGCTCGCGATGGTGGCGCGCTCCTCCGCGTCGAGCGGGCCGCCGAAGACGCTCTCGTTCTTCTCAAGCCTCCGCTTGAGCGCGCCGATGAAGCCGGGGTAGCCGCGCTCTGACATCGCCATCCGTCTGTTCGTCAGTCCGGTGCCGGGCAGGTACTCGCGCGTGGCGGCGTGCGCGATGAACTCCGCGCCGGGGAAGGCTTCGCGGTAGGCGGCGTTGCCCAGAAGGTGGTCGTCGTGCCAGTGCGTGTTGACGACGTAGCGGACGGGCTTGTCGGTCAGCCGGCGCAGCGCCGCTATCTCCTCGCGCGCCGTGCCCGGCGTGAGCGTCGTGTCGACGACGACCACGTCCTCGTCGTTGATGATGAAGACGCTGTTGCCGTTGACGGTCAGCCCCGGCGGCTCCGTGCGCGTCGCGGCGTAGACGCCCTCGGCCAGTTTGACCAGCTCGAAGTTGCCGGCGGCTGCCTGCGCGCGCGTCTCGGCGGGTGCGAGCGTGGCGAGAATTATGAGCGCGAGCGTGAACGGCGTGGAAAGCGTGGAAAGGCGCGTGCTTACTCGAAGCATCTGCTTGGCTCCTTCGGGTTCGGGTGGAAGTCGTCCGGGGTCTTTTGGAGCTTACGTCGGGCGCGCGCGTCAGGTTCAAACGGCGCGTGACGGAAATGTAACAGGGCATTTGTTGACAGCCGGCGCGCCGTCTTCGTAGCATATCCGTGTCTGAAAGGGGAGTAGGTCGCCCGCCCGAAGCGGGTCTGGTGAAGTCGTCAATACGGAGCCCGTCGTCGGGCTCCCGGCTCACCGGTAAGAGTTGACCTCGATGACCAAGACCTTTCGCGGCCCTAGTCGGCGCGCGGGAGGTCTTTCCTTTTGCGCGCGCGAGCCATGCGCTGCGGCGCGAAAGGATTGAACGATGGTCGAACTTTTCCCCTTTTCCGAATACTGGTGGTTCTACCTCGGCTTCACGGGCTTCGTGCTGCTGCTGCTCGGGCTCGACCTCGGGGTGTTCCACCGCAAGGCGCACGCGGTCTCGTTCCGCGAGGCCGCCGGGTGGAGCGTCGTCTGGGTGACGCTCGCGCTCCTGTTCAACTTCCTGCTCTACCAGTACGCGCTCTGGAAGTTCCCGCAAGACCCGCGGCTGATGGCGGTGCCGGGCTTCGACCCGTCGGGGGCGGCGTGGCGCGTCGGGCTCGAATTCCTCACCGGCTACGTCGTCGAGAAGGCGCTCTCGGTCGATAACATCTTCGTCTTCGTGCTCGTCTTCTCATACTTCGCGATCCCGGCGAAGTACCAGCACCGCGTCCTCTTCTACGGCATCATCGGCGCGCTCATCTTCCGCGCGATCTTCATCGCGCTGGGGAGCGCGCTGATGCAGTATCACTGGGTCGTCGTCCTCTTCGGCGCGTTCCTCATCCTGACCGGCGTCAAGATGATGTTCACCGAGGAGAAGGACGTCGAGCCTGAGAAGAACCTGCTCATACGTCTCTTCCGGCGGCTGGTGCCGACGACGCGGGAGCTGCACGGCCAGCGGTTCTTCGTCCGGATGAAAGGCGCGCTCCACGCGACGCCGCTCTTCGTGGCGCTGCTCTTCCTCGAAGCGACCGACATCATCTTCGCGGTGGACTCGGTGCCGGCCATCTTCGCGCTGACGGGCGAGCCGCTCATCGTCTTCACGTCGAACATCTTCGCCATCCTCGGCCTGCGCGCGCTCTACTTCATGCTGGCGGGCGCGATAGATAAGTTCCACCTGCTGAAGTACGGGCTGGCGGCGGTGCTCGTCTTCGTCGGGCTGAAGATGGTCTGGCTCAACGGGCTGTTCGGCGGCAAGTTCCCCATCGGGCTGTCGCTCGGCATCATCGCCACGCTCATCGCCGCGTCGGTCGTCGCCTCGCTCCTGTTCCCGAAGGCGCGAACCGACGCGGGCGACGCGGCCGTCGGGCGCGGGGCGTTATGACGGGGGGCGGGTTCGGCGCTACAATGGCGGCGTCTTCCCCTAAAACTTTTCAGCCTGCTCTTAAGTCGAAACGGCTCCGACCGGAGGTTGCGTATGGGACTGTCTAACGGCGCCTTGCGGCGCGCGGGCGGCGCGGCCGTCCTGCTCTCTTTGTTGTTGACGTGGGCCGCGCCGGCGCGCGCGCAGACGGGGCGGGGGCGCGTCTCGGGGGGCGGCGGCGCCGCCGGCAGGAGGGCGACCGTCGCCGAGGCGAACGAGTTCGTCAAACACGCCGAGCAGCGTCTCGCCGAGCTGAACCTGCGCGCGGCGCGGGCGGGCTGGGTGCAGGAGAACTTCATCACCGAGGACACCGAGCTGCTCGCCGCCGCGGCCAACGACGAGTTGACCGCGGCCGTCACCGAGCTGGCCGTCGAGGCGACGCGCTTCGACAAGCTGCAACTCCCCTACAACACGCGCCGGAAGCTGTTGCTGCTCAAGCTGGCGCTCGTCGCGCCCGCGCCGTCGAACCCGGCCGAGCGCGAGGAGTTGACGAAGATTAACGCCTCGCTGTCGAGCGACTACGGCAAGGGGAAGTACTGCCCCGACGGCGAGAAGGGGAAGTGCCTGACGCTGAACGACCTTGAGCAGATCATGACCGAGAGCCGCGACCCCGAGGCGCTCAAGCGCGCGTGGCTCGGGTGGCACTCCATCTCGCCGCCATTCAAGGCGAAGTACGCGCGCTTCGTCGAACTCTCCAACAAGGGCGCGCGCGAGATGGGCTTCGCCGACACGGGCGCGCTCTGGCGCTCGAACTACGACCTGAGCCCCGAAGAGTTCGCCGCCGAGATGGAGCGGCTGTGGCTTCAGGTCAAGCCGCTCTACGACTCGCTCTACACCTACACGCGCTGGAAGCTGGCGGAGAAGTACGGCAAAAATCTCGTCCGCGAAGACCAGCCCATCCCCGCGCACCTGCTCGGCAACATGTGGAGCCAGACGTGGGGCAACGTCTATCCCATTTTGAAGCCGGAGAAGAGCGACCCGGGCTTCGATTTGACGAAGATACTCGTCGAGCGCAAGACGACGCCGCAGCAGATGGTGCGCTACGGCGAGGGCTTCTTCACCTCGCTCGGGCTCGACCCTCTGCCCGCCACCTTCTGGGAGCGTTCGCTCTTCGTGAAGCCGCAGGACAGGGAGGTCGTCTGCCACGCGAGCGCGTGGGACGTTGACTCGCAGCGCGACGTGCGTCTCAAGATGTGCATCAAGATCGACGCGGAGGACTTCCAGACCGTCCACCACGAACTCGGGCACAACTACTACCAGATGGCCTACGCGCCGCAGTCCCCGCTCTACCAGAACAGCGCCAACGACGGCTTCCACGAGGCGGTCGGCGACGCGGTCGCGCTCTCGGTCACGCCCGAGTATCTGAAGCGCATCGGGCTCATCGAACGCGTGCCGGACGAGAGCGCCGACACGGGGCTGCTGCTGCGGCTCGCGCTCGACAAGGTCGCCTTTCTGCCGTTCGGCTATCTGGTCGATCAGTGGCGCTGGAAGGTCTTCTCGGGCGAGGTGAAGCCGACGGACTACAACCGCGCGTGGTGGGAGCTGCGGACGAAGTATCAGGGCATCGCGCCGCCCGCGCCGCGCTCGGAGCAGGACTTCGACGCGGGCGCGAAGTACCACGTCGCGGCGAACACGCCCTACGCGCGCTACTTCCTCGCGGCGATTTTGCAGTTCCAGTTCCACCGCGCGCTCTGCCGCGAGGCGGGCTTTACGGGGCCGCTCAACCGCTGCTCGATCTACGGCAACAAGGCGGCGGGCGCGAAGCTCAAGCAGATGCTCGCCATGGGGCAGAGCCGGCCGTGGCCCGAGGCTTTGAAGGCGCTGACGGGCGAAGACCGGATGGACGCCACCGCCATCATCGACTACTTCGCCCCGCTCAAGCGCTGGCTCGACGAGCAGAACGCGCGCCACGCGCGCCAGACGGCGCAGGCGCGCCGCCCGTAAGAATTAGACGCGTGTAGGCGGCGTCGAGAATTTCAAATT
>JBEVKV010000598.1:0-6360 GCA_040509515.1 Pyrinomonadaceae bacterium | reverse complement strand
GGCTCGCTTGACTTCCCTTCTCGCCAGTTTCTATAGTGCAATGCTTACTTATGAGTCGCCCGGAAAAAGAGTTTCGCAGTACTACCATCCTGCTCGTGCGGCGCGGCGGCCGCGTCGCGCTCGCGGGCGACGGGCAGGTGACGCACGGCGACACCATCATGAAGAGCGGCGCGCGAAAGGTGCGCCGGCTCTATAACGAGAAGATTCTCTGCGGCTTCGCGGGGGCCACCGCCGACGCCTTCTCGCTCCTCGCGCGCTTCGAGGGCAAGCTCGAACAGTATCACGGCAACCTCGAACGCGCCGCCATCGAGCTGAGCAAGGAGTGGCGCACCGACAAGATTCTGCGCCACCTGGAGGCGCTTCTGATCGTCGCCGACGAGAAGAGCTCTTTCCTGCTCTCGGGCAACGGCGACGTCATCGCGCCCGACGACGGCGGCGTCCTCGCCATCGGCTCCGGCGGCCCTTACGCGCTCGCCGCCGCGCGCGCACTCTCGGAGCACACGGACTTGAGCGCGAGAGAGATCGCCGAGCGCGCCCTGCGCATCGCGGGCGAAATCTGCATCTACACGAACCAGAACATCGTCGTCGAGGAGATTTGAGGCGCGGGGTCTTTGCGCGCCGACGGGCGCCGGAGTTCCGCGCCGGCTTTTAAGCAGCGGTCGCGTTCGCACATGGTGATATATCTTTCAGGCGAGGTCGAAGAGGATTCGCGGCTCGACGAGATGACCCCGCGGCAGATCGTCGCGCAGCTCGACAAGCACGTCGTCGGCCAGCACGCGGCCAAGCGCGCCGTCGCCATCGCGCTCCGCAACCGCGTCCGCCGCCAGAAGCTCCCGCCCGAGATGGCCGCCGACGTGATGCCCAAAAACATCATCATGATCGGCTCGACCGGCGTCGGCAAGACCGAGATCGCGCGCCGCCTCGCGCGCATGTCCAACTCGCCCTTCCTCAAGGTCGAGGCGTCGAAATTCACCGAGGTCGGCTACGTCGGCCGCGACGTGGAGAGCATGATCCGCGACCTCTGCGAGATAGCCGTCGACATGGTGCGCGAGGAGAAGATCGAAGAGGTCGCCGAAAAGGCCGAGAATAACGCGGAGGAACGCATACTTGACCTGCTCCTCCCGCCGCGCGCCTCCGCAGGCTTCTACGACTTCGACTCGGGCGACGACTCGACGGACTCTCCGACGCCCCCCTCGGGCCCAGACCGCGACGAACAGTTCCAGAAGACACGCGAGAAGCTGCGCGCGCAGTTGCGCGACGGCAAGCTCGACAGCCGTCTCGTCGAAATGGATGTGCGCGAGAAGAGCTTCCCGACCATCGAAGTCGCCGGCCCACAGGGCGTCGAGGAGATGGGCATCAACATGAAGGACATGCTCGGCAACCTCTTCCAGGGGCGCACCAAGCGCCAGCGCATGCGCGTGGACGAGGCCATGGAGTACCTCATACAGGAGGAGGAGGAGCGGCTCGTCGACATGGACTCCGTCGCGCGCGCCGCGCTGGAGCGCGTCGAATCCTCCGCCATCATCTTCCTCGACGAGCTGGACAAGATCGCCGGGCGCGAGTCCGGCGGGCACGGCCCCGACGTTTCGCGCGAGGGCGTCCAGCGCGACCTCCTGCCCATCGTCGAGGGCACGACCGTCAACACGCGCTACGGGATGGTGCGCACCGACCACGTCCTCTTCATCGCGGCCGGCGCCTTCCACGTCTCGAAGCCCTCCGACCTCATCCCCGAGCTACAGGGGCGCTTCCCCATCCGCGTCGAACTCGACGCGCTCACGCTCGACGACTTCAAGCGCATCCTGACCGAGCCCAAGAACTCGCTCGTCAAGCAGTACAAGGCGCTGCTCGAAACCGAGGGCATCGAGCTGGACTTTACCGTCGACGCCATCGACGCCGTCGCGCGCTTCGCCGTCCGCGTCAACGAGCAGACCGAGAACATCGGCGCGCGCCGCCTGCACACAATCATGGAGAAGGTGCTCGACGAGATCAGCTTCGAGGGGCCCGACCTCGAACCCAAGCGACAGCTCATCGACGCGGAGTACGTCAGCCGCACCATCTCCGACATCGTCAAAGATCAGGACCTCAGCCGCTACGTCCTCTGATGAATAAGGCACAAGGCACAAGGCAAAGTTCAAAAGGCAAAAGTGTGGACGCGCTCCGCGCGAAGAACTTTTCCTTACTTCTTATCTGTGCCTTGTGCCTCGTGCCTTGTGCCTTTCTGTCAGCCGCCTGCGGGAAACGTCACCCGCCGCTCCCGCCCGTCGAGAGGGTGCCGCAGCGCACGGAGCTTCTCTCGGGCGTGCAGCGCGGCAACCGCGTCATCCTGAGCTGGCCCGCGCCGCGCCGCAACGCCTCGGACGACAGCGTCCAGAGCATACGCCGCGTGGACGTGTACCGTCTCGCGGAGGCCGTGAACGACCCCCTGCCGCTGACCGAGGAGGAGTTCTCCGCGCGCGCCACGCTCATCGGCTCGGTCGGCGAAGAGCAGGTCACGCGCGCCGCCGACGCGCTCGAATACACCGACGAGCTTTCCCTGAGCGAGCCCGTCCGCCTGCGCTACGCCGTCCGCTACGTCAACGCCGCGGGGCAGCGCGCCTCCTTCTCGAACTTCCTCCTCATCGAGCCGGCCGCGAGCGTCAGCCTGCCGCCCGTCGTCTTGCCCGGCCCGGAAGTCAGCGAGAACACGATCAACGTCCGTTGGGACGCGCCCGCCGCGAACGTGGACGGCACGCGCCCCGCGAACCTGCTCGGCTACAACGTCTACCGCTCGTCGGGCTCGCAGAACGAGCCGGCGCAGACGCCGCTCAACGCGCGCCCCGTCAGCGCGACGAGCTTCGCCGACCAGGCATTTAAATTCGGCGAGGAGTACGTCTACGTTGTCCGCGCCGTCTCGCTCGGCACCGGCGGCGAGCCGGTCGAGAGCCTCAACTCGAACGCCGTCACCGTCAGGCCCGGCGACACCTTCCCGCCCGCGCCCCCGTCGGGTCTGAACGTTGCCGCCTCGCTTACGCCGCTGCGCATCTCCATCTTCTTTGCGGCCAACACCGAGCGCGATGTCGCGGGCTACAACCTCTACCGCTCAACCGACCCCGACCTGCCAAAAGATGCTTGGACGAAGCTCAACCGCGAGCCCCTCCAGCGCACGACTTTTCAGGACGAGGCCGTCAGGTCTGGGCAGAAATACTTCTACTACGTCGTGGCCATCGACGCCGCCGGCAACGTCTCAGGGCCGTCCGACGTACAGTCCGAGACCGCCCCGTAAGCCGTAGACTTCGTCAAAGGCGAGGCTGACTTTATGAAGATTTGCCGCTTCAAAGACCCGGAGACGCAGCGCCCGAGTTACGGTATGGTCGTGGGCTCGGAGGTCTTTACGCTCCGCGGCGACCTCTCGGCCGGCGACCTCTCTCTGGAAGGCGTCGAGCCCTCGATACAGCTCGCGGAGGCTCAGATGCTCCCGCCCGTGACGCCTTCAAAGATCGTCTGCGTCGGCCGAAACTACCGCGAGCACGCCGCGGAACTCGGCAACGCGATGCCCACGGAGCCGCTCCTCTTCCTCAAGGCCCCTTCGGCCGTCGTCGGCGACGGCGACGCGATAGAACTCCCCGAAGCCTCCGAGAGAGTCGAGCACGAGGGCGAGCTCGGTCTCGTCATCGGGCGTCGCTGCCGACGCCTCTCGGACGCGGAAGACCCGCTCGCGTACGTCCTCGGCTTCACCTGCGTCAACGACGTGACCGCGCGCGACCTACAGCGCAGGGACGTGCAGTTCACGCGCGGCAAGTCCTTCGACACCTTCTGCCCCGTCGGCCCTTTCGTCGTCACGGGTCTTGACCCGTCGAATCTCTCGGTCGAGACGCGCGTCAACGGCGAGGTGCGGCAGAGCGGGCGCACGAGCGCGATGGCCTTCCCCGTCGCCTTCCTCCTGCGCTACATCTCGCACGCCATGACTTTGGAGCCCGGCGATGTCATCGCGACGGGGACGCCCGCGGGCGTCGGGCCGCTCCTCGACGGCGACACGGTCGAGGTCGAAGTCGAGGGCGTCGGCGTCCTGCGCAACCCCGTCCGCAAACTCTCGACTTAAACCTTCCATCCTCAGTGTGAGCGCCTGCGGGCACGGGGGCGCGCGCGGGTCTTGTCGGAAATCTTCGTCCACTCCTGCAAACACGACGGCCGCGTCCACCGGCGCTGGCCCGCGCGCGTCGTCGAGCGGGAGGGCTCGCTCGTCGTCCTCGACGCCTTCTTCGCCGAAGAGGTGCGCCACCCGCTCATCGGCACCATCGAGGCCGGCACGCACAGCACCGAATACTTCTGGACAGACCGCTGGTACAGCGTCTTTCGCTTCCAGACGCCCGGCGGCCGCCTGCTCAGGTTCTACTGCAACATCAACACGCCCGCCCGTCTCGACGGCGGCGTCCTCTCGTTCGTAGACCTCGACGTTGACGTTTTGGTCGAGCCTGACCTCTCCTACGCCGTGCTCGACGAGGACGAGTTCGAGCTTCACGCGGAACTTTACGCTTACCCGCAATCTTACAGGGAGAACGTGAAGCTCGCGCTCGACGAGCTTTTGCGGCTGGTTGAGGCGCGCTGGTTCCCGTTCGACATCAACTGAACGCCTTCAAGTAATGTAAAACCTGATGCCGCCGCGCTCGCGTAAAGGCTGAAGAGTCGGCGCGCCGACTCTTTAAGACATACCTTTGAAGTGTTTTGTCAGACGTATAGAAGCGCCGCCCTCGTGTACAAAAACGCCCGCATCGTTCATAATTCCCCGCCGAGCCATCACTAAACATCACACACTATGAAACCCGAACCGGTCGAAGAAACACACGAGTCGAAGCTCGAACAGCTCGCCCGCAGGAAACGCCGGGCACTGGAGGGCGGCGGCCCCGCGCGCGTCGAGCGCCAGCACGAGTCCGGCAAATGGACGGCGCGCGAGCGCGTCGAGTTCTTTCTAGACGAGGGCACCTTCGAGGAGTTCGACCAGCTCGTCGTCCACCGCTCGCGCGACTTCGGGCTCGAACGCCAGCTCTACCCCGGCGACGGCGTCGTCACGGGTCACGGCCTCGTCGACGGCCGCCGCGTCTTCGTCTTCGCGCAGGACTTCACGGTCTTCGGCGGCTCGCTCTCCGAGACGCACGCCGAGAAGATTTGCAAGGTGTTGGACACGGCGATGCGCGTGGGCGCACCCGTCGTCGGCCTCAACGACTCCGGCGGCGCACGCATACAGGAGGGCGTCGTCTCGCTCGGAGGCTACGCGGACATCTTCCTGCGCAACACGCTCGCCTCGGGCGTCGTGCCGCAGATAAGCTGCATCATGGGGCCCTGCGCCGGCGGCGCGGTCTACAGCCCGGCCATCACGGACTTTAACGTGATGGTGAAAAACACCTCCTACATGTTCATCACGGGCCCCGACGTGATACGCACCGTCACGCACGAGGACGTGTCGAAGGAGGAGCTGGGCGGCGCGGACACGCACAACAGCGTCTCGGGCGTCGCGCACTTCGCCGCCGACTCCGACGAGCACGCGCTCCTGCTCGTACGCGAGCTGCTCTCCTTCGTCCCCTCGAACAACACAGAGGACGCGCCCCGCGTCGAGACTTCCGACCCTTCAGACCGCCGCGTCGAGTCGCTCAACACGCTCGTCCCCGAAGCCTCGAACCAGCCCTACGACATACGCGACGCCGTCCACGCCATCGTCGACGAGGGCTACTTTTTTGAAGTCCACGAGCACTACGCGCCGAACATCGTCGTCGGCTTTGCGCGACTCGGCGGCCGGAGCGTCGGCATCGTCGCCAACCAGCCCGCGTACCTCGCGGGCGTGCTCGACATCGACGCCTCGGTCAAGGGGGCGCGCTTCGTGCGCTTCTGCGACTGCTTCAACATCCCGCTCGTCGTCTTCGAGGACGTGCCCGGCTTTCTGCCCGGCGTCCGGCAGGAGCACGGCGGCATCATCAGGCACGGCGCAAAGCTCCTCTACGCCTTCGCGGAGGCCACCGTCCCCAAGATTACGGTCATCACGCGCAAGGCTTACGGCGGCGCGTACTGCGTCATGGCCTCGAAGCACATACGCACCGACGTTAACTTCGCGTGGCCGACCGCCGAGATAGCCGTGATGGGGGCCGAGGGCGCCGTCGGCGTCCTCTACCGGCGCGAGATAGCAGAGGCGACCGACCCGGAGTCCGCGCGGCGCGCGCGCGTACAGGAGTTCGAGGAGAAGTTCGCCAACCCTTACGTCGCCGCCGAGCGCGGCTTCATCGACGAGATCATCGAGCCCGCGCTGACGAGGAAAAAACTGATCAGCGCCCTCAAACTTTTAGAGAACAAGCGCGACACGAACCCGCCCAAGAAGCACGGCAACATCCCGCT
>JBEVKV010000597.1:0-7376 GCA_040509515.1 Pyrinomonadaceae bacterium | reverse complement strand
TTAGCGTCTGGCTCTGTTTTTGGCGTTTTTTTTACTTAAAAAAATTAAAAAAAATAACACCCCTTGCGCCTTGGGTTTTTTGGCTGGTGGGGGGCCCGGGGCGCCCCCCGACGGGGCGACGCGCCCGGTGGGGGGCGAGTCCGCGGCCGGAGAAAGTCGGCCGCGGACTCGCCGGCGTCTGACGGCTGTGTGAGGCGCTTCAGTGCTTGTCGTGCTTGCCCTTCGCCGGCTTCTTCCCGGCCAGCTCGGCCTGAATCTGCTCGGCGTGCTCAAGGTGCGCGACCAGCGCGGGGCGGACGCCCACGAGCGTCGCCTTCAGCTCCGCGTTCTTCGCGTTCGGGATTAAGGTCTTATCCACCGCGTCTATCACCAGCTTGTGATAGGCGACCTCGTTGGCGATGTACTCCCGGTCGAACTCCTCGCCGCTCAGGGCGTCGAGACGCGCGCGCGTCTGCTCGCCGCTCGCGGTCAGGCCGCGGCTCGTCTCGCTCTCCTCCGGGGTGACGCCGAGCTTGGTGACCAACTCGACCGCCGACTTGTTCACCGCCGTGTGGTCGTTAATCATCGTCTCCGCGAACTGTTTGACCTTCTCGTTCCGAGTCTTTGACTTGGCGAGCTTCCCGAACTCGATGTCCACCGTGTTGGCGGCGACGACGATGGCGGCGATCTGCGGGTCGGTGACGGCCGCGGTGTGGGGTTCGTGAAGTGTGTTTCCGCTCGTGGCCGTCGAGGCGGCGGCTCCGAAAATCAGCGCTGCCGCGACTATGAGAACTGCCGGGACGCCGGTTGTGCGTAAGTGTGTACTCCTCATGGTTCCTCCGATAAGTTGGTGTCCGTATACGCGTACGTGGAAAGGCGCTCCGGCCTAGAAGCCGAATCTGCGCAGGTACTCGTCCGACGTGATGAAGGCTTTGACCATCTCGGCGCGGACGAAGTCGCCGTTGAACTGTTCGAGCTTGTTCAGCCAGAAGTCGTAGCCGCTGAAGTTCGCGTCGGGCGCTTCGTTCGGGTTGCGACGCAGGTAGCCGAAGTACTCCATCAGCACGAACGCGCGGTTCCTCTCGCGGCGCGAGAACTCCGCGTTCTCGACCACGCGCCTCAGCGCGCGCGCCCGCGCCCCCGCGTCTTCGATAGTCGCCGTGCCCCCGAACTCGGCGACGGCCGCAGTCCTCTCCTCCAGCGTCAGAGACCCGCCGGTGTTAGTGTTCAGCGCGTCCACGAACTCTCCGGGCGTGAGCGACACAGGGTAGGCCGTGTTGATGCGGTCGCGCTGAACGAAGGCGTTGAAGTAAGCCACCTTGTTCTGCTCAAGCTGCGTCTCCGCGTCCGGTCGGCCGATGACGACGCCGCTGGCGAGTTGCTGCTTGTCGGCCAAAAACTCGGCGAACGTCAGCGGCACGGGCGTGCCGGGCATGTTGCCGAAGGCGGCCTTGTAAGCTTTGTAGGCGAGGAAGCCGGTCTCCTGAAACTCGATGGAGAGGAAGAAGGCCGCCGAGACGTTGACGCGCTTCGCCTCCACGCAGACCGGCTCCGTGCCGCACGACTCGATCTCGGCCCTCCAGAAGTTGAGGCCCGGCGCGTCCGGCTCGCGGCCGAGGAAGTCGCGGTAGTGCTGCGTGACGAAGTCGGTCGGGTCGTTCACGTCCACGGCCGTCGTCGGCGACGGCAGAGACTTCATGAACTCGACCAGTTGGCCCTTCTCCGTTCCATTCAGCCCGAGCTTGAAGTGGTTGTCGTAGTGGTTGACCACGTCGAGCAGGGTCGCGAAGCGCCCGTCGTGGTAGAAGCCGCCCTTCTGGTGTGTCCACAGCCCGTTGAGCGGGGCCGTGCGGTATCGCTCGTCGGGCGAGCGCATCGCCTGAAACTCGTCGATGCCGATCTCGGCCCCCGTGTGCATGTTCCAGCCCGACTCGGTGTAGAGCGGCGGCGTGTGGCAGGTGGCGCACCCGGCCTTGTTGCTGAACAGCTCCTTGCCCTTCTTCGCGGCCACCTCGTCGAAGCTGCCCATGGGCGGCGAGGGCGCGTCTATCGAAAGCTGGTATGCGTGGAGCGCCGGCAGCTTCGGCGTGATGAGGTCAATCTCGTTGCGTACGTGCGCGAAGCCTTCACGCGCGGCGATGGGGAACTTGACGGGGTCGTTCAGACGCTCGTCGTCGAAGTTGCCCACGCCGTGCATCTCCAGATTGGCCACTAAGGCGTTCCACTGCGGCACGCTCCCCCAGCCGTTCCACGTATGGAGGTTGATGCCGGCCAGCCCGAACGCCGGGGGAATCAGCGTCGAGGCGGGCTTGCCGTCGGGGCGGAACGCCTTGCCGTCGAAGCTCACCTCGGCGTCGAACTCGCCCGGCCCCCAGCTACGCAGCACGGTGTTCAACGTCGGACGGTCAACGCCGAGCAGGTTCTGTATGGCGGTCAGGTCGGGGGCCAGCGAGACGATGAGGCCGACATCGAGGTCGCGGTTGGCCCAGCCGTCGAGTCGGCGGCCGATGCCCGGAGCAAAGGCGTCGTCCACGGTCGAGTGGCAGAGGGCGCAACTGATGCCCATCGTCTTCATGCTGCCGTCGGAGTCGAACCGCCCTTTAACGCCGAGGACGGCGTCGAGCTTGATGAGCGCCAGCGTGGTCGCAGGGTCGTCCAGATCGACCTTGCCCTGCTGGATTTGCTCGACGAGCGCGGGCGGCAGCGCCTCCATATCGACTTTCAGTCCGACGGCGAGCGCGGTCTTGGGGCTGACGCCCGGGCCGACGCCGCCGAACTTCGAGCCCTGAATCGCGTCGTGGAGTTTGAGCGTGTCGCCCCACCAGACCTCGTCGCCGAAGGTGTCGAAGCGGAAAATCTGCTTTCCCTCCTCGACCAGCTTTTGCTGGGCCTCGGCCGTCAGGGACTGCTCCTCCCCCGCCCGGCGGCCTTCGCCGCCGCGGTGTGCGTCGCCCGGCCTCACGACCGTGAAAAGCATCAGCACGGCCGTCATCAGCACCAAAGCCAGTTTCACCTTCATGATGGTGCGGCGGCGCGCGCGCCCGCCCGCAGGCGACACACGCGCTCGGCTCCCGCCGTCCGCAGATGGTTCCTCAGACGCTCGTGTAACAGGGGCTTCCCCCATGTGCACGGCTACCGTTTTTCGGCTTTCTCCGCTCGACATGACGCTTCTCCTGTATTGAACTTTCATTCTTGACTTGCCGTGGCTCATTAAAATACGCCTCTCCTGCAATAAGTCAAGAACTATTTTGATTTATTCATAAACGCAATAACCTCAAGTAATGGGAAACAGCGCATCGCGCTCATTATGTGATTTAGATGGATGGAAGGTGCCGCGTAGCCGGAAATTCCCGGCTCGTCGCGAAAGTGGGTTTTAATGATTTTTATTGGCGGGGCGGAGGCGGCGGAGCCCGGCCGACGAGGGTCATCGTGAGCGGGCCGCAGGTCGCACTTCGCTGAAAGTTACTGAATGTCCGGGCCGGCTAGGGCAGGATTTCGACGTACCCGTCCGTTCCGTGCACGCGGATACGCTGCCCGTCCCGGATTAGCCGTGTGGCATACTCCACCCCGACGACGGCCGGCAGGCCGTACTCGCGTGCGATCACCGCGCCGTGGGTCATCAGCCCCCCCACCTCCGTCACCAGCCCCTTAATCGCGACGAACAGGGGCGTCCAGCTCGGGTCTGTGTAGGCGGTGACGAGGATGTCGCCCGGTTCTAGCTCGGCCTCCGCCATGTCGAGGACGACGCGGGCCCGCCCCTCGATGGTGCCGGCGGAAACCGCTAAGCCGACGAGCGCGCCGGCCGGCAAATCCTCGCGCCGGTACGACCCGGCGACGGCCTCGCCGTCCGACGTGAGCACCCGTGGCGGCGTGAGCGCCTGATACGACCTGAACGCATCCTTGCGCCGGCGGATGAGTTGGTCATCCACCTGATTCGTGCGCACCACGTCGTGGAGTTCCTCGAACCGGAGGTAGAAGATGTCTTCCTTCTCACGAAGCGCGTGGGACTGCACGAGGCGCTCGGCCTCTTCCATCAGCGCCTGCTTGTAGACGAAGTAGCGGCTGACCATGCCGTACTTCGGATACTCCCGGTACCCGGCGAAGGTGCGAACCCGGTCGATCATCCGCTTCGTCTCTTCGGCCTTCCGCTCCCCGTCGGGCAAGGCGCGCAGGCGCTCCAGCAGTTCCTGTTCCTTCTTCCGCGCCTCCAGCAGCCCTTGCTCGAAGCGCCGCCCGCCCGCGCCCGGCTCGAAGTTCCTGATGTTGCCGAGGATGATGGGCACGAGCGTGGTGGGGCGTTCGCTCCAACGCGGCCTCGTGATGTCGATCTCGCCGACGCCGCGCATGCCGTACTTGTCGAGCCAGCCTCGAATGGCGTCTCGCGCTTCCAGCCCGCCCGCGAGCGTGGGCAACTCGTCCAGAAAGTCATCGTCCTCGACGTGCTGCAGAAAAGCCACCACCTCCGGATGCGGTCGGATTACGTCCGCAACGTCGAGGAGCGCGAGCCCCATCTCCGAAGTGACGTTGTTGGGCACGGACTGCGTGAGCGTGTCGGCCGCGTTCTTCTCGCCAAGCCACGCTTGCAACTGGTCGTTGAGCCACCACGTAGCCTCCATCCCCGCCATGATCACCTGCATGCTCCGCGGGTCGAACTGTACCCGCTTCATCTCCTGAATGTCCGCCAGGATGAAGTCGAGCAGCGCCGAGCCGGACTTCCCCCGGATGTCGCGTTGCGCGGCGGCGATGGACGCCTCGCTGCGCCCGATCAGCTCAGTGGGGATGGCCGGGTCGGTCTCAACCGGGGCTGACGCGCTGCCCGGCGGCACCCAGCCGGCTCCTTCGTCCGGGAGCGACGGGATGAAGTCGCCGCGGTCGAGGACGGTCTGCAGCGCGTCCCCGATCAGCGGGTCGGACTTCCCCAACATCTCCAGAAAGCCAGCCCGGCTCGCCGGTGACGCCAAGACCCGGGTGACGTCCACGAAGAGCCGCCCGCCGGCCTCGGCCATGGGCCGCGGGGTCGTCATCTGCCAGAAGGAGAGCCCGAGCGGCTTCATGGGGTCGGTCATCATCTGCTGATGGCCGACGGAGATGTAGACGTGGTTCTCCCGGTCGGTTCTTTCGGGGATGGGAAACAGCGTGGTGATCGGCCGGCTCTGGACGATGTGGAAGTCGTCGTCGGTCAGGCACCATTCGATGTCCTGTGGGCGACCGAAGTGCGCTTCGATCCGCCGGCCCATCTCCGCGAGCCGCACGACCTGCGCGTCCGTCAGCGCCGGCTTCGCCTGCAGCTCCGGTTCGACGGCCCGTTCCTGCGTCCCGCCCTCCGGCGAAGCGTGGATGGCAAGCTGCTTGGTTGCAATCGTCCTGACGATGACTTCGCCGTCTCGCACCTTGTAGACATCCGCGTTCACCATGCCGGAGACCAACGCTTCGCCGAGTCCGAAGCCGGCCTCGACGGAGGCGACCTTGCGGTTGCCGGTGACGGGGTCGGCCGTGAAGAGGATGCCGGCTGCCTGCGGGAAGACCATCCGCTGTACGACCACGGCCATGTGAACCTTCCGTTGGTCGAAGCCGTTCCGCAGGCGGTAGGTCACGGCGCGCTCTGTGAAGCGCGCGGCCCAGCACCGGCTGACGTGCCGGAGGACGTCAGCCGGCCCCACGACGTTCAGATACGTATCCTGCTGACCCGCGAACGAGGCCGTCGGCAAGTCCTCCGCCGTCGCGCTGGAACGGACGGCGTAGGCGGCCCGCTCGCCGAGCCGGGTGAGCGGGCGGGTAATCGCCGCCGCCAGCTCGTCGGGGATGGCGATGCCTTCGAGGATGCGGCGGACATCCGCGCTCAGCGCGCGGATTGCCTCCCGGTCGTCCGGCTTCAGGCGCGACAGCCGTTCGAGCCTATCGTCGATTGACGGCGCTTCCGCCATGACTCGCCGGAAGGCGTCCGTCGTCACGCAAAAGCCGGCCGGCACGCGGACGCCTTCGAGCCGCGAAAGCTCCCCCAGGTGCGCGCCCTTGCCGCCAACGAACGCGACCTGCGTCCGGTCAATCTCCTCGAAATCCAACACGTAACTGCCCATTCGCTCCCTCGCTTGTGCGTTCTCTAAGGAATGTCGCAGCGTCACCGTCGGCGGAGTCACGGCGCGGCAGAGCGTATCGCCGAGTCGAGGTCGTCCCAAAGGTCGTCGGCGTCCTCGATGCCGACGCTGAGTCGGAGGAGCGAAGGCGGGAGGTGCCCCTGTCCCGGGATCGCGGCCCTTCGTTCCATGGTTGATTCCACCGCCCCGAGACTGGTGGCGTGGCTGATGAGCCTGACGTTTCGGCAGACGCCGTCGGCGAACTCGGCCCCTCCACGCAGGTCGAACGAAATGATAGTCCCGAAGCCCTTGAGCATGCGCTTGGCAGTGGCGTGCGTCGGGTGTGAGGGCAGCCCCGGATACCGGACGCGGGTGACCAGCGGGTGACTCTCAAGCCGCTCCGCGAGCATCACGGCCGTCTGCTGGGCTCGTTGCAGGCGGAGCGCGAGAGTCCTCGCGCCGCGGACGGCGAGGTAGGCTTCGAGCGTCCCCGGCGTCGCGCCGGTCAACTCGCGGGACTTCCTGAGCGCGTGCCAGAGCGCGTCGTCTCTCGTCGTGGCGACCCCGGCCAGCAGGTCGGAGTGGCCGCCGATGAACTTGGTCGCGGATTGCAGAGACACCGTTGCGCCGAACTCAAGCGGCTGCTGATTCAAAGGCGTGGCGAAGGTGTTGTCCACCGCGATGATGGCCCCGGGCTTGCGCGGCGCGGCGCAGATGGCTTCCAAGTCCGCCACGGTCAGCAGCGGGTTCGAGGGCGATTCGAGCCACACAAGGTCGGCGACGCCGCAGGCGCGAATCCAGCCGGCCGTGTCGTCCACCGCCACGCGCCGCACCGACCAACGCCCTCTTTCGACGCCCGCCGCCGCCAGCCCCGCGACAGCCTGATAACAATCATCCGGTATCGCCACGACGGCGCCGGCCGCGAGTTGATCGAACACCGAGGCAATGGCGCCCATGCCGGAGGCGAACGCCACGGCCTTGCCGGACTCAAGCCCGCCGACGACCTCTTCAAGCGCCTCCCACGTCGGGGTGCCGTCGTCGCGCGAGTACTCGCGCCCCCCGCCGATGACGAAGTTCGACGCGGGAATCAACGGCACGTTCAGCGGAGAGCCGGGCTCGGAAGCGCGGCCTGCCGAGACGAGCCACGATTCCGGTTTGATGCCGGACGGGTGCTTCTCCATTCTCTCGGATACCTCCAGACAGGAAGAATTACGGTGCGAGACTATTGAATCAAATGCGAATTCTACGAGGTCTAACTTGCAAGGGGGGGAGCGCACGCTGATGCCGGGCGTTACGCTTCTTTCAATTATGGTTCAACTATCT
>JBEVKV010000596.1:0-15750 GCA_040509515.1 Pyrinomonadaceae bacterium | reverse complement strand
GCCGGACGCCGCCGCGAGGAGCCGCGTCGCCGCCCAGCCGGGCGTCTCCGTGGGGCCGTACATTTTTTAAATCTCGGCCGGCAGCGCCCCGCCCCGGCGCGCGGCGCGCGCGCCCGGCAGCGCCTCGCCGCCGAGGAGCAGCTTGCGCAGCGGGCGCAGCGCGTCGAGATTTTCCGGCTCGGTCGCCAGCATGCTCGCCAGAGAGGGCGTGCACTGCATGTGCGTGACGGCGTGTCTCTCGATTTGCGCGGGCAGCGAGTAGTCGGCCTCCCGCGCGGCGGCGGCCCCGGCCCGCTCCCTGACCTCGTTTAGATAGCCGAGCCCCGTCATGACCGACTCGAAGTCCACGCCGAAGTCGATCAGGCAGGCCACCTCGTCCACGCCGAGCCCCTTCAGCCGCTCGACCATTCGCCCGCAGGCTTCCGGCGTGCCGAAGAGCCCGCTCGTCTCGAAGTAGCGGTCGAAGGCGTGCGAGAGCAGCGCCTGCATGTCGTCCTCTGTGAAGTCCCTGCCCTCCACGTCCCGGCCGAGGCTGCGCGCGAGGTTCTTAATCAGGCCGAAGGAACTGCGCAGGTAAGCCGTGAAGGGGCCGCGGACTTTTTCGCGGACGGCCGCGGCGTCCGCGCCGACGAACGTGTGGAGCATGAGCGTGACGTGCCCCGCGCCCTTCTCTGGGTGGCGCTCGCGCCGCGCGCGTCTGTAAAGCTCTATCTTCTCGGCCAGCTCGTCGAGACTCTGGCCGAGCAGGTGCGTCAGCAGGTTTGCGCCCAGCTCGCCCGCGGCGCGGAAGGTCTCCGGGCTCCCGGCGGCCGTGACCCAGAACGGCAGCTCGGGCTGAACCGGGCGCGGGCAAATCCTCACCTCGACTTCGTTGCCCGCGCCGCCGCGGAGCGCGACGGCCTCGCCCCGCCAGAGCTTGCGCACCGTCTCGATGCCTTGCAGCATCGCCTCCCTGCGGCCGGCGTAGGCGTCCGGCGCAAAGATGAAGTCGTCCGCGTGCCATCCGGAAGCGAACGAGAGCCCGACCCGGCCCTTCGAGATGTTGTCCACGACCGACCATTCTTCCGCGACCCTGACCGGGTTGTGCAGAGGCATGACGACGCTGCCCGCCCGTATCTGCACGCGCTCGGTGAGTGCCGCGACGGCGGCGCTCGTCACCGAAGGGTTCGGGTAGAGGCCGCCGAATGCGTGGAAGTGGCGCTCCGGCGTCCAGACGGCCGTGAACCCATTTCTGTCCGCGAACTTCGCCCCTTCGAGCAGCATCCGGTACTTGTCTCCGCCGTCCTGCTGGTCGTCGCTCGCGAAGTAGAAGAGGCTGAAGGCCATCTCCTTATCAGCGGCGCTTCCCATCGGCGGCGCGGCGCGGAAGACCCTCTCCGGCTCGCGCTGGATGACGACCTTGAAGCCGCGCGCCAGCGTCCAGAACAGCTCAAGCACCGAGATGTCGAACGAGATGCTGGTGAGCGCGAGCCACGTACCCGACGCCCCGCCGCCGACGCGCTCGTCCATCGCCGTAAAGAAGTTGACGACGTTGCGGTGCGAGACCATCACGCCCTTCGGCCTGCCCGTCGAGCCCGACGTGTAGATGACGTAGGCGAGGTTGTCGGCGTCGCCCGCGACCTCAAGATTCTCCGCGCCCCGCGCCGCGACGGCCTCGCGCTCCGCGTCCGCGAGGACGACCCGCGCCGCCGCGCCCGCGGCCGTCGCAAGGTTCTGCTGCGTCAACAGCACCTTCGCGCCCGAATCCTCAAGCATGAAGCTCAGGCGCTCGCGCGGGTACGTGGGGTCGAGCGGCACGTACGCGCCGCCGGCCTTGTGCACCGCGAGCAGCGCGACCATCATCTCCAACGAACGCTCAAGGAGGATGCCGACCAGCACGTCCGGCCCGACGCCCGACTCGCGCAGGTGACGCGCGAGCCTGTTGGCTTCGCGGTTCAGCTCGTCGTACGTGAACTCGCGTTCGTCGCAGATTAGCGCGACGGCGTCCGGCGTGCGCCCGACCTGCTCCTCGAACAGTTCGTGCAGGCGGCGCTCCGCCGGGTAGTCGGCGGCGGTGTCGTTCCACTCCGAGAGGAGCCGTCGCCGCTCGGACTCGGGCAGCATTGCGAGGAGCGAGACGGGCCGCGAGGGGCTCTCCGCGATTGACGCCAGCAGCGTCTCGAAGTGCGCCGCCATGCGGCGGACGGTGGCCGGCTCAAAGAGGTCGGCGTTGTACTGCAAGGACGCGCCGAGTTCGCCGCCGACCTCGGCCATGTTGAGCGCCAGATCAAACTGCGCCACGCGCTGCTCCAGCGCCAACGATTCGAGCGTGAGCCCTCCGAGATTCATGCGCGCGCCCGCCTCGCCCAGCGCGAACGAGGCCAGCCCCTCTTCGTCGAGCAGGTGCGCCTTGTGCAGGATGAAGAGCGCCTGAAAAATCGGGGAGCGGCTCGCGTCCCTGTCCGGTTGCAGCCTCTCGACCAGCAGCGGGAAGGGGTACTCCTGATGCTCGACGCCTTCGAGCACCGTCCGGCGCACCTGCCGCAGGAACGTCTCGAACGTCGGACTCCCCGACAGGTCTGCGCGCAGGGCGACGGGGTTGATGAAGTAGCCGACCACGGGCGCCAGCCCGGCGTGCGCGCGCCCCGCCACCGGCGAGCCGACGACGACCTCGTCCTGCCCGCTGTAGCGGTGCAGCAACACCTGAAACGCCGCGAGCAGCGTCACGTAGAGGGTCGCGCCGTGCTCGGCCCCGAGCGCCTTCAACTTTTCGGTCAGCGCCCGGCTCAGCCTGAACGGGTGCGAGGCCCCGCGGTACGTCTGAACCGGCGGGCGCGGCCTGTCGGCGGGGAGGTTGAGCACGGGCAGCTCGCCCGCCAACTGCCGCCGCCAGTATTCCCAGAGCCGCTCGCCCTCCGGGCCCGACAGCACCCGCTCCTGCCAGCGGACGTAGTCCGAGTACTGAAGCGACGTGGGCGGAAGCTCCACGCCCGTGCCCGCCTTCCCCGCCGCGTAGAGCGCGCCCAGCTCGTGTATCAGAACCGCCAGCGACCAGAAGTCTGCGATGATGTGATGCGCGACCAGCAGCAGGACGTGTTCGCCGCCCGCGCGCTCGAACACAGACACGCGCAGCAGCGAGCCGCGCTCAAGCCTGAACGGGCGGTGAGCCTCTTCGGCCAGCCGCGCGCGCAGACGCGGCTCGTCCCAGCCCGTCGCGTCCTCGACGACGAAGTGCGGCTCCATGCTCTCGTGAATCTTCTGGAAGGGTTCCCCGAGGGGCGCGTCAAAGCTGGAACGCAGCGAGGCGTGCCGCGCCGAGAGCGTTCGGAAGGCGCGCCGTAATTCGTCCACGTCGAGCCCGCCGCGGACGCGCACGGCGGCCGGGATGTTGTAGGCCGCGCTCTCGGGCGCGAGCTGGTACAGGAACCACTGCGCGCGCTGGCCGTGCGAGAGGGGAAACTCCGTCGGCGGAACCGACGACGGCGACAGCTCGTCGCCGTCGTCGCGGGTCGCGCGGGCCTGCGCGGCGGCGCGTCCGGCGAGCTGCGCGATGCTCAGACCTTCAAGGAACTCGTTGAGCGGCAGGCGGACGCCGAGTTCCGTCTCGACGGCGTGCGACAACTCGGTCGCCGACAGCGAGTCGAGGCCGTACTCGCTGAGCGGGCGGCGCGGGTCGATCTCTTCGGCCCTGACGGCCGCGCGCGCCGCGACCTGAACGCGGAGCCACGCCTCGATTGACGCCGCGTCTTCGAGAGAAATCTTCTCGGGCGAAGTCGCGGCCTCTTCCGCCGCTCCCTCTGCGTCGCGCCACGCGGCCACGACTTCCAGCTTGCCTTCCAGAAAGGCCGCCTTACAGTCGCGCCGCTGAATCTTGCCGCTCGTCGTCTTCAGAATGCTCCCGTGCCTGATGAGCACGACGGCCGACGCCTGCACCTCGTGCTCTTCGGCCACCTTCCGGCGGACGGCCTCGACGACCTCCTCGGCGTCGGCGCGCCGCCCGCGGTCGAGTTCCTGAACGACGACCAGACGCTCTTCGCCCGCCTCTTCGACGGAGAAGGCCGCGCCGCATCCGGGGCGCAGCGCCGCGTGCGACTCCTCCGCGGTGTGCTCGATGTCCTGCGGGTAAAGGTTGCGCCCGCGGATGATGATTAAATCTTTCAGGCGGCCGACGACGAACAGCTCGCCGTCACGTAAGAACCCGAGGTCGCCCGTCCGCAGGAACGGCCCTTCGCCCGTGTCGGCGAGCCGCGCGTCGAAGGTGCGCTCCGTCTCATCTGGTCGGTTCCAGTAGCCCCGCGCCACGCTCGGCCCCGACACCCAGACTTCGCCCACCTCGCCGGGCTCACACTCCTTCAGAGACTCGGGGTGAGCCACCACCAACCTCTGCCCCGGGAGCGCCGCGCCGCACCCGACGCGCGCCTCCTCGCTGACCGGGAGATTCTCGCCCGACCTCCCGGTGACGATCAGCGTCGCTTCGGCCAGCCCGTAGCAGGGGTGAAACGCTTCGCGGCGGAAGCCGCACGGGGCGAAGGTCTCCGCGAACCGTTCCAGCGTCTCGGGCCGGATCGGCTCCGAGCCGTTGAAGGCGACGCGCCAACTGCTCAGGTCGAGCGTCGCGCGCTCCTCGGGCGTGACTTTGCGCGAGCAGAGGTCGTAAGCGAAGTTGGGGCCGCCGCTCGTCGTCGCTTTGTAGTCGGAGATGAGCCGGAGCCAGCGAAAGGGCTGTTGGAGGAAGGCCGCGGGAGAGATGAGGACGCACCGCGCGCCCACGTACAGCGGCTGAATCACGTTGCCGATCAGCCCCATGTCGTGATAGAGGGGCAGCCAGCCCACGATGACCGACTCCGCCGTCTGACCGAAGACTTTCTGTATCAGACCTTCGTTGTGGAGCAGGTTGCCGTGCGTCACCATCACGCCCTTCGGCGCGGCCGTCGAGCCCGACGTGTATTGGAGGAAGGCCAGCGTCTCGCCGCTCACGTCGGGCTCGCGCCACTCTTCGGCCGCGCCCGCCTCGGCCTCCGCGTCGCCGGTTGAGAGCCAACGCACGTCGTGCAGCCGCGGCGTCTGTTCGACCAACGGCCTCACCTTAGACAACAGCGACTCGGGGGCGAGCGCCAACGTCGCGCCCGAGTCGCCCGCGATGCTTTGCAGCCGGCTCAGGTTCCGGTTCAGCCGCGGCGGGTAGGTCGGCACGGCGACAGCGCCCGCGTAGAGGCAGCCGAAAAACGCCGCGATGTATTCCAGCCCCGCCGGGTAGAGCAACAGGACGCGCTCGCGCTCCGCGTTCATCGCCTGTAGCCGGGCCGCGACGGCGCGCGCCAGCCGGTCGAGTTCCCCGTACGTGAGGTGCGACTCCTCCCCTTCTCCGCCGCCGAGGAAGGTGTATGCGCGCCCGTCGGGCTGACGCAAAGCCCTCCGCCGCAGCAGCTCAACCAGAGTCGCGGGCGCTACGCCCATTTCGGAATCGCGCTCGACGTGCGTGCTCGTCCTGACTGACATCGGTGTACCTCGCGGGATGCGGACGACTATCAATTCAAACAGCGTTGGCGGACTCGCCGGGAACAGTTAAACGACTGCGCGGGCCGGGGCGGCGCGGCGTGCACGGAGTCAGAGGGTGAAAGTCTTTCTGACGAAGGTCAGGTCGCTCGTCCGGAAGGGCGACGACATCATCTCTTCGGGGCGCGGCTTGTAAGGCGAGCCCGGCAGCTCGGGCAGACCATTCGTCTCGTCCACCACGACGACCTCAAGCGGCCCGGCCGACTTCAGCGTCAGGCTCAACTCGATGCCTTCGGGCGGCGGCGCGCTGTAGTGCAGCACCCACTTCTTCGAGGGCGTGCCCCCTGACTGCCCGCCGACCTCGCCGACCGCCTTCCCGTTAACCGACGCCTCCGACACCTCTCCGTTGACGAAGATGGTCATGACGGCCGCCCGGCGCGGCGACGTGATGCGCAGGCGCAAACGTCGCGCCCCGCCGGCCGCGCCGTCTTCGACGGCCACGACCTCGGGCGCGGCCACTGGCGCGGCCGGGGCCCGACCCTTCAGGTAGTGCTCCCCGCCCCACGGCAGATACTCTGTCAGCGCGCCCCTCGCGGAGCCGGAGGGGAAGAACTGTGCCGTCCATTCGTCCGTGCCCCCGTCGCCCGTGACCCACGCCGCTTTATTGGTGTCGGCATTAAAGGCGTAGAAGACGCTGTTCGACTTCGGGTTATCTTTACTCGCGCCGGAGGTGACGGCCGCCGCCGTCAACAGGATGACGCCCGCCAACAGCGCGACGCCCGCCAACAGCCACGTCCGGCGCGCGGCGAGCAGGTCGAACTGCGGCCGGAGCAGTCCCAGTAGCAAAACCATCACGACCGCCAACACGACTGCCGCCCCGGAACCCAGCGCGACGAAGAGTTGATAAATCATCGGCGTCAGCAGCAGGACGGCCGGCGCGCCGCACAGCGCGAGCACGACGGCCGTCTTCCACGACGCGCCGCCCTCGCCTTCGGACGCGAGCGCGTAACCCAGCCCGAGCGTGCTGAACAGCAGAGGCCAGGCGAGCAGGTAAGTGCCGCCCGGCAAATAGAGGTGCGCCAGCCCCAGCCAGACCAGCAGGAACAGCAACGCGCCGGCCGCCATGTTGCCGCCCCCGGTCTTTCGCCTGAGCAGGACGTACAGCGCCGAGATCGAGCCAACGACCAGCGCCGCCAGCCCCGTCACGTATAAAACACTGCGTCCCCCGTCGCCCCCGCCCGGCCGGCCTCCCACTGCGCGCGCGAGCCAGCCCACGCACATTACAAGCGCCGCCGCGGCGATGACGCCGAGCAGTAATGTGAGAAAGCCGAGCGCGATGCCGGGGACGGTCAGCCGCCTCCGCCGCAGTCCGTAGACGACCACGCCGGCGAACACGAGCGCCACCAGACCGCTCAGCGCCAAAGCCCACACGCCCGAATAATGAATCAGCCTCAGACCGAGAAGGTCGAAGTAGACCGCGTTCGGCTCCCTCCGTCCGTCCAGCCTCAGGCCGCCGAAGTGGCGCGTCAAAGCCAGCGCGTACGCGCCGTGATGTTGCAGGCTGTCTTCGTCGATGTTGCGGACGTTGTCCAGCCGTGTGTGGTAGTGCTCGAAGCCGTCGATGTAGGCGAAGTTGAATCCCTGCAGCCCCGCGTTTCTGAAGACGGTGAAGTCCGTGTCGTTCGGCAGCAGTTTGTAGATGTCGTACGTGAGCGAATTGGCCACCGGGCGCGGGGCGGCTTTGGCGAACTCTTCGACGAGCCACCCGTTGCCCTCACTCGTCTCGAACATTATCGCCGGGCCGCCGCTGCCCCGAGCCTCGAAGTTGAGCACCAGCCCGACATCCTTCGCCCACGGGTGCTCGTTCACGAACGCATGCGCCCCCAGCAGCCCCGCCTCTTCGCCGTCGGTGAAAAGAAAAATCACGTCGTTCTTCAGCCGCTCGCCGGCCGTCAGGACGCGGGCGGTTTCGAGCAGCGCCGCAACGCCGGAGCCGTCGTCGCTGGCCCCGTAGCTCGCCGGCGCCGAGTCGTAGTGCGCCGCGAGCAGGATGGCTTTACCGCCCTCACTACCCGCGAGCCGTGCCACGACGTTCTCCACCGTCCCGGCGCGAAAGTCGTCGCCCCACCGGACGTTCGACACGGTGGTCTTCTGCACCTCCGGCCTCAACCCGCCGGCGCTCAACTCGCCGAAGATGTAGTCCCTGACGGCCGCGTGCTCGGCCGACCCGACCGGGTGCGGCTGCCTGCTGATTACTTCGAGCCTTTTCATCGCACGCCCGGAGGAGAAGTCCGCAGGCGGCGCGCCCGCGGGCACGGCGGACGGCGGCGCCAATAAATAGACCGATAGAAACGCCAACGCGGCCAGCAACAGAAGAGTCGCCGCCCCGCCTCTCGCTTGAGGGGACGCGCCCCGCGGCGGCGAAACTTCTGAGGCGTGAGATTGCGTTCGCACCATGATCTATGGCCTCCGTCGGTTTTCAGATAAGGGCTGTGGGAAGTACGTAAAGGATTTTGCCGAAGTAGGAAGTAAGAGGAGGCAGTTACTTTTGCGCAGGCTACCGCATGTCGAGCCGGAGGCTCAATTTTCGATAGGGATAAAAATGATCCGGTGCGCGTCAGGCTGAAAACGGTGACGAGTCATCAAGAGGGCAAACCCGCCGTCGCCTGACCGTTTAGGAATCCCGCTTTGTCAACCGACGCCCGTCCTTGATTCGGGCAGAATCAGGACGCCGTTTGCAAAGGGGTTAAGCCAGCAGACCCCTTCTCGCTGGCGAATTTATACCGCCCGGAGCCGGCGCTGTTCACGTACTGCACCGGCCCGAGACCGGGCGCTCTAGTGAGCCACTTTACTGATGAGCTACTTTACTGACGTACTCCCGCTCGATGATGAGATGGCTCTCGTAGCACACCGCTTCGAGCAGGATGCGTACGCGATCCGTGTGCTTGATTTTGCGGTCGAATACGCCTACGAAGTCTCTGAAAGGGCCGTCCTTGATGACCACCTTCTCGCCGGTCTTAAAGTCTTGGTCGATGCTGACAAACCCGTCCTCCCCGACGCGCGACTTAATGATGTCGATGATCTCGTCCTTCACCGGGACGGGGCCGCTGCCGAAATGCACGACGCTGTTCACGCCCCTCGTGAAACACACTTTGTGCAGCCGCTCGGCCGCGCTAAATTTGGCGAATAGATACCTGGGGAAAAGGCTCTTTACGATTGCAATCGGGGCGCCCGTAAATTGGTTATGCTTCACTTCTTTCAACTTCGGGTTGAAGGTTTCCAAGCCCCAAGCTCGCAGGTTAAATTCGGCCCTGTCTTCCTGCTTCGGGTGGCTGTAGATCGCATACCAACGAGGGATGTTCCCCTGCTCAAAAGTCCCGCTCATGCTGTTTACCCCATGGCTCTGGATGCAACGCGACAGGCTCGCGCAACCATAACTTTCGAGACCTCGTTAGCTTTAAACACACTCCGTGTTTATCGGCGAACGTGTCGTCTCTCAGATAAGGCTACAGGACTGTTTTTTGGACGGATTGTCGCTTCCGCGTTCGGGAGGTCGGGCAGCAGGACAGTGATCGTTCAGCCCGTCAACATATATTACAGACGGGTGCAGAAAGATGGATTTATTCTGGGTAGGGAGACGGGAAGTGAAGAGATAAAAAGCGTGGCGCATGTGCAGACCAACCCCTTCTAAATTCAAGTTGTGCGGCTGCTACACTTTGCGCTAAGATGTAAGCGAGTCGACTATACATCTTTCCGCAGAATGCGGCAGGATTTGTGTCGTCACGGCCCCATCGCTATCTCCAAAATAGTGGTGGGGCTTCTAGTTATCTGGACGCGATGAAGATCAAATCTCTTCGACGGATGCCAGACTTCTGACCTGGAAGGCTAAGCCGCTATTACAGGTGTTCAGAGCCAACATTTCCCCCTCCGGGTTCAGCACTTTGCCCTCGACTTGTCCGCCGCTCGGCCATCACGTTTCCGGCAAAACCTGCCAGCGCCTTGCCGTAAAGTGCGGACACTAGTCGCCTTGCAAAACTGTTAAGACTGCTGCGGACACACCCGCTCTAGCTGTCTTAACTTCATCAGACCCAAATTATTTTTGCCCGGGGAGATGTTCTACTGCGGTCTCCTGTCCCTACGAGAAACTAAACCCGAATGGTTGATAAAGCGGATAGAGGTGACATAGGTTATTTCATAGGCCGAACGTGGTTTTCGCGTGGGGCGGTGAGTCAACTGTAAATCCGCGAAGGCCACATATTACAAGCCCGTTATTGAACGTGTCAACCCCAAATATTGGCGTCATTAACTTCTAACAATGACGCAAGATTTTTGCAACGCTTCCTATCCCTTCAACCGGTGCCTCGCTCATCTTAAGTCGTTGATGGCCGCCCCGAGCCTTGCGCTGAGCAATGCTGTGGAGCGTACGTAACCGCACAACGCGCTTACGATTCGGAGATGAATTATACCGCTGACGCGTTGTCAAAAGGGGCTCGGGTCTTTTAACGAAATTCCTCACCTCATCTGTTTCGAGAAAATTTTAAAACGGCCTCACCGGCAATATCGTCACAGGCGACGACGAAGCCTGACGCCGAAAATCCCGGCCGGCACATTTTTATTGACTGACGGTATTTATTAGCGTAAGTTCTCCGCGCCCAACTCCTCTTTAATCAGCACAGCAAAAACTCTATGTCGAATTCGGAAAGCCTTAACGCCGAAGGCCCGGCAGAGCCCAATACGGGGGGCGGAGCGCGCCACCGTCAAGCGGGCCGGTGGCCCGCGCTGATTATATTCGCCATCCTGTTCGGCGTTTATGGGTTCCAGCTTTGGCTCCACGCGACGCGAGCCAGCGCCACCTTTGACGAGCCGATTCACACGCTGGCCGGCTACCGCCACTGGCGATGCGGCGACTACGGGATTAACCCCGAGCACCCGCCGCTGCTGAAACTGTTGGCCGCGCTGCCCATTAGTTCGCAAAACCTCGACGACCCGTCATCGCCCTGCGGCTCGAAGACCACTTCTAAAGACGAAGGCTTCATGGCGGGCGCAAAGTTCCTTTCGGTAAACGGCATCGACCGGCTTCTCATCCCGGCGCGGCTGGCCGCTTCGCTGATGAGCCTGTTGCTGGCGGCGTTGGTCTTTCTGGCGGCGCGGGAGATGTTCGGGAAGCCGGAGGCGTTCGTCGCGTTGGCGCTGCTGGTCTTCGAGCCGAGCCTGATCGCGCACGGTTCGCTGGTGACGACGGACATGGCGCTGGCGTGCACGATGTTCGCGGCGGTCTACGCGCTCTATCGTTACCGCCGTAAACCGTCTGTGCCGCGCCTGCTGCTTCTGGGACTGGCGGTCGGGCTGATGCTGTCGTCGAAGCACTCGGGGCTCGTCGGACTGCCGGTGCTTTTTCTGCTCCTGATAGCCGACGTTCTCCTCAGCCGGCGAGACGGTGCTGAGACCAAAGCCCCCGCGGGGGGCGGGCTCCTCCGTGTGGGAGCCGCCTTCGCGGCGGCGCTCCTCGTCGGCGTCCTGATACTCTGGGCGTCGTACGGCTTTCGTTACCGCGCGCTCCCGGGCGCGACCGGCGAAACTCTTTCCGCCTCCAGCCTGTTTGAATCCAACGACACGAACGCCGGGAAGCTGGTGGGGTTCCTCAGCCGCTCGCGCGTTTTCCCGGAGTCTTACGTCTACGGCCTCGCAGACGTGTTGGCGTCTGGGGAGCGCGGGGCTTACCTGTTGGGCAAGGTCTATCCGACCGGGCAGTGGTTCTACTTCCCCGTGGTGTTCACGATCAAAACCGGCATCGCCCTGCTGTTGCTGCTCCCGCTCGCCTTACTGACCCCCGGCCTGTACCGCGATAGAAAGAGAGAGATGCTCTTCCTGCTCTTGCCTTCGCTGGCCTACTTCACGCTCAGCATGACTTCGAGCCTCAACATCGGCGTCCGGCACCTTCTGCCCGTCTACCCGTTCTTCATCGTCGTCGCCGCGGCGGGCGCTTGCAGGCTGGCGCGCAAACACCGCGCCTTCGGCTACGCGCTGGCCGCGCTGCTCCTGTTCCACGGCGCGACGGCGGTGAGGACAGCGCCGAACTTCATCGCGTTTGCCAATGACTTCTGGGGCGGGACGAACAATAGCTACCGGCTGCTCGACGACTCGAACGTGGACTGGGGTCAAAACCTCAAACTCGTTAACGATTATGTGAAGAGGGAGGGCGTCCGCGAATGTTGGATAGCCTACTTCGGAATCGGAGAGTTGGCCCGCGCCAGCCAGCCCTGCCACCTGCTGCCCTCTATGGGCTGGACTATGACCGACCGCATGGTCGAGCCGCTGACCCCGACGATGGACGGCGTGGTGTTCCTCAGCAGCTCAGTCCTGCCGCCGCGCACCGGAATGTACAAGACCATCACGGCGACGCAACCCGCGGCCGTACTGGGCGGCAGCACTTTCGTCTACCGCGGGCGGTTCGAGCTGCCGGTGGCCGCCGCGATGAGCTACTTCGAGCGCACATATCAACACATAAACCTGAAACGCTTCGACGAGGCCGTCGAAGACGGTCGGAGGGCCGTGGAACTCGCGCCGGCAGACCCGCGCACGCATCTAGTCCTCGGGACTGCACTGGCCCGCGCGGGGGGTAACGACGAGGCGCGGCGGGAGCTTGAGGAGGCGGTGCGGCTGGCGGAAACAAACCTCGCCCTGTTCGCCCCCGAGCAGGAGGCCGCGCAGAGCCTGCTCAAAAAACTGCCGTGAGGCATGCCTCCGATAGAGCCTCTAACACCCCTCCTTTCCCTCCGTGCGGCGACCGGCGGCCAAAAGGAATTCGACTTTCTCAAGAACGCGGGACGCGTCTTCGGGCAGAAGGAAGCCGCCGGAGGCGACGTTCATCTCCGAGAGCGTCGACTCGACGGGCTGCCCCTTCACCTCGAACAAAGCCACGCACGCCTCCGCGAGTTCGATGACTTCGCCCTCCGGGAGAAGTCGCGGGGCTGAAAGAACAGCGCCGCCCCGCCCGACCTCGGCGTGTGAGTTTTTTGAACCTTCTCTGAGAAGCCCCTGCCGGCGCAAGACCTCGTAAGTCTCGCGTTGCGCGACGCGAACCGCTTTGGGCAGTCCCTTGTTCTCCAGCCACTCGCGCGTGCGTTCGTGCTCGCTCGACGCGGCCTGTCGCGCCATACGCCGAAGTGCCGGTTCGAGCTCGTCCCGCAAGCGGGAGACGATCCGCTCGACGGGGACTTCCGCTCGGGGTGCAGTGCGTGACGAAAGGGTCTCGTCCAGTCCCGGCTCGGGAACATTCGCGGACGGGCGCGCCGACTTTCCAAGACGTTTTTCTAAAACAGGCTGGCTTCCCGCGCCGTTTTTTGGCGCGCGCGGATTTAAATCTGTCTCTAAAACTTCTGATACAGCGTAGCTGTCATTAAAGGGCGTTTCGCACAGCGAAGTACGAGCCGGGCCATCCGAAGCAGGGACGAAGGACAAAATTTTTTGGCTCTTCGCTTCCCGCTTCTGCGCGACGGAGTTGGCTGCGCGGTTGAGAAAGATGCGTATGCCGACCCCGTTCTTGCCGGAGTAGTAGCCGATGATTCCCTGACCGTGCATCCAGCGGAGCGCCTTGCTGGCCGTCTCGCCCGAAACGCGCAGGTGGCGGCGGAGCTGCTCCCAGGCCGTGACCCACTTCCCTTCCCTCTCCTGTCCCGCGAAGCGCAAAACGCGCTCGCCCTCGCGCCACTCGGCCGGCGTCAGGAGAAGCCGCGTGTAGACCTTGCTCATCAGCGGGGTGACTTCGTCGGCCGCCGCGGAAGTGATCGCCTCGGCGACATCGTCGTCGAGCATCCTGAATTTCGTATTGACCTCCGTCTCGCGGAGCGTCGTCCTTCGTAAAAATTTCGCGGCCGTGACCGCCAGTACGGCTGACATCGCAATTCCCTCTCGCGGGATGGGGCTTGACAGTTTCGGGCGGCGGTGTAAACTGTGAACCGAAATCGGGGTACACAAATCCCGCCTCGCCGCCAAGCGAGTTTCAACAGTCCCGGAGCGTTTCGGTCGCCAAACAGTCGCGCTTCGGGCGTAGAGTCAGGGGACACTTTCGAGTGTCCCCTCATTTTTTCGACGCGCTAATTCCTACATCATTTTTCCTGCCGTGTAAATTCCCCTGTAATATCGGTTGCAGGGGCTGCAATGATTCTTACAGGGGCTGCAATCTACGTTGCAGGGGTATAAATCTGGTACCCCTGCAATCACGCTTACAGGGGTATGAATCGACACCCCTGCAATCCACATTGCAGGGGCTGTAACGTAGATTGCAGGGGTGTCCGACGCTGACACCCCTGCAATGATTCTTACAGGGGCTGCAACGTGGATTGCAGGGGTGTCGTCCTCTCCCACGCTCACTAAAAAATATGCGTGACGTATAGACGCCTCGTATAGTAATATTCCTCGCCCGAGCGAAAGGACTAATCATATATGACCGGCGAACAGATCAAGGAGTTGCGTAAAAGCTTAGGCTACACGCAAGCCAAGCTGGCGGAAGAGGTCGGCCTCACGCCGAACACCATCGCGCGTTACGAGCGCGACGAGCTGAAGCCTTCGCCCCCCGTGCTGAAGCTTCTGAAGCTCATCGAGCTGAGCACGGCCGGGAGGAAAGCCGCTTAAAGATGATTACGATCTCCATAGCCAACCAGAAAGGCGGCGTCGGCAAGAGCACCACGGCGGCCTCCGTCGCCGCGGAGTTCGCCCTGCGCGGCTACGAGACCCTGCTCGTCGACGGCGACCCGCAGGCCAACGTCACCTCGCACTTCCTGGCGCCAGATCAGATCGGCACGTCAATCGCCGACGTGCTCATCGAGTCCGAGCAGCGCGAGAAGCTCCCGCTCGAAGCCGCCATCGTGACGACGGAGATGGATCACCTAGACATAGTCCCCTCGAAACTGCGCTTCGCGAGGTTCGAGAAGGAGCCGGCGATTGCCATCAACCGCCTCCGCTCGAAACTCGTCCCGCTCGCCTCGACTTACGACTTCGTGATCATCGACACGCCGCCGACTCTCGGGCAAATCCTGACCACCCCACTGCTCGCCTCGACGCACATGGTCGTCCCCGTGGCCGCCTCGCCGCTGGCTCAGGACGGCCTCGACGACCTGATGAGTACATTTGAAGAGGTCAGGAGCACGAACCCCGATCTGGTGATGCTCGGGATGGTCTGTACGATGTTCGACGGCAGAACCGCCGTCTCGGCTGAGTCTTACCGGAGCCTCAAGGAGCGCTACGGCGCGAGGGTCTTCGAGACGATCATCCACCGCAACGTGAAGCTGGAGGAGTCGCCCGCCTTCCACCAGCCCGTGCAACTGTACGCCCCCAACTCGCGCGGGGCGCTGCTTTATTCGGAACTGACGGACGAGATACTGAAGCGTCTCGGGGCGCGGAAGACGAAGGGCAAGCTCAAACTGGCCGTTGAGGAGACGCGCGCCTGATGGCAGAGCCAAAGATAAAACCGGCGAAACGCGAGGCGGGGAAGAGTAAATTCCGCCTGCCCGAGCGCCAACCGCGTCCCGTCGAGGAGAACCCACTCAGGGAACTGCTCAAGGAGGCTAAGGCGCAGGAGGCCGCGCTTGAGCCGGAGACGTCTCGACTCCGGCGTGACACCCCTGTAAAGAAGATTGCAGGGGTGCAGCCTTCAAAAAGAGCGACTATCGACACCCCTGTAATGCAGAGTGCAGGGGTGTCGGCGGTCAGTAATGAAGCCGCGAGCGTCGAATCTTCAACGACCGACTTCGCGGAGTTTTCGAGGCGCTGGTCACCGATTCTTCGTTCCGGGCAGATGGGCGTCTGTCGCGCGCTCTTCGAGATGACGTATGAAGTTGGGCAGACCGAATGTTTTACTTCCATGCCCAAACTGGCGGAGGCCGCCGGGCTCAAAGAGCGTCAGTGTTACAACGTCGTCGGGCAGTTGGAACTCCTCGGGTTTATCGAGCGCCCCGAAGTCTTCAACACCTCGACCCAGAAGGGCACTATTTTTAGACTCTACCCGGAGCCCCGCCCGCCTGCTTCCAGGGCCGAGCGGCGTTACCACATCGGCGGGGAAGGGAATGGATGACACCCCTGCAATGTTAACTGCAGGGGTGTCGTTGCGCCTTTAAATTCCTGACTTTCATCTCAAGCCTGTTTCGCCAGTCGGGAGGCCACCTCACCCGTACATTACCTGCCCGGCTATCAAATCCATTCGTGCAAATTCCCACGGCCTTAATTAAATGAAGCAGGGGTCAAGGATACACCCCTGTAAAGAAGATTGCAGGGGTG
>JBEVKV010000595.1:0-6668 GCA_040509515.1 Pyrinomonadaceae bacterium | reverse complement strand
CACCCAGTGCGGCACCATCACCTTCTCGGCGCGAACGTTGTCGAGCCGGTCGCGCCTCATCTCGGCCACGGCCCACTCGACGGCGCGCTCAAGCGCCGTCGAGCCGCTCAGCCGGTGGCCGATGCGGTCGGTGAGCCACGCCAGCCGTCGGTAGGCCGTCTCGTCCGTGAGCGCCGCGCCGATGATGCGCGCGGCGCGCTCGCGGTAGTCCTCTATCTTCACGCGCGGCGGCGGGAGCGGCTTCGCCGGCGGCGGCGTCGGCGCGGTCTGAGACGCGGGCGTCCGCGCGGGCGTCGGCGTGGGGGACTGTGCGGGCGTCGGCGCGGGCGGGCGTGACTGCCGCGCGGGTCGCGACGGACGCCTCTGCGCCGGTGCCTGTACGATGACGAAAGCGGTGACGAGCGCGAGCAGGAAGATGCGTCTCAAGGCGATTCTGTCCCTCCTTCTTCGGGGCGTCTAGAAGACGACGGCGCCGCCCTCCAACATCTTCGACACGTCGAACTCGAAGCGCTGAATCACGGCGTCCATGGCGATTGACGAGCTGTCGATGGTGAAGATGAGACGCTTGCTCGAAGGCGTCAGCAGCGGCTGCCCCTTGTCGTCGAAGCGCGGGAAGAAGAAGATGACCTCCTCGCCCGTGGCCTTCGACGGCACGAAGTGGACGAGCTCGCGCTGCTGCCCGCGGTCGTCCATGAGCCGGACATAGAGTTTCATCTTCTCGGTCGTCGGCGAGCGCGTGTCGGCCGAGCGCGGTGGGATGAGCGAGACGACGTAGTTGTCGGCGCAGGCCGGGCACTCGACGAGCGGCTTGTTCTTCTCGTCGAATTTGGCCTTGTCCTTGTCGCTCATCGAGTCGTACTTATCCTTAATCTGCCGCAGCCGCAGGATGGCCTGCCGGATGGGGAGCGCCGAGCGCAGGCGCGCGACGTAGACCTTGTCGGGCGTCGGCGTGTCGCCGGTGCCGCCGGTGAAGTTGACCATCGGGCCGGAGTGCGCCACCGTCCTCGCCCACGGCGAGTCTGTGAGAACTTTCCGCGCCTCCTTCTCCGTCCATTCGCGGAAGGGCTTGCCCTGCCATTCCTCCTTCTGGGCGCGCGCGCCGGCCGCGCAGACGAGCGTCGCGGCGAGCGCCAGCGCCGAGGTCAGTATTAACCGACGGCTCTTCATGGGAATCACCTCTCTGAGGAAAAAAGTGTGGGCGGACTTCGGCGCGCGGCCGACCGCCGCGGGGCGTGCGGCGCGCGGGGCTAAGATAACTCACGGCGCTGAGTTTTGACGAGCGTGCGCGCGGGGACGGTTTTAGAAGTTCGAGGAGCGGCGCGTGCCGTCGCCCTCCGTGCCGAAGAGCGGCGCATACTCGCCCGTCTCCTCGGCCGAGCGCAGCTCAAGCTTGAGCAGCTTGAGGCGGCGCGAGACCGAGTCGAACTCTTCGGCGTCGAACGACTCGGGCTCGCCGGCGAGCTTGAGCGCCCAGCCCATGCGGCGCTCGGCAGCGGCCAGCGCGCGCGTGCTGAGGCGCTTCTCGCGGACGGCGCGCACCAGCTCGTCGCGCGCGCCGACGACGTTCTCCTCGCGCTCGCAGATGAGCACCATGTCCGAGCCGGCCTCGACCGCGCGCAGACACGCCTCGGACACCGAGAGCGTCTGGACGACCGCGCCCATCTCCATGTCGTCGGTGATGACGAGCCCGTCGAACTTGAGTATCTGGCGCAGGAGCCGCGTGGTGACGTTGCCGCTGATGGTGGCCGGGAACTGGTGGAGCCCCTGGATGGTCGGCGGGTCGCCCTCCTGCCGGAAGAGGTCTTGCAGAAACTCGGAGATGTCGGGGAAGGCCGCGTGGCTGACCATCACCGAGCGCAGGCGCTCGCCCGGCCGGTGGAACATCAAGTCCATGAAGGGCACGAGGTCTTTCTGGAAAATCTCCTGCCATGTGTGCGTGACGACGGGGAGCCGCCGGTGCGAGTCGACCTTCGAGCCGCCGAGCCCGGGGAAGTGTTTCCCGCACCCGATGACCTGCCCGCGCTGCAACCCTTCGAGGTACGCGCCCGCGAGCATCGAGACCGTCTCGGGGTTGACGCCGAAGGTGCGCGCGCGCAGCCCGTTCTCCTCGTTGTCGCCCGAGAGGTCGAGGACGGGCGCGAAGTTGATGTTGAAGCCCATCAGCCGCAGCGCGCGCGCGGCGAGTTCGCCGTACTTTTCGGCGAGGTCGGCGCGGCCGGCGTTGCGCACGGCCTTCGCCGACGGCATCGGCTCGCACGCGTCGCGGAAGCGGTCGACTAGGCCGCCCTCCTGATCGACGCCGATTAAAACGTCGCGGCCGGCGGCGTCGCGTATCTGCGCGGTGAGCATCGAGACCTGCTCGGCCGACTCGACGTTGCGGCCGAAGAGGATGACGCCGCCCGGGCGCACCTCGCGCAGAAACTCGCGCAAGTGTCGGTCGAGCTTGGTGCCGGGCAGGCCGACGAAAAGGAGCCGCCCGGCCTTCCTTTCGAGCGACTCCTCGCCGGCACCCGTCGAATCTTTCGGCGGCATCGAACTCAAAACCTGAACTCCCTCCCTGACCCGTGAACCATCTTCCGCCAAGTCGTTGTCGTGATTGTGTTGATTGTAACACGCCGGGGCCGCGCCGGCAGGAGGCGGGCGTCTGCTATAATTTTCCGGAGTTTTTAGGCCGGATTCGAGATGACCATCACGCTTGAGAACACGGAGGCGCGCCCCCGCATCTCGCCCTCGGAGCTGACGGCGGAGGTGCGGCGGCGCGCGCGCGAGCTGGGCTTCCAGAAGGTCGGCGTCGTGCGAGCGGAGGCGTTGACCGAGGAGAGGGCGCGGCTCGAAGAGTGGCTGGCGCGCGGGTTTCACGCCTCGATGAATTGGATGGAGCGCGGCGTCGAGCGGCGCACAGACCCGCGCGAGCTTCTGCCGGGCGCGCGCACGGTCGTCGCCGTCGCGCTCAACTACTACACGCCGCACGAGCACGCGCGCGACGACGCCGCCGCCGGCAAAATCTCGCGCTACGCGTGGGGCGACGACTATCACGACGTGCTCGGCGAGCAGCTGAAGGCGCTGCTCGCCCACGTCAAAGAGGTCGCGCCCGGCGTCGAAGGCAAGGTCTGCGTGGACGCACAGCCCGCGATGGACAAGGCTTGGGCGGTGCGCGCCGGGCTCGGCTGGATAGGCAAGCACACGAACCTCATCACGCGCGACTACGGCTCGTGGGTCTTCCTCGGCGAGCTGATTCTCGACGCGGAGCTGGAGTACGACACGGCGCGCGAGGAAGACCACTGCGGCACCTGCACGCTCTGCATCGACTCGTGCCCGACGCGTGCCATCACGGAGCCCTACGTCGTCGACTCGAACCTCTGCATCTCGCACGCGACCATCGAGCTGCGCGACGCGGAGCTGCCCCCGGCGGTCGCGTCGAATCTGGACGGCTGGCTCTACGGCTGCGACGTGTGTCAGGACGTGTGCCCCTGGAATCGCTTCGAGCAGCCGTCCGAAGAGCCGCGCTTCGAGCCGCGCCCCGGCGCGCTCGCCCCCGCGCTCGAAGAGGTCGCCGGCCTCTCGCACGACGTTTACGTCGAGCGCTTCCGCCGCAGCCCCGTCAAGCGCGCCAAGCTCTCGGGGCTCCAACGCAACGCGCGCGCGCTGCTCGGCCGCGAAAAACCTTGAGACGCGGCGGCACGGCTAAAACGATTTCAAATCTCAAATTTGAAATTTCAAATTCTTAAAGCCGCGTCTCCGTGGTGAACTCTCGTCGACTCATGTCACGATTCGGCCGCCTGCAAATCATCTTCGCCGCCTTAGTCGTCCTGACGCTCTGCGCCGGGGCTTACGCGGTCTGGACGGAGCACTCGACCTTTCCGCCCTCACTGCGCGGCTTCGGCGAGGTGACGCGGCGGGGCGAGGTCGCGGGCTGGGCGGTGGACGCCTCGCGCCCGGGCCGGCGCGTCGAGGTGCAGCTCTACGTGGACGGACGCTTCGTCGCGCACGGCGAGGCCGCGCTCCCGCGCCCGGACGTGCTGGCCGCCGGCCGCTCGGCGGACGAGAACTGCGGCTACAGCTTCGCGCTCCCCGCGCTCGCCGCCGGGGCGCACGAGGCGCGCGTCTACGCGCTCCACGCGCCGGGCAACGGCCACGAGCTGCGCACGCTCAAACAGCTCGGCAACCCGCTCCACTTCACGACCGGCGACGACGGCCGCATCGCCGCCGCCGCGCGCTGAAGCCGCGGCCGCCTCTCTCGCGCCGCGTGCGCGGAACTGTTAACATTACCGGCTTCGGCGGCGGCGGTTTTCGCATCTAAAGAGTCGAATGGCAGAAGCAGTCCTCAAAGATTCCTACGGCCGTGCGATACGCGACCTGCGCGTGTCGGTGACGGACAAGTGTAACTTCCGTTGCTTCTACTGCCTGCCGCACGGGTCGCCCGAAGAGAACGCGCCGAAGTCGTCCGTGCTCACTTACGAGGAGATCGAGCTGGCGGTCGAGGTCTTCGTCTCGCTCGGCGTCGAGAAGGTGCGTCTGACGGGCGGCGAGCCGATGCTGCGCCGCGACATCGAGACGCTGGTGGCGAAGCTCGCGCGCGTCCGCGGCATCAAAGACCTCGCGCTCACCACCAACGCCTTCAACCTCGCGGAGCGCGCCGCCGGGCTGAAGGCCGCGGGGCTCGACCGCGTGACCGTCAGCCTCGACAGCCTGCGCCGCGCGGCCTTCACGGAGATAACCGGCGTGGACATGCTGGAGCGCGTGCTCGAAGGCGTCCGCGCGGCGCAGCGCGTCGGGCTCACGCCCGTCAAGGTCAACGCCGTCGTCGTGCGCGGCCACAACGAGACGGAGGTCGCAGACCTCGCCGCCTTCGCGCGCGAGCACGACATCCACGTCCGCTTCATCGAGTACATGCCGCTCGACTCCGGCCACGGCTGGTCGCGCGAGAGCGTCGTCTCGGGCGCGGAGATTCGCCGCCTCATCAGCGAGCGCTTCCCGCTCGTCGCGGTCGGGGTCGAGCGCGGCTCGGAGACGGCTTCGCGCTACCGCTTCGCCGACGGCGCGCCGGGCGAGGTCGGCATCATCGCGCCCGTCACGGAGCCCTTCTGCGGGGCCTGCTCGCGCGTGCGCCTCACGGCCGACGGCCAGATCAGGACGTGCCTCTTCTCCAAAGTCGAGCACTCCCTGCGCGACGTGATGCGCTCGGGCGCCACCCGCGCCGAGGTCGCCGGCTACATCGAGTCCGTCGTCCTCAAGAAGGAGCCGCGCCACTACATCAACGAGACACACTTCCAGCAGCCCGCCCGCACGATGAGCCTCATCGGCGGATAACGCTCCGGTATAAGAATCGAAATGCCCGCCATGCGAACGAAGTACGAAGCAACCATCGACGACCTCTACAAAGTCGAAGGCAAGGCGGAGTTAGTCAACGGCGACTGAGCGCGGAAGCCGGAGATTGAATTTTCAACCTCGCAGTGAAATCGGAAAGGAACTACCTCGCAAATGAACAGGGATGGAATCTTTAACGCGGTCGGGCGCGCGCTGGCGTGCGCGGGGCTCGTCGGGTCGTTGGGGCTCGGGCAGGCAGGCGCGCAGGTCGGGAGGGGGCAGTCGGGGACTCCTCATCTGCCGCCGCCGGGTCGCGTACGTTCGAGCACTTTGAGGGTGGAGTTGCCGACGCCGGTCGCGGAGACGCCCGTGCCGTTCGAGGACGGGCGGAGGCCGGGCGGCCTCCAGACGCTCAGCTTCGTCACGCCCGACACGAACTTCGAGCGCGAAGTCGTCAAGGGGCTGCCCTTCTCGGGCGAAGCTGTCACCGAGCACGTCCAGCGCCTCGGCGACGGCAACCGCATGGTGCGCAAATCTTCGGCGCGGCTGTTCCGCGACTCTTCGGGTCGCACGCGCCGCGAGCACCTGCTGACGCGCGGCGCGCCCGCGCCCGACGGTCAGGAGCCGCGCCTCATCGTCATCGCAGACCCCGTCGCGCAGGCCGAGTACCTCGTCGACACGGCGCGCGGCACCGTCCGCAAGACGCTTTTGACGCCCGGGCTCGCGGAGGCGCGCAGTCGCGCGCGCGGCACCGAAGGCTCCTTCGGCGTGCTGATGCCGACGAGCGCGGCGCACAGGCGCATGGCGGAGGGCGAGCAGGCTCAGGCTCCGCCCGCGCCGAAGAAGGAGAAGCTTGAGCCGCAGTTGATAGAGGGCTTGATGGCCGAGGGGACGCGCACGACCGTGACGATCCCGGCGGGCGAGTTCGACAACGAACAGCCGTTGGAGATAACGCACGAGCAGTGGTACTCGCCCGAGCTGCGGATGGTCGTGCTCCTCAAGCACAACGACCCGCGCTTCGGCGAGACCGTCTTCCGCCTCACGAACGTCTCGCGCACCGAGCCCGCGCCCGAGCTGTTCGCGGAGCCGCAGGGCTACCGCGCCCTCGACGGCCGCGAGTTGCTGCGCGACCGTCCGCTGATGAGAAGACAGTAGACGGTAGTCATTTGTAATAGTCACGATTTAATCAGACAGCCCCTTTCAATTGAACTTCCGAGTTCAATTGAAAGGGGCTGTCTGATGACCAACTCCTCCCGCTCCATCTCGCTCGCCTCAGCACTCGCGCGCCCCGAGAAAGAGTTATCGCCCGTCCTCAATTCTTCCCTGTCACCTTATCAACCACCTTTTCGGCGCAATAAACA
>JBEVKV010000594.1:0-9602 GCA_040509515.1 Pyrinomonadaceae bacterium | reverse complement strand
CGTCGCGCGACGCCGCGCGACAGACTCAAGCAACTACGCAAAGTGCGAAAGGGTTGAATATGTTTTCAAGTTATTCACGTCATCATCACGCAATCACCTGCGCACTGCTCTCAGTATGCGTGGCGCTGTCAATCCTGACGCTCGCCTCGGCCGCCGCGTACAAGCCGAAGACACACACGGTCGCCCTGCGCGGGATGAAGAACGTCCCGGCGACGCTGGTGGTGAGGGCCGGCGACACGGTCGTCTGGAAGAACGAGGACGTGGTGCCCCACACCGCCACCGACCGTGGCAAGGTCTTCGACTCGGGGAACATCGAGCCGGGGGGCTCCTGGAGTTACGTGGCCGGCAGGAAGGGCACCTTCTCCTACTACTGCGCTTACCACCCCAACACGCAGGGCAGGCTCGTCGTGCGCTGAACGACCGGAGGGAAATCATGTCACACCGTTTAATGAGAACGTTGACGTTGGCGTCGGCGGTCGCCTTCGCGGGGCTGCTGAGCGCGGCGTGCGGCGGGCAGAACGCAGCCGGGTCGGACGCGAACGTCAACCAAGCCGCGAGCGGCGCGGTATCGTCGGAGGCCGCGGCCGGCACGGGGCCGCAGCAGATCGAGATGGGCGACGACGTTTTCCGGCCGGCGCAGCTAACCGTCGCGGCCGGCACGAAGGTGACGTGGGTCAACAAGGGCAGCAAGGCCCACACCGTGGTGAGTAACGAGAAGCTCTTCGACTCGGGGCTGGTCAACGTCGGCGGGGAGTTCTCGCACACGTTCGACGCCCCCGGCACATACCTGTATCACTGCGCCCCGCACGCGAAGATGATCGGCCGGCTCGTCGTCAAGTAGCCGACGTGTCAACGCCGGGCCTCCGACGCTTCAGAGGGCTAAAAAGATGGGCTTGCCGCTGCCGCCGTTCTCGTGGGAGCACCTTCACCCGATTCTGGTCAACTTCACCGCCGCGCTGATACCCGCGTCGGTCTTCAGCGACCTGTCGGGGAGGCTGCTGCGGCGGGAATCCCTCAGGCACGCGGGCTGGTGGATGCTGCTCTACGCGGCGCTGGTCACGCCCGGCACGGCGCTGGCGGGCTGGTTCTGGAAGAGGTCTATCGAGGCAGCGCTCTCGCCGGAATTGATAGCCGTCCACCAGTGGCTCGGGATTGGGTTGGCCTTCGCCTTTCCCGTGCTCGTGGTGTGGCGTTGGAGATTTCACAAACGCGGCGAGAGTCCCGGCCTCGCATATTTCGTGACGGCCGTCCTGACCCTGCTGGCGCTGATGTATCAGGGCCACGTCGGCGGCAGTATGGCCTTCGGTTAGGCGATAAACAGGCGCGGGCGGGGGCCTCCCTTAATTTTTGGCGGAATGTCGTGCGGGTGACATTCGCCGCGCGACGGAAGCGTGACAATCCTCATATGGACTACAAGGAATTCCCCCTCGCCAACACCTCCGACCTCCGCGCAGGGGAGATGAAGGAAGTCTCCGCGGGCGGCACGAGAATCCTGCTGGCGCGCGTCGGCGAAGAGTTTCACGCCGTCGGCGCGGCCTGCCCGCATTACGGCGCGCCGCTCGCCGAGGGCGCGCTCTGCGGCACGCGGGTCGTCTGCCCGTGGCACCACGCCTGCTTCGACGTGACGACCGGCGGCCTCGCGGAGCCCCCCGCGCTCGACTCGCTCCCGCGTTACGACGTGCGCGTCGAGGGCGGGCGTGTGCTGGCGCGCGTGCCCGACGAGGCGGGAGACCGCGTGCCCCCGCGCATGTCGCGGCGCGACGGTGCGGACGCGCGGCTCTTCGTCATCCTCGGCGCGGGCGCCGCCGGTTACGCGGCGGCGCAGACGCTTCGCGAGGACGGCTTCCGCGGGCGAGTCGTCCTCGTCACGCGCGAAGACCACGCGCCTTACGACCGCCCTAACCTCAGCAAAGATTATCTACAGGGCAACGCCGAGCCCGAGTGGATGCCGCTCCGAGTCGAAGAGTTTTATCAGGAACACGACATCGAGCTGCAGCGCGGGCGCGAGGTGACGCGCGTGGACGCGGCCGCGAAGACGGTCACGTTCTACGGCGGCGACACGCTGGCCTACGACGCGCTGCTCGTAGCCACGGGCGGCTCGCCGCGCCGCCTCAACATCCCCGGCTCCGACCTCAGGAACGTCTGCCTGCTGCGCTCCTTCTCCGACGCCGACGCCGTCGTCGAGACGGCCCGCCGCTCGAAGCACTGCGTCGTCGTCGGCGCGAGCTTCATCGGCATGGAGGCGGCCGCCTCTTTGCGCGCGCGCGGCCTCGACGTGACGGTGGTCGCGCCCTCGCGCGAGCCCTTCGAGTCGACGCTCGGCCCCGAGGTCGGCGCACTCTTCCGGCGCGCGCACGAAGAGCAGGGCGTCAAGTTCAAGCTCGGCTCCATCGTCTACCGCTTCGAGGGGACGAGCGTGGTCGAGGCCGTCACGCTGGAGGGCGGCGAGCGGATCGAGGCGGACATGGTGCTCGCCGGCGTCGGCGTACACCCCGCGACCGGCTTCCTCGAAGGCGTCACGCTCGACGAGGGCGGCGCCGTCGTCGTGGACGCGCAGATGCGCGTGGCCGACCAGCTCTACGCGGCGGGCGACATCGCCAGCTTCCCCGACCCGCGCACGGGCGAGCGCGTGCGCATCGAGCACTGGCGCACGGCGCAGCAGCAGGGGCGCGTCGCGGCGCACAACATGGCCGGGCGGCCCGCGGCCTTCGACGGCGTGCCCTTCTTCTGGACGCGCCAGTTCGACACGGGGCTGCTCTACGTCGGGCACGCCGCGCGCTGGGACGAGATCGTCTATCAGGGCGACGTGGCGGCGCGGGACTTCCTCGCCTTCTACGTGAAAGACGGGCGCGCGGTCGCGGCCGCGGGCATGGGCCGCGACCGCGACGTGGCCGCGGTCGAAGAGCTAATCCGGCTCAACCTGATGCCGGGTGCGGACGAACTGAAGGGCGGCTCGACGGACTTCGCGGTGTTACTTCGCGCCCTCACCGCCGCGCCGAAATTCCGCGACGCGGGGGCTTGCGCAGCCTGACGCGGGCCGCCGTGTCGTTATTCGACGAGCCGTGGAGGACGCACGTTCTTGAACTCATAGGGACTTAAAGCGGAAGGCGCTCCCGAACACCTTGCCACTTACCCCACCCGACACGCGCGCGGCATCGGCGCGCGTGGGGAGTAGTGAAGGAGAGTTGGATTATGGCAGTCGCAGCAACGCCACTCAGTTGTGCGGGAGGTACGAACGGGGAGAGACATTACGGCGGCAACGCCGCACAGAACCGGCAGGAGGAGGCCGAGCGCAACGGCCACCGCATTCAACTCTTCGACGGGCTCGGCCCCGACGACATGGCCGAGATCACGGCCGCGGCGCGCTCCCTGCGTAAAGAGCGCGGCGAGTTCGTCTACACGCCGGGCGACCGCGCCGAGACCGTCTACGTCCTCAGGAAAGGGCGCATCAAGTTGTCCGTGCTCTCGGAGTCGGGCAAGGAGTTCGCCATCGACATCTTCCAGCCCGGCGACATCTTCGGCGAGTTCGCGCTGGTGGACGACACGACGCGCAGCAACATGGCGCAGGCGCTCGACGACGCGCTGATGTGGGTCTTCGGCAAGCGCGACTTCCTCCGGCTGCTGGAGACGCGCCCGAAGCTCGCCATAAACTACATCCGCCTCGTCGGCGGCCGCCGCCGCCGGATGGAGAAGAAGCTCTCGGACATCACGACGAAGGACGTGTCCGCGCGCGTCTGCGAACTGCTCCACGAAATCTCGACGACCTCCGCGGCCGCGAATCGGGTCGCGCCCGAGCTGCTCGTCCCGCTCACGCATCAGGACGTGGCGAGCCTCATCGGCGCGTCGCGCCAGACGACGACGACGGTCTTGAACGACCTTGAGCGCCGCGGCATCATCGAGTTGGGTCGCGGGTGGATACGCGTCACACACCTCAAGGAGCTACAGGTCTACGTCGGTTCGCTCGCGCTGGCCTGCGCGCAACTAATTTTTCAACATTGTCAGTTGGCTGACGTTCTACGCGCGGCGACTGCCGCATAATGCACCCACATTCGGAGAGCACGCCGGCAGTCATCAGATCACGACTTACCACGACGGCCGCTCCCGCTCATCCCGGAATGAAGTTCAAGGGGAAGCACTAAAACAACTCGCACGAGACCCTCCCGAGAATGCTTGAGGCGTTTCGCGCCCGCCACGGCGCGACGCCACTCGGACGGCAGGGGTCTGTCTAAAACCCGCCGCCGCCCGCCGCTACGCAAGGGCCGGGGTGGGGTGGGCCGAGGTGTGCACGCGCGGGACGTAAGTCGCGACGCCACCCCGCAACAGTCAACAATTCCGAACAGACACTAAGGAGAACCTAACAATGAGAACGAGCATAAGCAGGGCGAGGCGGACGCCGCGGCTCGCCGTCTTCGCGGCGGCGCTCATGTCGGCGGCCGCGCTGGCCTTCGGCACGACCGGCTTCGCGCGCAGTGGCAGCGGCCTCGGCACGTCGCCCTTCGACTTCGCCGACGCCGTCTACCGCGCCCACGGCATCCTGCCCGAGAACATCGTCCTCCGCGTCGGCGACGCGAGCCGCGCGGGCGACTTCGTCATCGACAACACGAACACCGACCCGAACCGCCGCAACGTCCGCACCATCGAGTCGACGCCGGGCACGACCGGCTCCAGCGGGCTGACCTACGCCAACATCTTCGGCGTGCTCAACTCCGCCAGCTTCGAGCGCGGCGCTTCGGGGCAGTTGACCTCGCGCGGCGCGCAAGCCTTCGACACGGCCGAGCGCTTCCGCGTCTTCATCTTCCCGAAGTCCAGCAACGGCTCGATCCTCGACCCCTTCCTCCCGAACAAGCGGCAGGACAACGTCTTCGACACGCGCGACGGCTACTTCTCGAACGACCCGCTCGGCCTCTGGGTCGCCGTCTGGGTCGTCTACACGCCGAAGGCGTTCACGTCTTCGGGTCGCAAAGAGCTTGACCCCATCGCCGCCACCAACGGCCGCGACCTCGACGGCACGCCCATCCTGACGAGTCCGTCGCAGATTGACGGCCTCGCCTCGAAGGGCCTTATCGAGCTGCGCACGCGACCCGTCGACGACCCCGTCTTTCGCTGGGTCATCTGCCCCATCCCCGAAGACCCGCGCGACGGCTTCATCCGCCCCGACGCCTTCATCCGCGACGTGACGCGGACGAGCGGCGCGCCCGTCTTCCCCGCGCTCCGCAACAACTTCCAGTGCTTGCAGCAGTCGGGCGACTGGTGCGACTAGTCCGCGCCGCCACTCCATGAAGGGGCCGCCCCGCGCGGCGGCCCCTCCCCAAGCCATTCAGGGAAGCGCTTTTGAAGACGGTTTCGGGCCGGAGCCCGGAGCCCCGAGACTCCTCTACTTTTTTTCAGACCCCTTGTGGTCGCCCCCGCACAGATTCGGAAGGAGAACACGCCATGGCGAACATCTCGAAGATCGATAGAAGGGCCGAGAAGGAGAAGCAGCGGGCCGCGAAGAACCGGCGCGAGATCATCGCGGCGGGCTTGAGCCGGCGCGACATGCTGAAGATGGGACTGCTGACGGGCGCCGGGCTGCTCGTCCCCGTTTCGGGTCTGAGCGTCCGCGCGCGCAGCAGCGCCGGCCGCCTCCTCTACGACAGCGGGAGCGGGAGCGGCCCGAGCAGCCCGCCGATGACGCCCTTCATCCAGCCGTTCACGCGCATGACAGTCAAGCAGCCGAGCGCGGTCTTGAACCCCGCGCCGACCGCCATCCCCAACGTCACCGGCGGCGAGGGTCGCACCATCAACCATCAGGCGCTCGCGATGTTCCCGCCGGTCAAGTTCTACGAGGTCGAGCAGCGGCTCACCAACGTCATCACGCACCCGGAACTCGACCCGCAGCCGCTCTGGGGCTTCGACGGGCTCGTCCCCGGCCCGCTCTACGTCGAGCGTTACGGCAAGCCCGTCCTCGTCCGCAACCGCAACAGCCTGCCGGCCAACAACGGCGGCTTCGGCAAGAACATCGTCACCACTCACCTGCACAACGGCCACACGCCGTCGGAGAGTGACGGCAACCCCTGCGACAACTTCGGCCCCGGCAAGTGGTACGACCAGCACTACCCGAACGTGCTCGCGGGCGTCCTCTCGACGCATCAGGAGACCGGCGGCGACATTCAGGAGGCGATGTCCACGCTCTGGTACCACGACCACATGCACGACTTCACCTCGCAGAACGTCTACAAGGGTCTGGCCGGAATGTACCTGCTCTTCAACGACCACGACACGGGCGACGAGACGACCGGCTTTCACCTCCCGAGTTTCGGCGACGGCGTCTCGGACGACAGCAACTTCGACGTGCCGATGCTCTTCAGCGACCACCTCTACGACGAGGACGGCATGGTCGCCTTCGACACTTTCAACTTCGACGGCGTGCTCGGCGACCGCTTCCTCGTCAACGGCAAGGTGCAGCCCGTCATGCACGTCCACCCGCGGCGCTACCGCTTCCGCTGGCTCGACGCCGGCCCGTCGCGCTTCTACCAGCTCTTCTTCACCGACATGTCGAACCGCAACCAGCGGATCAAGTTCCACCAGATATCGACCGACGGCAACCTGCTGGAGCGCCCCGTCGAGGTCGAGAGCGTCCGCATCTCGGTGGCCGAGCGCGCCGACATCGTCATCGACTTCTCGAAGTACGCGGGCAAGACCCTCTACATCGAGAACCGGCTGGAGCAGGAGGACGGGCGCGGCCCCTCGGGCGACGTGGTGGGCGCGGGTCAGGGCAACCTGATCCTCAAGATCGTCGTCGACCTGCCGCCCGTCGAAGACCACAGCGTCGACCCGGCGACCATCACAAGGTTCTACGGCCTGCCGAGCAAGACGGCGACCCCGCGCATCACGCGCACCTTCAACTTCGACCGCTCGAACGGCAACTGGACGATCAACGGCCGCTCGATGGACCCGGAGTGTCAGGAGGTGCGGGCGCGCGTGGCGAAGAATTCGGTCGAACACTGGGTCGTCAACAACAGCTCGGGCGGCTGGCAGCACCCGGCGCACATCCACTTCGAGGAGTTCCAGTTCCTCTCCGTCAACGGCCAGCCGCCGGCCTCCACCGGGCTCGTCCTGAACGGGCGCAAGGACGTGATTCGTCTGGAGCACAACATGCAGACGAAGGTCTTCTTCCGCTTCCGCGACTTCACCGGCAAGTACCCGTTCCACTGCCACAACGTCGTCCACGAGGATCACGCCATGATGCTCATGTGGGAGATTGTCGAAGGCGCGGGCGACAACAGGACGAACCCGTAAAAGGAGAGGCCGAATCATGAGAAGCATGTGGAGAAGAACGCCCACGGGACTCGCCGGCGTCGCGCTGCTCGCCTTATTAGTTGGCCCCGCGCTCTCGCCCGTCGGGAGCGCCGCGAACGGCGGCGAGAAGAAGAAGCGGATGAGGACGCCGCGCGAGAAGCTGGCCGAGCGCAGCTTCCCGAACGTCGAGCTGACCACGCACGAGGGCCGGAAGGTCAGGTTCTACGACGACCTCGTCAAGGACAAGATCGTCCTCATCAACTTCATGTACGTGAAGTGCGAGGGCATCTGCCCCGGCACGACGGCGAATTTGGTGAAGGTGCAGAAGCTGCTCGGCGACCGGGTGGGCAAAGACATCTTCATGTACTCGATCACCCTGAAGCCCGAGGAGGACACGCCGGAGACGCTCCGCCGCTACGCGAAGGCTTACAAGGTGGGCCCCGGCTGGCAGTTCCTGACCGGCGACCCGAAGGACGTGGAGCTGCTGCGCCGCAAGCTCGGCTTTATCGACCGCGACCCCGCGCGCGACGCCGTCAAGTCGAATCACATAGGGATGCTGCGTTGGGGCAACGAGCCGATGACGCTGTGGGCGGGCTGCCCCGGCTCGCTCGCGCCCGGCAAAATCGTGAAAGAGATCGGCCTCGTTGACTGGCCGACGGCCCCCGCGGCCGGGAGAGGAGGAGACGACAGATGAGGAAGCACCTTTCGATTACGAGGGCCCTGCTCGTTGCCGCGCTGGCGACGGCCGGCGCGACCCTGACGGCCGTCGCGCAGACGACGGCGGAGACGACGACGCAGAAGGCCGCGGCCGGCTTCGCCGTCGGGCAGGGGCCGGAGGGCGTCGCCACCGACGGGGCGAGCGTCTTCGTGGCGAACCAGTTCGGCAACACCGTCACCAAGCTGTCGGCGGACGGGGCGGTCGTCGGCACCTACCCCGTCGGCCGCAGGCCCGTCGCCGTGGCCTTCGACGGCGTGTCGGTCTGGGTGGCGAACTATCTCAGTAACGACGTGATGAGGCTCGACCCGTCTTCGGGCGCGGTCGTCGGCACCTACGCCGTCGGCGAAGGGCCGGGCGGGCTGCTCGCGGCCGGCGGCAACGTCTGGGTGGCGAACCGCAACTCGAACACCGTGACGAAGCTCCGCGCCTCGGACGGCATGACGCTCGGCACCTACGCGGTCGGCTCGCGCCCGCTGGCGCTGGCGACCGACGGGGCTTACGTCTACGTCACCAACAACAACAGCGACACGGTGACGAAGCTGCGCGCGTCGAACGGCGTCGTGGTCGCCACCTTCAAGGTCGGCGACGGCCCGTTCGGCGTCGCCTTCGACGGGGCCAGCCTGTGGGTCGCCAACTTCGGGAGCAACAACGTGATGAGACTGGCGACCGACGGGACGTTGCAGGGCACGTACGCGGTCGGCGACGGCCCCGTCTCGGCCGTCCATCAGGGCGGCGTTCTCTACGTCGTCAACAACGGCGGCGACAGCGTGACGAAACTGAGCACGCTGGACGGCGCGAACCTCGGGTCGCTCTCGGTAGGCCGCAGCCCCATCGGCGTGGCCGCGTCGGGCTCGACCATCTGGGTCACGAACTCGGGCAGCAACACCGTCACGAAGCGTTAGAAGAGCCGTGAGCCGTGAACCGTAAACCTTGACGAGATTAAAACAGATTCTTTCTTGTCACGGTTCACGGTTCACGGTTCACGGCTTTTCCCGAAGGAGGTCAGCCATGGCGAAAAGAATTTATGCGGTGCTCGTCTCGCTCGTCGCCGTTGCCGTCGCCGTCGTGACCGTCGGGGCGTCCGACGCGTCGGCGCGTTGCGACGGGCTGCATCAACACGGCCGGCAACACGCCGCGAAGAAGTCGAACAAGCGCGCACGCTCCGCGCGCCAGCGTGCGCGGACGAGCAGGCGCGCGGGGCGGCAGACAATCGCGTACGTCTGCCCGATGCACCCGGACATCCGCGAGCGCGCGCGCGGGACTTGTCCGAAGTGCCTGATGGAGCTTGAAGCGGAGCCGCGCGGCGTGAAGACGGGCGGAGCCGCGACGGCCGCGTCGGGCGGCATGTGAAGGAGATGTGATGAACAACGCACTCGCAATCGGGATGATCGGGGCGCAGGAGCTGCTGCTCGTCCTCGGAATCTTACTGCTCATCTTCGGCGGCACACGCCTGCCGCAACTGGCGAAGGGCTTGGGCGCGAGCATACGCGAGTTCAAGCGCGGGACGGCGGGGCTGGACGAAGCCGCCGGAGTGGGCGAGGCGGCCGAACGCCGGCTCGAATAGGGAAGCGGAGACGGCGGCCGCGGCGGGGGGGGGGGGGGGGGG
>JBEVKV010000593.1:0-3955 GCA_040509515.1 Pyrinomonadaceae bacterium | reverse complement strand
GACGTAGTTCTGTATCAGCAGCGCGTTGTTGGGCGCGTTCAGGTTGGTCGGGTGCGGCAGGTGGTGCGCGCCCGTAAAGAGCCAGCTCGCCTGAAACGACATGTTCGTCGTCAGCTTGCGTTCGAGCGTGACGTTGGCCTGATTGGCGTAGGCGAACTCGAAGTCGGTCGAGACCGGCAGCGAGAACGGCAGGAACGGCCCGAAGCCCGGGAACGTCTGGTCGTCGAAGCGCTGGCGGCCGAACTGGTAGATGGCCGTCGGCGCGGTGCCGGGCGTGTTGAAGCCCGGCGGGCAGAGCGGGTTCTGGCTGGCGGCCGTGCAGACCGTGCCTTGGAAAATCTGCACCGCGTTCAGGAGCGCGGTCGGCGTGGGGCTGCCGGGAAGGCTGACGAACTGCTGCTGCTGCACGTTGTCGGCGATGTCGGAGTTGAAGCCGATGGCGAGCAGCGGGTGGTCGTAGAAGAGCCCGTAGGCGGCGCGCAGCACCGTGTTGCCGTTACCCTTCACGTCCCAAGCCACGCCGATGCGCGGCGCGATGTTGTCCTTGTCGCGCGGGAAGCCCTGCTGGATGTTGAAGGCGTCGTAGAACTGCTGCGTGGTGGCCGAGGTGACGGTGAGCCCCGAGAGCGGGTCGCGGAAGTCCTGCACGGCGAGCTGGTCGGTCTGCTCGTAGTCGTAGCGCACGCCGTAGTTGAGCGTCAGGTTCGGGCGAATCTTCCAGGAGTCCTGCGCGAAGAGTGCGTAAGGGCGATTCTTCAAATTGCTGTTCGGATTGCCGAAGCCCTGCACGTAGTTGCCGGGGAAGCCCAAGCCGTACTGCTGGACGGGCGTGAAGGCCGGCGCGCTGCCCGGGAACGCGGCGAGCGTGTTGGCCGAGAGGCCGCCGAAGTTGTAGAGGCCGGCGAAGTTCAGCTCGAAGAGCGCCGAGACGCTGACGAAGTTGGCGTCGCCGCCGAACTTCATCGTGTGGTTGCCCCAGACCCAGCTCAGGCTGTCGCTGTAGGCGTAGCGATTCTCGGTGCGGATGACGGGCGAGAACAGCTCGCGGCCGATGAAGGCGACGCCCGAGATGTTGTAGGCCGTGCCCTGCCCGTTCTGCGAGGTGAAGGTCGCGCGGCGCTGCCCGAAGTTGAAGCGCGCCTCGTTGACCATCGTGTTCGAGAGCGTCGAGTGGAGCGTGGTGACGAAGTTCGAGTCGCGCAGGGTCTGGATGCCCGTGCGCGAGAAGTCGTTCTGGCCGAGCGCCTGATTCTGCGACTCGACCTGAATGCCCGTGATGTCGGACGGGTTGTAGCTCATACGCATCGTGAGGTCGTTCTTCTCGTTGATGCGGTGGTCGAGGCGGCCCGAGAGGAAGGTCGTGTCCTCAGAGATGGGGAAGACGCGGTTGAGCCCGAGCAGCGGGCGGAAGGCGTTCGGGTTGACGGGGACGGGCGCGCCCGTCAGGAAGAAGCGCTGCCCGATGGTCTGCCCGGCGGTGATGGCGCCGCCCGGGCTGATGAGCGTGCTCGCGCCCGTCAGGCCGGTCTGTCCGCCGGCCGAGGCGAGCGTCGCGTACTGGACGGCCGCGCCGGCGAGCGCCTGCCCCGTCGCGATGTTGGCGGGCACGCCCGTCCCGATGAGCGTCGCGGCCTGCGTGAGCAAGCCCTGCACGTAGGCGGACTGCGCCGAGTTGATGCGCGTGAAGGTCTGCGAGAAGGGGAGGAACGGCGCGCCGATGGTGACGCTCGAAGTCAGACCCTGAATCACGTCCGAGGTGAAGAAGCCCGACTCCTGCCGCTTGCGCTGCTCGAAGGCGAGGAAGCCGAAGGTGGTGTCGCGCGAGAGCGGGAAGCCGAGCGTCGCGCCGTACTGCGCGCGCGTGAACGGGGGCTTCTTGTCGGGGTCGTTGTCGATAATCGGGGCGAACGGGTTGCGCGCCTGAATCGACTTGTGGCGGATGAAGCCGAAGACGTTGCCGCGCACGTCGTTGGTGCCCGACTTGGTGACGACGTTGACGACGCCGCCGGCCGTGCGGCCGAACTCGGGCGCGAACGAGTTGGTGACGACCTGAAACTCCTGCACCGCCTCCTGCGAGACGGTCGAGCGCGCGGCGTTCACCGAGTTGTCGGTGTTGTCCGCGCCGTCGACCTGCACGAGGTTCGAGCGCCCGCGCTGCCCGCCGAAGTTGAGACCCGAGGTCGGCGCGGGGCCGATGGGGCGGCCGTTGTCGCGCGTCACGGTCGAGGTCGTCAGCGTGAAGTTGATGTAGTCGCGCTGGTTGATGGGCAGGTTGTCGATCCTCACCTGATCGACCGTGTTCGAGACGTTGGTCTTCGTCGTCTCGACCAACTCGGTCTGCGCGCCGGTGACGGTGACCACGTCGGTGATCTGTCCGAGTTCGAGCGCGATGTCGAGGTCGGCGCGCTGGCCGACGGTGACGGTGACCGAGGGGACGACGGCCTTCTTGAAGTTGGCCGCCTCGACCGACACCTCGTAAGCGCCCGGCGGAAGCTGGACGAGTTGGTAGAAGCCCTCGTCGTTCGTGGTCGTCGTGCGCGTGACGCCGACCGAGGGGTTGCGCGCCGTGACGGCCGCGCCGGGGACGACCGCGCCCGCCGGGTCGCGCACGAAGCCGCTCAGGTTGGCTGAGGTCGCGTCGGCCTGCGCGAGCGCGGGCCCCGCGCCGAAGGCGAGCGCGAAGGCGCACGCGAGCACGAAACGGTAAGCGGTCGGGAGCCACCGCCGGGGGTTAGCACGCATAACTTCTTCTCTCCTTGAAAGACAAATGGGTCGAATTCGGGCGAGGCGGCCTCGGGCGCGCCCTTCTGTCGGGGCGCGGAACAAATCCGCCAGCGTGAGCCTTATCAAGATTGCTCGCGAACAGACGGCGGGCGCGCGCCGGGAGCTTGAGCCGCATTTCGCCCGCTCGTTGAAGGTGGTCTGTGACTTAAATCTCTGTTCTTGACGGAAAGCAACCTGTCGACACTTACGAACGAATTTGTACCTTAAACGGCTGCCCTTTGGCAAGAAGCCTCTTCCGCCGGGATTGCCTAAATTCGCGCTGATGCGCTGATGGTGGTATAAGCCTTGACATGCATCAGTGTCCTCATTGTCAGAGCGCCGAGCGGCAAGTTAAGTCCGGCTTCAACCGCACGGGCAGCCAGCGCCTGCAGTGCCAGTCGTGCCGCCGCCAATACACGCCCGCGCCCAACCCGCTCGGCTACGACGACAAGACCAGGGAGGCGGCTTTAAAGCTCTACCTCGAAGGCGACGGCTTCCGCCGCCTCGGACGCCTCCTCTCGGTCAACCATCAGTCGCTGGTGCTGGAACGAGCGACAGAGTTACAAACAGAAGCACCCGCACTACCCGAGTAACATCATCGATTTCGTCTCATGTCTGATTTAGTCACTCCCCTTTAGGCGTGTAGTCAGAGCGGCGCGACGGCGGGGAACAACCTCTTCAAGCCGTCGGCGTGGGCACATCTCACCTACAGCTTCCCGAGTTAGAGGTCGCGGCCGGTGCCGCGCGTGGCGCGCGCGAGGCGTCGTCGCAGGCGTCCGCTCGCGGAGAGTGCGAGGACGCCGGCCTCCGCGAGCGCGGGCGGGGCGAGCGCCGCGCGTCGCAGCAGCCCGCACAGACGCAGGCGCGAGTCGAAGCGCGCGACGTAGGCCGCGCGGTACTCGCGCGCGAGCGCCGCGAAGTCGTCGCCGCCGCGCGCGAGCCAGCGCGAGACGGCCGAGGCCGCGAGCCGTCCGCCTTCGAGCGCCATCAACATGCCGCTGCCCGTGAAGGGGTCGATGAAGGCCGCGGCGTCGCCGACCGCGAGCAGCCCGTCGAAGGGCGCGGGCTCGTGGCGGCCGAAACTCTCGACCGAGACGCCGAGCCAGCGCGAATTAGACCGCGCGAGTTCGAGCGTGTGCGCGGCGCGGCGGTTGCGCCTCACGACCTCGCGCACGACGCGCTCGGCGTCGCT
>JBEVKV010000592.1:0-16354 GCA_040509515.1 Pyrinomonadaceae bacterium | reverse complement strand
CTTACCCCTTCCCCTTTCCCCCTTCGCCCCTTCGCTCACTCGGCGGCGGTGGCGATGACTTCGACTTGGAGGCGCGCGCCGAGCGAGCCGCGCCAGAGGGCTTCGAGTTCGGAGACTTCCTGCGAGACGCAGTCGCGGCCGTCGGCCTTGACGTGGAGGCGCGCGCCGCCGACGCGGCCGATGACCTTGAGCGGCGCGCCGGCCTGCGCGGCGATGCGCTCCAACCGCGTGCGCTGCGACTCCTCGAAACTGACGACGACGCGCGAGGGCGTCTCTCCGAAGAGCGCGGCCGAGGCCGGCGTCTCCCCGCCCAAATCGACCGACGCCCCCAACCCTGCGCGCCCGAGCGAAGAGAAACAGCTCTCGGCGAGCGCGACGGCCAGCCCGCCGTCCGAGCAGTCGTGCGCCGACTGGAGCAAGCCCTCCTCTGCGGCGAGGAGCACCGCGCGCTGCACGCCGCGCTCGCGCGCGAGGTCGAGGCGGGGGACGCGCGCGCCCGAGTCGATCATCTGCTCGACGCTCTGGCCCAGCACCGAGGCCGCGTACTCGCTCGCGGCGAGGTCTTCTTCGCCGCCGGTCGTGCCGACGAGCGCGACGAGGTGTCCGGCGCGCTTGAAGCCTTGCGTGGTGACGCGCCTCACGTCCTCGATGAGCCCGACCATGCCGATGACGGGCGTCGGGTGGATGCCGCGCCCTTCGGTCTCGTTGTAGAACGAGACGTTGCCCGAGACGACCGGCGTCCCCAGAGCCTCGCACGCCTCGGCCATGCCGTCGATGACCTCGGAGAAAGCCCACATCACTTCGGGGCGCTCAGGACTCGCGAAGTTCAGACAGTTGGTGATGGCCAGCGGGCGCGCGCCGACGCAGACGACGTTGCGCGCGGATTCGACGACGATGAGCTTCGCGCCCTCGCGCGGGTCTATGCGGCAGTAACGGCCGTTGCCGTCGAGCGACATCGCGAGCGCGCGCCGCGTCTCCTTGATGCGGACGACGGCCGCGTCCGCGCCGGGCAGCACCGCCGTGTTCGTCCTCACCATGTGGTCGTACTGACGGTAGACCCACTCCTTCGACGCGAGGTTGGGCGAGGCGAGCAGGAGGCGCAGCGCCTCGTCGTGACCGGCGTCCGCGTCCGAGACGACCTCGCTCGGCGCTTCGAGCACTTCGTCCAGCTCGTCCGAGTTGACGACCGAGGCGTTAACAGGCGCTTCGACGCCCACGCCGTTCGCGCGCGGCACCGGGCTCTCGACGCCGGCCGAGCGCACGGGCGCGCGCATCGGGCGTTCGTAGCGCGGCGCTTCGTCGGTCAGGTACTTCGAGGGGATGTCGGCGAGCTTTTGGCCTTCGTGGATGCAGACGACGCTGCCGGTGTCCGTGACGCGGCCGATGACGACGGCGTCCAAGTCCCACTTGCGAAAGATGTCGATGACCTGCCGCTCGCGGCCGCTGTGCGCGACGATGAGCATCCGCTCCTGCGACTCGGAGAGCATGATCTCGTAGGCGGTCATCTTCTCTTCGCGCTGCGGGACGAGCGAGAGGTCGAGCTCGATGCCGTTGCCGGCGCGCGCCGCCATCTCGCACGAAGAGGACGTGAGCCCGGCCGCGCCCATGTCCTGAATCCCCGCCACCGCGCCCGCGCGCATCGCTTCGAGGCAGGCTTCGAGCAGGAGCTTTTCGAGAAACGGATCGCCGACCTGCACGGTCGGACGTTTTTCAAGAGCCTCCTCGTCGAACTCGGCCGAGGCCATCGTCGCGCCGTGGATGCCGTCGCGCCCCGTCTTCGCGCCGACGTAGAGCACGGGGTTCCCGACGCCCGCGGCCTTACCGAAGAAAATCTGGTCGTGGCGGACGAGCCCCAGAGCGAAGGCGTTGACGAGCGGGTTGAAGCCGTACGCGTCGTCGAAGACGACCTCGCCTCCGACCGTCGGCACGCCGAAGGCGTTGCCGTAATGCGCGATGCCGGCGACGACGCCGGCGAGCAGCGCGCGGTTGCGCCGGCCGTGCTTCGGGTGCGAGAGCGTGCCGAAGCGTAAGCTATTCATCGCGGCGACGGGGCGCGCGCCCATCGTGAAGATGTCGCGCAGGATGCCGCCGACGCCGGTGGCCGCGCCCTGAAACGGCTCGATGAACGAAGGGTGGTTGTGCGACTCGACCTTGAAGGCGGCGCACCAGCCGTCGCCCACGTCCACGACGCCCGCGTTCTCGCCCGGCGGGACGATGACGCGCTCGCCCTTCGTCGGAAGCCTTTTCAGGTGCGTGCGCGAAGACTTGTAGGAGCAGTGCTCCGACCACATCACGGAGAAGACGCCCAGCTCGACGAAGGTCGGCTCGCGCCCGAGCAGCTCACGAATGCGCGCGAATTCTTCCGAGGTGAGGTTGTGTGCGGCGACGACTTCCGAGGTGATTGTTTCAGAGTTCATGGCGAGAAACGGCGGCGACCCTGTCTGGACTGTACGGCTGTAGAGAAGGACAGCACAGGATAAAGGCTCGCGCCGGTTTCTCCAAACCGGCGGGGGCGGCGGTCAGTCTTCTCTCGGGGGGACGGGCGCGGGCGTTGGCGTCGGCGTGGCGGCGGGCTCTGGCATCGGCGGCGGCGGCGGCGCGGGAGTGGGATTCGGCGTCGGTGCCGGCGTCGGCGTGGGCGTGGGCGTCGGCGCGGGCGCGGTGTCGTAGGACTGCTCGCTGGCGGCGTTTATCGCCTTGCGCAGCTCGTCCGGCTTGATGCGCCCGCTGTGTTTGAAGAAGAGTTCGCCGCGCCGGCCGAAGAGGAAGGTCGCGGGCAGCTCGCCGCGCCAGTCGCGGCTGACGAGGTTGATGGCCTCCTCCGGCTCAGACGCGTTGAGCAGGTAGGCGGGCATCCGCGTGGCGCGCATGCGCGAGAGGAACTCGGGCACGGCCGTCTTGATGTCCGTCACGTCGTCGAGCGAGATGGTGACGAACGAGAACTTGTCGCCGAGGCGGCGGAACTCCTGCTCGATGCGCACGAGGTCTGGGAACTCTTCGCGGCAGGGCCCGCACCACGTCGCCCAGAAGTTGACGAGCAGGACGCGCCCCTCCGCGGCGTTCGACTCAAGCAGCGCCTTCAGCCCCGCCGCGTCTATCTCGCGCACCTCTGAGGCGGGACTCGCGGCGCGCGGCTTCGGCTTGGCGGCGGCGCGCGGTTTGCGCGTCTGCGCGCCGGCCGCGCCCGCGAGTGCGAGCGCGGCGCAGAGCAGCGTGGCGGCGTTGAAGGCTCTTCTCATCGCGGTCGAATCCTTCAGCCGCGCTTGATGGAGCAGCCGAAGGCTTTGACCTCGGACTTCTGGACGGGCTTGCCGGCGAGCACGGCCTCGATGGCCTCGCGCAGCTCGGACGACGTAATCGAGTCGCCGTTACGCGAGTTGTCGATGCGGCCGTGGTAGACGAGCTTGCCGGAGGCGTCGAGCAGGTAAGCCTCGGGCGTGACCTGCGCGTCGTAGCGGTCGGCGATCTGGTTGCCGGCGTCCTTCAGCATCGTGAAGGTGAGCCCCTTCTCGGCCGCGTGGGACTTGACCTCGGAGGCCGGCTCGGACACGTTCGAGTTGATGCCGACGACGTTGACGCCTTTGGCGCGGAAGTCGTCCGCGAGCTTCTGCATCCGCGCGTTGTAGGCGTTCGAGACCGGGCACTTCGTCGCGACGAAGATGATGACGGTGCCCGACTTGCCCTTGAGCGAGGCGAGCGTGTGCTCGCGGCCGTCGGCGTCGGGCAGCGTGAAGTCCGGGGCGACGGCGCCGACCGCCAGCGCCGCCGGTTTCGCGTCGGCGGCGCCCGACGCCGGGGCCACGAAGGCCGCCGCCGCGAACAGGGAAGTGAGCGCGAGGAGCGCGACCGCAGAGAGCTTCTTCATATTCTTGCCTCAACTCCTTTTGATTTCGGAAGTCCGGGGAGTGCCGACAGCTTAACGAAACTGAGTTACAAGTTACAAGTTCGAGGTTCAAAGTTAAAGAACGAGGTCGTCAACTTGAAACCCTGAACTTGTAACTCGGAACCCCTTAACGCGCGGCGGCGAGCGTGGCGGCGAGCGAGCGGAAGATGCCGCTGCCGTCCGAAGAGCCGAGCAGGTCTTCGCAGGCGCGCTCGGGGTGCGGCATCAGGCCCAGCACGTTGCGCCCGGGCGAACAGATGCCGGCGATGTGGTCGCGCGAGCCGTTCAGGTTCGAGCCCTCTCCCGAAGCACCAGCCGGGTCGCAGTAGCGGAAGACGACGCGGTCGTCGCGGACTAGCTCTTCGTACGTCTCGTCGTCGCAGACGTAGTTGCCCTCGGCGTGCGCGACGGGGAGGCTCAAGACCTGCCCCGCGCGCAGCTCGTGCGTGAAGGGCGAATTAGTAGTCTCGACGCGGACGTTGACGTGCTGGCAGATGAAGTGCAGCTCGCGGTTGCGTATCAGCGCGCCGGGCAGCAGCCCCGTCTCGCACAGGATTTGGAAGCCGTTGCAAATCCCCAAGACGACGCGGCCGCGCGCCGCGAACTCCTTGACCGAGGCCATCACGGGCGAGAACGAGGCGAGCGCGCCCGCGCGCAGGTAGTCGCCGTAGGAGAAGCCGCCCGGGATGATGACGGCGTCGTAAGTCGAGAGGTCGGTCTCGCGGTGCCAGATGAAGTCGACCGGCTGGCCGACGTGCTTCGAGATGACGTGGTAAGCGTCGTGGTCGCAGTTCGAGCCGGGGAAGACGATGACGCCGAATTTCATCACTCGACCTCCACGCGGAAATCCTCGATGACCGGGTTCGAGAGCACGTCGCGGGCGAGCGCCTCGGCGGTCGCTCGCGCGCCAGCCGCGTCGAGGTTCGAGTCGAGCGCGATCTCGAAGTACTTGCCCTGACGCACGTCGGCCACGCCGTCGTAGCCGAGCAGCGCGACCGAGTGCTGGATGGCCTTGCCCTGCGGGTCGAGCACGCCCTGCTTGAGTGTGACGTAGACTTTTGCTTTCACGTTAGCTCCGGAAGAGTTGCAAGTTCAAAGTTCAAAGTTTCAAGTTAATTGATGCCGCGCTTCACTTCAAGCGCGGGCGGCCGCGCCGTTCCAACTTGCAACTTTGAACTCTACAACTCCATCGACATCTCGTGCTGGCGCGTGACCTCCGCGAAGCCGTGGCGCAGCAGCGGCGCGGCGAAGGGGCTCTGCTCCGGCTCGTTGACGATGCGCAGCACGCCGGGCGTGCGTCCGAGCGCGGCGCACAGTTCTTCGGCCTGCGCTTCGCCGGCGGCGGCGAGGTCGGAGACGTACGTGTTGCCGTCCTGACCCTGCCCGGTGAGCGCGTAGGCGCGCGGGCGTGCGCGCGGACCGACGTAGAAGCCGCGCAGGTCTGCTGCCAGCAGGCTCGCCAGCTCGCGCTGCCACGCGGGCGGCTCGGCGTGCAGCCGCCAGTAGTGCGCGAGCAGCTCCTCGGCCGTCGCTTCCTTCGGCGCGCGCGCGCGGCGCGGGGTTTTCGTTTCGTCCCCCTCGGCCGCGCCGCCGGCCGGGCGCTCAAGCACGAGCAGGTCGCGCGTGACGCTCATCCCGGCCCGCTCGTAGAGACGCCGCGCCGCGACGTTGGGAGCCATCACTTCGAGCGAGAGACGACGCAGCCCCGCCTCGCGCGCGCGCGCGACGAAGGCCGACATCAGCTCGCGCCCGCGCCCGCGGCCGCGCAACTCGGGTACGATGCCGAACCCGGCGCACCAGCCCCTCCGGCCGCGCACGGCGAGCGCCGCTATCCCGGCGACCTCGCGCCCTGCGTACGCGACGAGCGAGTTGACGAGGTCGTACTGCTCCGCCCGCACGCGACGCGCGAGCGACGCTCCGTCGTGCGAGACCGCGTGGTAGTAGCCCTGAAAGGCGTTCGTGAAGGCGGCGGCGAACGCTTCGAGCGAGAGGGTCGCGGCGGGGACTATCTTCAGCGGGTCGGTCATGCTTTAAGTTTCGACGAAGACGCGCGCGAAGACGGCGTCCACGTTCCGCATGTAGGCGGCGGGCGAGAAGACGCGCTCGACCTCTTCGCGCGTCAGGCGCGCGGCGACCTCCGGGTCGGCCAGCAGGTGGTCGCGGAACTCGCCGCCCTCGTCCCACGTCTTCATCGCGTTGCGCTGCGTCCACTCGTACGCCTGCTCGCGCGAGACGCCCGCGCGCGTCAGGGCGAGCAGGAGTTGACCGCTGTAGACGAGCCCGCGCGTCGCGTTGAGATTCGTGAGCATCCGTTCGGGGTAGACGACGAGCGTGTCTAAGAGCGAGGCCGCCTTCGCCAGCATGTAGTCGAGCGCCTGCGAAGCGTCGGGCAGGACGACGCGCTCGGCCGACGAGTGCGAGATGTCGCGCTCGTGCCAGAGGGCGACGTTCTCAAGCCCAACGACCGCGTAGCCGCGCAGCAGCCGCGCCATCCCGCACAGACGCTCCGACAGAATCGGGTTGCGCTTGTGCGGCATCGCCGACGAGCCCTTCTGCCCCTTCTTGAAACGCTCCTCGGCCTCGCGCACCTCGGTGCGCTGCCAGTGGCGCACCTGCAAGGCGAACTTTTCTATCGAGGCGGCGACTATCGCGAGCGTCGTCAGGTATTCGGCGTACACGTCGCGCTGGATGACCTGCGTCGAGACGGGCGCGGCCTTTAAACCCAGACGCGCGCAGACCCTCTCTTCGACCTCCGGGTCGAGGTGCGCGAACGCGCCGACCGCGCCGCTGATCTTGCCGACCGCCACCGCCTCCTTGGCCCTTTCGAGCCGCACGCGGTTGCGCCGCGTCTCGTCGTACCAGAGCGCGAACGTGAGGCCGAACGAGGTCGGCTCGGCGTGGACGCCGTGCGTGCGCCCGACCTGCGGCGTGTCTTTGAACTCGAAGGCGCGGCGCTTGAGGACTTCCATGAGCGCGGCGGTCTTACCCAAAAGCAGGTCGCAGGCGTCGCGCAGCAGCAAGGCGTTGGCCGTGTCCACCACGTCCGACGAGGTGAGCCCGTAGTGGACGAAGCGCGACGCCTCGCCGATGCTTTCGGCGAGCGCGGTGGTGAAGGCGATCACGTCGTGGTCGGTCGTCTTCTCTATCTCGCGTATGCGCTCGACGGTGAAGGAGGCGCGCGCCTTGATCTGCTCGACCGCGTCGGCCGGGATGGTGCCCATCTCGGCGTGCACCTCGCAGACGGCGACCTCCACGTCGAGCCACTTCTGAAACTTGTTCCGCTCCGACCAGAGTGCGCCCATCTCGGGCAGCGTGTATCGTTCAATCATCTTAGTAAATCGGAAGTGACAGTGTAGCCGGCGAGGAGCCATTCGCCGCCGCGCTCCAAAAGTGTGAAACGCTCCATCGCGGAGCCGCGCTCGAAGCGCGTCTGGTAGACGAGTTCGAGCGTGTGGCCCGAGAGCGGGGCCGGGGCGCTCCGCTGCTCGCGACCCGTGTGGAGCGCGCGGCTCTCGACGCGGCCCAAGCGTTCGCGCACGCGCGCCAGAGTCCGCGCGCTCTCTTCGGCCGAGACGTGCGCGCGCCACTCGGGGGCGGCCTCCTCGTAGACCTTCGCGTCGCGCCCGGCGGCCACGTCCTCGGTCACGCGCTCGACGGTCTCCTGCGCCGAGGCCGGCACGCCGCGCCGCTCGTCCACGGCGCAGCCGTTGAAGGCAAAAGGTAAAAGGCAAAAGGCAAAAATCAAAAGTGAAGAGAAGTCCTTCGCGCGGAGCGCGTCCTTCCTTTTGACCTTTGCTTTTTGCCTTTCGCCTTTTGCCTTCACAGCTCTATCCAGGGCGTGGGTTCCTTGTGGTTCGAGAGCGTGATGCGCGTCGCCGGCTGGAAGAGGCCGCCGCGCTCGCGCAGCGCCGACTCGGCGGTGAACTTGGCGAGGTCGGGGTTGTTGGCGCGCTGCGAGAGGTGCGCGAGCACGATGTGCGAGGCCGCGCCGTCGAAGCCGTCGCGCAGCCACGCGGCCACGTCCTCGTTCGAGAGGTGGCCGGTGCGCGAAAGTATCCGCTGCTTCAGCTCCCACGGGTACACGTCGCACGCCTTGAGCATGTCGCGGCTGTGGTTCGACTCCATGACGATTGCCGAGCAGCCCCGCAGGTGCTCGGAGACGAGCGTCGTGACGCAGCCGAAGTCCATCAGCGTCGCGACGCGCACGCCGTCGTGCGTCGCCACGAAGCCGAAGTTGTCGGCCGCGTCGTGCGGGACGGTGAAGGGGTGGAAGTCGATCTCGCCGATGCGGAAGTCGTGGCTCGAAGAGATTTCGACCGCGCGGTCGCGCAGCGCCTCGGCGCGCCGCTTCGGCTCGTCGTTGGTGCGCGCCTTCTCGCGGATGTAGGCGTCGCGCGTCGCGCCCGAGATGTAGACGGGGCAGCCCAGCGACTTCAGCAGCACGCGCAGGCCGCCCGCGTGGTCGGAGTGCTCGTGCGTGATGACGACGCCGTCGAGGGAGCCCGCGTCCACGCCGACTAAGGCGAGCCGCCGCACGGTCTCCTTCGCGCTGAGGCCGGCGTCGACGAGTACGTTCGTCCGCCCCGCGCAGATGAGCACGGCGTTGCCCGTCGAGCCGCTTCCTAAAACTGTGAGTCTCATTCGGGAGTTGTCTGCGCTCGGCGCTCGGCCTTCGGTCGGAGGAAGGTGAGCCGGTCTTTTAACTGCGCTTCAATTATTGATTGTGCCGCGTCGGATGGCAAACCCGTCCGGCCGAAAGCCGACCGCTTACCTGTCGAGCACGAGTTTCGAGACCTTGTGGTCGCCCGCGACGTAGAGGTTGCCCTGAGCGTCGAAGGCGAGCGAGTGGACGGCGTGTGGCGCCCTGAGCGTGCGCACGAAGCGGCCGTCCGGCTCGTAGACGTGGACGGTGCTGAACGTCTCAAGGACGTAGACGCGGCCGCGCGAGTCGGCCGCGATGGCGGCGGGCGGGCCGAACTGTCCGGGCTCGCCGCGTCGGCCTCCGCCCCCGAAGCGCGCGACGAACTTGCCCTCGGGCGAGAACCTGAAGACCGAGATGTCCTCGTCGTCGTAGGAGAATATGCCCGAGACGCCGCCGATGCAGTAGAGCGCGAAGGCGTCGCCGCCCGCGCCCGCGGCGACGCGCAGCGCGCGGACTTCGAGCTGCTTGTCGAGCTGCGAGCTGACGAAGCGGTGCGTGCGCCGTGCGGCGCGGCCGTCGCCGCCGATGAGGACGAGTTCGTCGTCCTCGCCCTTCTGCGAGACGACGAGCAGGCCGTGGCCGGGCGAGAGCGCCGCGTCGTGTATGTGGTCGGAGCCGTGCGCCGCGCCGAGCACCTCGCCCGTCTCGCCGTCGAGCTTGAGGATGACGCCGGCCAGCACGGCGTAGACCTCGCCACGCTCGTTGACGATGAGTTTGCCGGGGCCGCCGCGCGCCTTTCGATACCACTTCGTCTCGGCGGGGATGTTCCAGGTGTTGAGGAAGCGGCCGGCGTCGTCGAAACTCTGCACGCGCCGCGTCTCGTCCGAGACGTAGACGCGCCCCTCGGCGTCGGGCGCGAGCGTCATCGAGTCCTTGAAGAGACCCGGCCCCGTGCCCTCGCCGCCGAAGGTGTAGGCCACCTCGTAGCCGTTGGGTCTCGGCGTCGGCGTCGGCGTCGGCGTCGGCATGAGCCGCCGCGTGTTGGCGATGTTCGAGACGCCGGGCCCGTTCCCGCCCGACGAGCGGTCACGCGTGGCGACGAACAGGCCGACGCCGCCCAAAACGAGCAGGGACGCCACGGCCGCGAGCACGACCTTCGTCGGCGTCGCGTCCGGGCCGCCGTAGGAGGTCTTCGACTCTACGGGCGGCGCGGGCGCGGCCGGGCGCAGCTCGGCGGGCACGACCACCATCGAGTTGCAGTAATGACATTTGACCAGCGGGGCGTCGATGCGCTCGAATTCGAGAGAGGCGCCGCACTGTGGGCAGTTGAAGACTTTCAACCGGGAACTCCCGCTCGGGGCTTACGCTCGTCCGTGCGTTCAGACTTCGAGGCGCGAGCGGTCGACTTTGAAGCCGTTGAGGTCGCCGAGCGCGCCGAGGGCGAGCGCCTCGGTCTTGAAGTGCTCCGAGGCGACGCGGAGAAGGTCTTCGGGCGTGACGGCCTCGATGCGCTCGATGACCTGTTCGGGCGTGATGCGGTGGCCGTGGACTATCTCCTGCCGCGCGAGCGTGCCCGCGCGCGCGCTCGTCGATTCGAGCCCGAGCAGGATTGACGAGACGGCCTGATCCTTGACGAGCCGCAGCTCTTCCTCGCCGACGGCCTCGCGCAGCACGCGCCGCATCTCCTGTAGAGAGATGTCGAGAACCTCGTCCAACTGCTCGGGCGAGGTGCCGGCGTAAATCTGGAAGATGCCCGCGTCGGTGTAGTGGCTCCCGACCGCGCCGACCGAGTAGGCCAAGCCCCGCTCCTCGCGCACGCGCTGCCAGAGGCGTGAGCTGGTGCCGCCGCCGACGACCGAACTCAGGAGGCTCGCCGCGTAGCGGTCTTCGTGGCGCGCCGAGGGGAAGGGCGCGGCGATGATGAGGTGCGCCTGCTCAAGCTCCTTCTTGCGCTGGACGAGAATCGGCGCGGCGGGCGACGGCGCGTCGCCGCCGGACTCTTCGGAGTCTTCGACGCCTGCCGCGTCCTCGAAGGCGCGCGCGGCCAGCTCGACCAACTGCTCGTGCCGGACGTTGCCCGCAGCGGCGACGACGAGGTTGCGCGGCGCGTAGACACGCGCGTGAAACTCCGCCGTGCGCTCGTGCCCGAAGGTCTCGACCGTCTCGGCCGTTCCCTCGATGGGCCGCCCCAGCGGGTGCGCGGGGAAATAAGCGGCGTTGAAGATTTCGGCGAGGAACTCGTCGGGCGTGTCCTCGACCATCTTCATCTCTTCGATGATGACGCGCTGCTCGCGGCGCAGCTCCTCCTCGTCGAAGCGGGGACGGGCGAGCATGTCGGCCAGCAGATCGAAGGCTTGCGGGAGCGCCGTGTCCACGACCTTCATCGCGAAGCCGGTCATCTCGTGCGTCGTGTAGGCGTCGAAGTGGCCGCCGAGCCGGTCGGATTCGACCGCGATGTCGAGCGCCGTGCGGCGCTCGGTGCCCTTGAAGACGGCGTGCTCGATGAAGTGGCAGACGCCGTTCCAGTCGGCGGGCTCGTGGCGCGAGCCGCGCCTGACCCAGATGCCGACCGTGGCGGAACGCAGGTTGGGCATCGGCTCCGTGAGGACGGTCAGCCCGTTGGGAAGTCTGGTCAACTGAACTTGTTCGGTCATTACTTCGGAAAGCTTTTAGGAGACCCTTCGGCCGGAACTTGCCTGAAACGTTGAACGCGCATCGTAGCACGCGCGCAGGGGGCGGGCAAACCAACCCCCCGCGCGGGCGCATCATACGGCCCGCACTACCCCGTTTAGCACGCCGACCTGCTTGACACCCCCCTCGAAGTTGGCGGAAAATGCTGGCTCCGCCTGAAGCGGGTTGGACACGAGAGAAGGGTTTACGCCTGAAACAGTGTCGCTCGTCGTGACGTCGGGATTGGAGCCGCACACCCAGACAGCTCCCAACCTTCGCCCGGACGCCGCCCTGGACACAGTAAAAGTTAAGGGTTCGCATCCGCCGGCCGCGCCCGCAAGCGTCGGAGGTTTCGAGTGCCGGCCGGGTCGAGCCCGGAGGTTTTGCTGCGATGAGAAAATTCAACTGGCGCATCTTCCCCGTCCTGTTCGCGGCGCTCGCGCTCGCGCCCGGCTCGGTCGAAGGTGCAGCGGCCGCGTCGGGTGGGGCAACTCGCGCCAGCAGTCTGGGCACGATCAGCGGCGCCGTCCTCGACGCGCGGGGGAATCCGGTCTCGGGCGCGCTCGTCAAAATCCTGCGCGACGGCTTTAACGAGGTCGTCAAGGAGACGAAGAGCGCCGCCGACGGCACCTTCGCCGCGCGCGTCATGCCCGGCCGCTATCTGATCCGCGCGCTGGCCGACGGTTTCACGCCGGCCACCTTCTCCGCCGTACAGGTCTCGCCCTCGACCGAACTCGTCTACCGCTTCAACCTCCAGCCCGCCGGCTCCGGCAACACGAGGCCCGAGCGCCGCGCCGACCGCAACGACCCCAAGTTCCGCATCCGCGCCTCGCACGCGCGCCGCTCGGTCTTCAACGCGGGCGACGCCGAGGACGAGACCGTCCGGCAGGTGCTCGAAGAGCTTGAGGCCGGCGAGCAGGAGGCTGCGGACTGGACGACGGACGACGAACTGGCCGCCGCCGACGCGCCCGCGGAAGAGGAGCGCACGAACCGCACGCGGACGCAAGGGTACGTCGAGACGTTCTTCGCCGCCTCGGGCGTCCCCGGCGCGGGCTCGTACGCGGGCGTCAACTTCGCCGTGGCGACGCCGGTCAACCGGCAGGTTCAGCTCATCTTTGCGGGTCAGGCCGGCGAGTTCGAGCGTCTGGAAGCGACCGCGCGCATCCGCGCCGGCGCGCGCCACCGCCTGAGCGCCACGCTCGGCGCCGCGCGCCTGCCGACGATTCCGGCGGCGCCGGAAGAGTCCCCCGAAGAGAAATTGGGCTTCGCGCGGCCGCGCGCCGACAAGCTCGAACAGGTCTCCGTGCGCGCCGTCGACGAGTGGGTGGTGCGCGACGGCGTCGTCGTGGTCGTCGGGCTCGACTACTCGCGCTTCATGGGCGCGGGCGGCGACTCTTCGTTCGCGCCGCGCCTCGGCGTCGCCTTCGACGCGGGCGCGCGCACGCGCTTCCGCGCCTCGTTCGCGCCGGGCGCGGACGCCGCCACGCGCACCGACGGCGTGGAGTTCGAGGACGGGCAGGTTCTCTTCAAGGAGAACCCGGGGCAGGCCGTCGCCGTCATCGACGGGCAGGCCGTGCTTGAGCGCAGCTACCGTCTTGAGTTCGGCGTCGAGCGCATCCTCGACGAGAACTCCAGCGTCGAGGCCACGGCCTTCTTCGACACCGTCAGCGGCCGGGGCGTCGGGCTTCTGAGCACGCCGCTCGAAGGGTTGACGGGCGAGGGCGGCGCCGCGCTGCTCGACATCGCCAACCAGCAGGGCGGGGCGCGCGGCGTCCGCGTCGTCTACACGCGCCGCGTCAGCAGCCGACTGAAGGCTTCGGCCGGCTACGCCTTCGGGCGCGGCCAGCAGCTCTCGCCCGAAGGTCTGTCGAGCCCGGAACACCTTTTCCAGAACACCTTCTTCCAGACCGCCGCCGCGCAGCTCGACGCGAGCCTGCTCGACGGCGTGAACGTCCGCACGGTGCTCCGCTTCTCGCCGCGCGCGGCCGTCTTCGCCGTCGATCCGTTCGCCGGCCGGCTCGCCGTCTACGACCCGTCCCTGAGCATCCTCGTGACGAAAGACCTTCCGAACTTCGGGCTGCCCGTCCGCGCTCAGGCGACCGTGGACGCGCGCAACCTGCTCGACGTTTCCACGGGTGTCGACGACGGCGAGACGCAGCTCTCGCTCGGCGCGCTGCGCCGCTCTTTGCGCGGGGGAATTTCGGTCAGGTTCTAACCCCGCCGGCGGCCGCCTCGGCGGCTCGCCCGAAAGCACAGTCCCCGCGCCCGCGCGACACGCGTCCGAGGCGCGGGGCTTTTGTGTATCAACGGTTTATCCGAATTTTCGGAGGCGATACGAAATTCTGAATCGGCGCGGCGACCCCGCATCTTTGCGGGCTCTGTCGCCCCCGTGCGCGCCGCGCGGATAAGGGCGCGCAGGGACAGGGATTCGAGTCGCGCGCGCCGGGCGACTCGCGGGCGCGGGCGCGGGGCGGCCGGCGCGGCCAAAGCTGGAATACAGCTTGCTTCAAAACTTTTGATTTACCAGGGCCGAAACCCGCGCCACCCGCGCCGGACGCGCTCCTCAAGCTCGAACCAAAATTGACGCGTGTGAGACGATGAAGGATTCCGTGCTGACGACGAAGGGCTGGGCGCTGCTGATCGTGGCGGCGGTGCTCGTCGCGGCCGGCACCATCAACTTCGCGCAGCGGCTCACGCACACCGCGCCCCCGACCGACGGCATCGACTGGGTGAAGACGCCGGCGGGCATCGTCGCCGACTCGGTCAAGGCCGACTCGCCGGCCGGGCGCAAAGGGGTCTTCGGCGTGATGCCGGGCGACCGGCTCATCGCCGTCGCGCTCGACGACGACGGGGTCGACCAGCAGATCGTCAACGCCTATGACGTGCAGGTCTATCTCGAAGAGGCGGGCGTCGGCGGCCATGTGCGCTATCTCATCGAGCGCCCCTCGTACCCCGAGGAGGTGCGCTTCAGGCACATCCAGATCAATGACCTGACGCCGCAGCGGACGCTCACCGCGCGCGACCTCTACATCAACTTCATCGGCGTCGTCTCGCTGCTCGTCGGACTCTTCGTCTTCTTCAAGCAGGGCGGGCGCGCGCCCTTCGCGCTCCACTTCGCGACGCTCTGCCTCATCGCCTTCGTCTTCCAGTTCTACAAGCCCTACGGCGGGCTCGAAGACCTCGACCTCGCCGTGGACTTCCTTGACAACGCGGCGCTCGCGCTCTTCGCGCCGGTCTTCATGCACTTCTGCGCGGTCTACCCCGTCCGCTACAAACTCTCGGAGCGCCACCCGCGGCTCGTCTACCTGCTCTACGCGCCGGCGGCGCTGTTCGTGGCGTTCGCGGCCTTCTTCGACTTCGCGCCGGCGCTGCACACCCGCTGGCCGGCCTCTTCGCCCTTCTCGCTGCTGTTCGCGGCCTACGCGGCGCTGCCCGAGGACTTCCCGGCGCAGCTCGCGCGCGTCGGGACGGGCTTCCTGACGGCGGCGCTCGTGGCGGGCTCCTTCATCCTCGTGCGCCGCTTCGTCCGCAACGAGTCGGCCATCGTCCGGCAGCAGTTGAAGTGGGTCGTGTGGGGCTCCGCGCTGGCGGTGACGCCGTTCACGCTGCTCTACGCCGCCGGCTACGTGTTCGGCGTGGGCGACGGGTTCCTGAGCGAGACGACGCGGAAGTGGCTGACCGACGCGGCCGTGCTGCCGCTCGTGCTCATCCCGCTCACGTTCGGCAACTCGGTGGTGCGCTACCGTCTGATGGACGTGGACATGGTCGTGCGGCGGACGGCCGTCTACGCGCTGACGACCCTGACCATCGCGCTGCTCATCGGGTCGGTCGTCTACGTCGCGGGGCTCTACGCCTTCGGCGGCGAGGTCATCGCGCCGGGCGTCGTCACGATGCGCGTCATCATCTCGGTCGCGGCGATGGCCGTCATCGTGATGACGGCCGCGCCCCTGAAGAACTACCTGCAGGAGCGCACCGACCGCTTCTTCTACGGCGAGCGCTACGACATGAGGGCGGGGCTGCTCGACTTCGGGCGGACGCTCTCGGCGACCACCTCGCTCGACCCGCTGCTGGACGCGCTCGTCGGCCGGCTCCAGCAGGTCTTGGGCGTCGAGCGCGTCGCGATCTTCGTCGAGGACGCGCGCGCCGCCGGCGGCTACGGCGTGGCGCGCACCGCCGGGCTCTCGGGCGAAGTCATGGTGCCGCCCGACTTCCGCGAGATGATTCGCACGCGCTCGGCCGAGGACGGCGTCGTGCGGGCGGACGGCCTCGACATGCCGCCCGAGACGAACGGCTTCGTCCGCCGCACGCTCCACTACTACGTGCCGTGCGTCGTGCGCGGGCGGATGGTGGCGGTCATCGGTCTGGGGCGTTCGACGGGCGGGGCGCTGCTCTCCTCGGAAGACCTCGAAATCCTGCGCACCGTCTCGGGCTACGTCGCCGTTGCCATCGAGAACAGCCTGCTCTATCAGGAGCAGAAGGAGCGGGCGGAAGAGCTGGCGCTCCTCAAGGAGTTCAACGAGTCCATCGTCGAGTCCATCAACGTCGGCATCCTGACGGCCGACGGCTCGGGGCGCGTCACGGCCTGCAACTCCGCGCTCGAAGAGATGCTCGGACTCCGGCGCGACGAGGCGACGGGGCAGGGGGTCGAAGACCTCTTCGCCGAAGACTTCTCGGAGACGCTCCATCAGGCGCTCGGCGAGCGGCGTTGGGAGCTGGCCGAGCTGCGCAACATCTACAAGCTGCACACGGCGACGCGCACGGGGCGCACGCTCATCCTCAACATCGCGCTCGCGCCCCTGAAGCGCGCCGACGTGCACGAGCCGGGCGGCGTGCTCGTCGTCCTCGAAGACGTGACGGGGCGCGTCCGCCTCGAAGAGCAGTTGCAGCAGCGCGAGAAGCTCTCCTCCATCGGCCTGCTCGCGGCGGGCGTCGCGCACGAGATCAACACGCCGCTGACGGGCGTCTCGTCCTACACGCAGATGCTGCTCGGGATGCTGGCCGACACCGACCCGAAGCACGCGCTTTTGCAGAAGATTCGGCGGCAGACCGACCGCGCCACGGGCATCGTCAACAACCTTCTCAACTTCTCGCGCACGGGGGGCGTCACCGAGTTCGCCGACGTCAGCCTCGCACGCGTGCTCGACGACACGCTGCAACTG
>JBEVKV010000591.1:0-9417 GCA_040509515.1 Pyrinomonadaceae bacterium | reverse complement strand
TCTACGGGCCGACGGAGGCGACGACGTTCGCGTGCCGGCAGGCGGTGGAGGAGCTAGGTGCGGGGGAGGCGGGGGTGCCCATCGGGCGCGCGGTTAGCAACACGCAGGTCTACGTCCTCGACGCGCGGATGCGCCCCGCCCCCAGAGGCGTCGCGGGCGAGTTGTTCATCGGCGGGCGCGGCGTGGCGCGCGGCTACCTGAACCGGCCGGCTCTGACGGCGGAGCGGTTCGTGCCCGACGCGTTCTCCGGCGAGGCGGGCGCGCGTCTGTACCGCACCGGCGACGTGGTGAGGTGGACGAACGGCGGGGTGCTGGAGTTCCTCGGGCGGACGGATGAGCAGGTCAAGCTGCGGGGCTTCCGCATCGAGCTGCAGGAGATCGAGGCGGCGCTGCTGCGACACGCCGCGGTGCGGCAGGCCGTGGTCGTCGCCGAGCGCGCGGGCGCGGGCTCAAGCTCGGGCGCGGTCAGTCGCTTAATCGGCTACGTGGCCGCGGGGGAAGAGGGCGGTGTGGAGGCTCTGGGGCGACAGTTGCGCGAATACCTGCGCGAGCGTCTGCCGGAGTACATGGTGCCGTCGGCCTTCGTCGTCCTTGAGTCGCTGCCGGTGACGCCTAACGGCAAGGTTGACCGCAAGGCACTGCCCGCGCCCGCGCCCGACGCTGCCGAGCCGTCAATGGCGGGAGAGTCGCCGCTGACGCCGACGGAAGAGATCATCGCGGGCATCTGGTGCGGGCTGCTCGGGCAGACGCGGGTCGGAGTCGAGGAGGACTTCTTCGACCTCGGAGGGCACTCGTTGCTGGCGACGCAGATGGCGTGGCGGGTGGAGCGTGCCTTCGGGGTGGAGTTGGGGCTGAGGGAAGTCTTCGGAGGTGCGAGCGTGCGGCGGCTGGCGCGGCTCGTCGAGGCGCGGGTCGGCGGCGGTGGCGTGGACGCGGCGCGGGAGGAGTTGAAGCGCGAGGCGTGGAGGGAGCGGTGGCCGCTCTCGTTCGCGCAGCAGCGCCTCTGGTTCCTCAATCAATTAGAGCCCGGCCATACGGCTTACCAGATTCCCGCGGCCGTGCGCATGCGCGGCGAGCTGGATTTGTCTGTGCTGGAATTGGCGTTCACAGAGGTCGTCCGCCGGCACGAGGCGCTGCGGACGACCTTCCAAGTCTTCGACGGCGAGCCGGCGCAGGTCGTGACGCCTCCCGCCCCGTTCGCGCTGCCGGTCGAGGACGTGAGCGTGCTCGAACCCGAAGTGCGGGAGGCGGCGGCGTTGCGCGCGGTCGAGGCCGAGGCGCAGCGTCCGTTCGACTTGGGGCGCGGGCCGCTGCTCAGGGCTCTCGCCGTGAGGCTCTCTGGCGATGACCACGTCGTGGCGCTGACGATGCACCACATCGTCTCCGACGGCTGGTCGATGAGCGTCCTGCTGCGCGAGGTGACGGAGCTGTATCAAGCCTTCCTGCTCGGCCGGCCCTCGCCGCTGCCCGAGCTGCAAGTTCAGTACGTCGACTTCGCCGTGTGGCAGCGCGAGTGGTTGCGGGGCGAGAGGCTCGACAGTCAGCTCGAATACTGGCGCGGGCAGTTGGGAGGCGCGCTGCCGCAGGTGCAGTTGGCGACGGATCGCCCGCGTCCCCCGCGCAGCAGTCACCGCGGCGCGTACCTGCCCGTCGCGTTCTCACGCGAGCAGGTCGAGCAGTTGCGGCGGGTTAGCTCGCGCGCGAACGCGACGCTCTTCATGACGCTGCTCACGGGCTTTCAGCTCTTGCTGGCTCGCCACACCGAGCAGAGCGATGTCATCGTCGGCACCCCGATTGCGAACCGCCGCCGGCCCGAGCTTGAGGAGCTAATCGGCTTCTTCGTCAACTCGCTGGCGCTGCGGACGAACTTCGAGGGCGAGCCCGACTTCGAGCAGGCGCTCGGCCGCGTGCGCGAAGTGACGCTCGGGGCGTACGCGCATCAGGACGTGCCGTTCGAGAAGCTGGTCGAGGAGCTTCAGCCCGAGCGTGACCTGAGCCGCAACCCTCTGTTTCAGGTAATGTTCTCCATGAACAACGTCCCGCTGCCCGAGCTGCGGATGCCGGGACTCAGCCTGAGCTGGCAGGAGTTCACGCACCAGACCGCGCGCTTCGACCTTGAGGTGCAGTTGACCGAGCACGGCGGCGCGCTCGCGGGCGTGCTCTGTTACGACACCGAGCTGTACGACGAGGCGACGGCCCGGCGTCTGGTCGAGCACTTCCAGCGACTGCTCGACGCGGCCGTCGAAGACCCGCGGCAGCCCGTCTGGTCGCTGCCTTTGTTGGGCGACGAGGAGCGCCGCCAACTCTTATTCGACTGGAACGACACGCGCCGCCCGTACCCGTCCGAGACGGGCGTCCACGAAATCTTCGCCGCGCGGGCCGCCGCCTCGCCGCAGTCGCCGGCGCTCGAATTCGGCGAGCGCCGGCTGACCTACGCCGAGCTGGACGAGCGCTCGAACCAGTTGGCGCTCTACCTGCGCGGGCTCGGCGTCGTCGAAGAGACGTGCGTCGGCCTGCTGATGGAACGCTCGGCCGAGGTCATCATCTCCATGCTCGGTGTCCTCAAGGCGGGCGGCGCGTACGTCCCGCTCGACACCAGCTACCCCGTAGAGCGACTGGCCTACATGGTCGAGGACGCGGGCATCCACGTCCTCATCACGCCGCGGGCGCTGGTCGACGCCCTCGTCGAGCCGATGAAGGCCGCGCGGCCGAACGTCTCCGCCACGCGCCTGCTCTGTCTGGACGAGGCTTGGGACGAGATCGCCGGACTGCCGGGCGACGAGCCGCCGCGGACGAGCGCGGTCGGCGAGTCGCTCGCCTGCGTCATCTACACCTCCGGCTCGACCGGACAGCCGAAGGGCATCGGCGTCCTGCACCGCGGCATCACCCGTCTGGTGTGCGACCCGGACTACATCGAACTCGGCGGCGACGACACTCTGACGCACGCGTTGAACCTCTCTTTCGACGCGGTGACGTTCGAGATTTGGGGGGCGCTGCTCAACGGCGCGCGGCTGGTCGGCGTCGAGCGCGAAGTCGTCCTGTCGCCGCGCGCCTTCGCCGCGGAGATCGCCCGGCGTCGCGTCACGACCATCCTCCTGACCACGGCGCTCTTCAACCAGATGGTGGCCGAAGACCCGGGGTGCTTCGACGGCGTCAAGCATGTGCTCTTCGGCGGCGAAGCGGCGGACGCGCGGCCGGTGCGCGAGCTGCTGAGACGTGGCAACACGCAACGCCTGTTGAACGTGTACGGGCCGGCGGAGAGCACCACCTTCACGACGGTGATGCACGTCGAGGAGTTAAGCGACGAGGCGGTGAACGTGCCCATCGGCCCTCCGATTAACAACACGCAGGTCTACGTCGTTGACGCGCGGTTGCAAACGGTCGGCGTCGGCGTCGCGGGCGAGCTGCTCATCGGGGGCGTGGGATTGGCGCGCGGCTACCACGGCCGCCCAGACCTGACGGCGGAGCGGTTCGTGCCCGACGCGTTCTCCGGCGAGGCGGGCGCGCGTCTGTACCGTACCGGCGACGTGGTGAGGTGGACGAACGGCGGGGTGCTGGAGTTCTTGGGGCGGAGGGACGAGCAGGTCAAGCTGCGGGGCTTCCGCATCGAGCTTCAAGAGATCGAGGCGGCGCTGCTGCGCCACGCCGCGGTGCGGCAGGCCGTGGTCGTCGCCGAGCGCGCGGGTGCGGGCTCAAGCTCGGGCGCGGTCAGTCGCTTAATCGGCTACGTGGCCGCCGGCGAGGGCGTGAGCGGCGCGGAGCTGCGGCAATATCTGCGCGAGAGTCTGCCCGAGTACATGGTGCCGTCGGCCTTTGTCGTGCTCGACGAGCTGCCGCTGACCGCCAACGGCAAGGTCGACCGCAAGGCGCTGCCCGCGCCCGCGCCCGCCGCCTCCGAGACGGGTCTTGGTGCCGACGTCGCGCTGACGCCGGCCGAGGAGATCATCGCGGGCATCTGGTCGGAGTTGCTCGGGACGGCACGCATCGACCCCGGGGAGGACTTCTTCGACCTCGGAGGGCACTCGTTGCTGGCGACGCAGATGGCGTGGCGGGTGGAGCGTGCCTTCGGGGTGGAGTTAGGGCTGAGGGAGGTCTTCGGGGGTGCGAGCGTGCGGCGGCTGGCGCGGCTCGTCGAGGCGCGGGTCGGCGGCGTGGGCGTGGACGCGGCGCGGGAGGAGTTGAAGCGCGAGGCGTGGAGGGAGCGGTGGCCGCTCTCGTTCGCGCAGCAGCGCCTCTGGTTCCTCGACCGTTTACACCCGGGCAGTCCGTTCTACAACATCCCGGCGGCCGTGCGGCTGCGCGGTAAGCTCGACCTCGAAGTGTTAGGGCGCAGTCTGGACGAGATAGTCCGTCGCCACGACACGCTGCGGACGGTCTTCGTCGAAGTGGACGGCGAGCCGGCGCAGGTCGTCAAAGAGTCCGCGCCGTCTCCGCTGACCGTCGTCGATCTGAGCGGGCTGCCGGAGGCCGAGCGCGCGGCCAGAGCCTTAGAGCTGGCAACGCAGGAGGCGTTCCGTCCCTTCGACCTCGCGCGCGGGCCGTTGATGCGCGCGACGCTGCTGCGCCTCGGCGAAGAAGACCACGCGGCGCTCTTCACCATGCACCACGTCGTCAGCGACGGCTGGTCGATAGACATCCTCATCGGCGAGTTGATTCGGCTCTACGAGGCGTTCTCCGAAGGACGGGAATCACCGCTGGCCCCGCTGCCCGTGCAGTACACGGACTTCGCCGTGTGGCAGCGCAACTGGCTGAGCGGCGAAGTGCTGCAAAGGAAGCTGGACTATTGGAGGGAGCAGCTTCGAGACCTGCCGACGGTGTTGGCGCTGCCGACCGACCGGCCGCGTCTGGCGACGCAGCGCTTCAGGGGCGCGTCCCGGTACGTCGGCCTGACGCCGGAGCAGGCCGAGGCGCTGAGGTCGCTCAGCCGCGAGGAGCAGGCGACGGTCTTCATCACGCTGCTCGCGGCCTTCAAGGCGCTGCTCTACCGCTACGCCGCGGTCACGGACATCCCCGTCGGGACGCCGATTGCCGGCCGCACGCACCAGCAAATCGAAAACCTCATCGGCTTCTTCGTCAACACGCTGGTGCTCCGCTCGCGGCTCGACGCCGGCCTCAGTTTCCGCGACCTGCTGCGCAGCGTGCGCGGGGTCGCGCTGGGCGCTTACGCCAATCAGGACGTGCCCTTCGAGATGCTCGTCGAGGAGTTGCAGCCGCGTCGCAGCATGAGCTACACCCCGCTCTTTCAGGTCATGTTCACCTTTCAGGCGGCGGCGACGCGCACCTTCTCTCTGCCGAGCGGCCTGCGCGTCGGCCCGCTGACGGCCGATGGCGACGGCGGAGGAGACGGCGTCGGCGAGGGAGAGGGTCGGGGCCGGGTCAAGTTCGACCTCACGCTCGCGCTCGGCGAGAGCGCGCAGGGGTTAGTCGGGTCTTTGTCCTACGACAGAGACCTCTACGACGCCGTCACCGTCGAGCGGATGGTCGCAAACTTCCAGAGCCTCGTGGACGGTCTTCTGGCCGACCCCGACCGCCGGCTCGACGAGTTGCCTCTGCTGCGCCGCGCGGAGTTGCAGCAGTTGCTCACGGAAGCGGCCGGCGCGGACGACGGCGTTACCGACGGGCAGACCATCGTCGCGCTCTTCGCCGCCGCCGCCGCGCGCACGCCCTCCGCGCCGGCCGTCGTCTGGGCCGAGCAGCGACTCTCTTATCAGGAGTTGGACGCGCGCTCGAACCGTCTGGCGCATCACCTCCGCGCGCTCGGCCTTGAGCCGGAAGAGGTCGTGGCGCTGCTGTTTGAGCCCTCGCCCGAGCTGATCGTCTCGCTGCTCGCCGTGCTGAAGGCCGGCGGCGCGTACCTCCCTTTGCACGCGCACTCTGCGGCCGGGCGCGCGGGGCACACGTCGGACGACGCCGGGGCGCGGATTCTCTTAACGCAGCAAAGCCTCGTGCCCGATGCGCGGGGCGGCGGCGCGCGCGTCGTGAGCGTCGATGCGGAGTGGGAGCAGATCGCGCTCCGCAGCGACCAACCTTTGCCGGAGCGTTGCGGCGCGCAGAACGTGGCCGCGGTGCTTCACGACAACGCGCCCGACGGCGGCGCGCGCGGCGTGATGCTGACGCACGGCGCGTTGTCGGGCGAGGCGCTGGCGCTCGGCGCGCGATACGAGTTGGGTGAAGGGGATCGCCTCGTCAGCGCGTTCGCCTTCGGCCACGACAGCGCCGCCACGGAGATTTTCGCGGGGCTCTTGCGCGGCGCGGCCGTCGTCACAGGCCCGCGCGCGACGCCGGTCACGCCGGACGCCCTCACGGCCCTGTGCAGGCAGGAGCGCGTCAGCGTCCTGACCTTGCCCGTCGCCATTTGGGAGCAGTTGGCCGTGGCGCTGTCGTCCGCCGCGCCGCCCCTGCCGCTGCCGGATACGCTGCGGCTCATGGTCGTGCGCGGGCACAAGTCTTTCAGAAAGCATCTGGCGCTCTGGCAGCAATTTTGTCAGCGCCAGAACGGCAGCCGTCCGGCCCTGCGTGTGCTGCACAAGTACGAGCCGGCCGGGGCGGCGGTGGCGGCCGCTTCGTGGGAGGCCGACGCGCGCGGCGAGGATTTCGCCGGGCAGTTCCAATCGTCGCGGCCGACGATTCCGCTCGGCCACGCCCTGCCGCACGCGCGCATCTACGTGCTCGACAAGTTCCTCTCTCCGGTGGGCGCGGGCATCGTCGGCGAGGCTTACATCGGCGGGGCGGCGGTGGCGCGCGGCTACTGGCGGCGGCCCGGCCTGACGGCCGCGCAGTTCGTGCCCTCGCCGTTCGGCCCCGAGCCGGGCGCGCGCCTCTACCGCACCGGCGACCTCGCGAGGTCTTTGCCGGACGGGAATCTGGAGTTCTGCGGGCGCGCCGACGAGCGCGTGCAGGTCAACGGCTTCAGCTTCAATCTCTCCGAAGTCGAGGCCGCGCTGCTCGAACACGAAGGGGTGCAGCAGGCGGTCGTTTTAAGAAAGGCCGGGGCCGGGCGCGACGCCACGGCGGCTTACGTGGTCGGGCTCTCGGAGACGGAGACCAGAAGCTTCCTCCGACAACGTCTGCCGGCTTACATGCTGCCGGAGGCGGTCTTTGCCTTGCCGTCTCTGCCGCTGACCTCCGACCACAGGGTAGACCGCGCCTCGCTTTTGAGCGCGGCCGACGCGGCGCAGCCGCAGGTGGCGGCGGCCGGCTCGCTGAAGATGAAAGAAGACCGCGTGGCGGCGCGCCGGGCGGAGTTGGCCGCGCGCCGCGCCAAGCTCTCCACCTCGCAGCAGGCGTTGCTCAACGAGCGTTTGCAAAAGGCCGCGGAGAAGCAGCCCGCGCGCGAGTTTCTGCCCAAGCGCGACCCGCAAAAACCGGCCCCGCTCTCGTTCGCGCAGCGGCGACTCTGGTTCCTCGACCAGCTTGAGCCGGACAACCCGCTCTACAACATGCCGATTGCTCTGCGCCTCAAGGGTCACATCGAGCTGCGTGCGCTTGAGCAATGCCTCGGCGAGATTCTGCGCCGCCACGAGTCTCTGCGCACGGTCTTTCGGACAATCGACGCGGAGCCCGTGCAGGTCGTCGAGCCCGCCGAGCCCTTCGCCCTGCGCGTCGTCGACCTGACGGGACTGGACGAAGCCGCGCGCGAGGCGGAGGCGCGGCGTCTGGCCGGCGAGGAAGCGCGCCGCCCCTTCGACCTCGGCCGCGGGCCGCTGCTCCGCGCGCAACTCGTCAAGCTCGACGCGCTCGACCACCTCGCTCTGCTGACGATGCATCACATCGTCTCCGACGGCTGGTCGATGGGCGTCCTGACGCGCGAGATTATTTCGCTCTACGACGCTTTCGCGCACGGCCGTCTCTCGCCGCTGCCCGAGCTGCCGATTCAGTACGCCGACTTCGCCGCGTGGCAGCGCGAGTGGTTGCAGGGAGAGAGGCTGGACAGGCAGCTCGAATATTGGCGCGGTCAGTTGGCGGGCGCGCCGCCGTTCCTCGAACTGCCGACGGACAGGCCGCGCCCCGCGCTCCTCAGCCGGCGCGGCGCGGTCTCCACCTTCCAACTGCCGCCGCAACTCTCCGAAGACCTGCGGGCGTTGGCGCGGCGCGAGGACATGACGCTCTTCATGCTTCTCCTCGCCGGATTCTACGCGCTGCTCTACCGCTACACGGGGCAGCGCGACATCACGGTCGGCACGCCGGTCGCCGGCCGCCACCGACCCGAGGTCGAAGACCTCATCGGCTTCTTCGTCAACACCCTCGTCATGCGCGCGCGGGTCAAAGGCGAGTTCGACGCACGACAGTTGCTGGCGCACGTCGAGGAGATTTGTCTCGGGGCTTACGCGCAGCAGGAGACGCCTTTCGAGGTGCTCGTCGAACACCTGCAACCGGAGCGCAACCCGAGTTACACGCCGCTCTTTCAGGTCATGCTGGTGTTGCAGAACACCGTCGCCGGCAACCCCGCGCCGCAGGTCGCCCCGACACCCGTCGCGGACGCGGCCGGGATGGCGGTCAACGTCGTTGAGGGCGGGAGCGGGACGGCGAAGTTCGACCTGACGCTGAGCTTCGCCGACGCCGCCGAAGGCTTGCGCGGGGCCATCGAATACCGCACAGACCTCTTCGAGCCGGAGACCGTCGAGCGTTTGGCGCGACACCTCGGGCGTGTGCTGGCCGTGATTGCAGAGGGCGGCGGCCGACCGCTCTCCGACTGGCCGCTCCTAAGCGCCGAGGAAGAGGAGCAGTTGCTCCGGGGCTGGAACCCGCCCGCCGGCGGCGGCGCGGACGCCCTGCACGCGAGCGTCGGCGAGCGCTTCTCTCAAATGGCGCGCACGGCCCCCGACGCCGTCGCACTCGTCTCCTCTTCGGGCGTCGAATTGACGTACGCCAAGCTTGAGGCCGAATCGAACCGGCTCGCACGCCATCTTCTGGCGCGCGGCCTTGCGCCCGAAGAGTTGGTGGCGCTGCTGCTGCCGCGCTCGCCGCAGACGGTCGTCGCGCTGCTCGGCGTGCTCAAGGCCGGCGGGGCTTACCTGCCGCTGGAGATGCAGTCGCCCGCGCTGCGACAGGCGCAACTCCTGCGGCGGTCGGGTGCGCGCTGGCTCATCACGGCGGACGCGGAGGCCGCCGGTGCCATCAAAGAGGCCGGGGGCTGGCGCGGCGAGACGCTTTTGTGGTCACGGCTTGAGCAGGAGTTCGGCGCGGAGCCCGCGGAGGCTCCGGCTTCCGCGGTCGTCAGCCCGCAGCAGTTGGCCTACGTGATTTACACGTCGGGCTCGACGGGCGAGCCGAAGGGCGTCGGGGTGACGCACGCCAACATCCTCGGGCGCGTCTGCGGAGCCGACTACGCGGAGTTGGGCGCGCACACGCGGGTGCTGCAGTTGGCGCCGCTGGCCTTCGACGCCTCGACCTTCGAGGTGTGGGGGGCGCTCCTGA
>JBEVKV010000590.1:0-7476 GCA_040509515.1 Pyrinomonadaceae bacterium | reverse complement strand
AAGACCTCCTGCGCGAGGTCTTCGGCCTCGGCCGTGTTGGCCGTCATCCGCAGGCAGAGCGAGTAGACGCGCCGCGAGTGCCGCGAGTACAACTCCTCGAACGCGGCCATCTCTCCGCGCGAGGCGGCCTGAGTCAACTGGAAATCCGTGGCCGGCTTGACCGCCGCGGCGGCTTCGCTCGGCGCGCCCACCTGCCAGAGAGGGATTGCTGCTTCTGTCATCTGAAAACTCCAGGGTGGGGAATCGAGCGCCAAACCGGCGCCGCCCCGTCGTCCGAACCCTCCGGCCGAAACGTCTCTCGCCCGCCGGAAAAGGCGCACGGGTAAGTGCAAGCGGGATGCCACGCCCCCGAGCCCCGAATGTTCCTAAATTTCGCTGTTCAAAGAAGTTTTAGCCGCGCGCTCTACCAAATAAGTCGCCGACAGCCGAAAGCGTGTAACGGCGTCGGCACCGCCCGTGACGAGAGTTTTGCCGGGCCGGATTTTGGCCGTGAATCAGAGGTGGACGGTCAAACTGAATCTTGACACTCAGGAAATTTGAGCATAGACTGCGGGGCACTTGGACAATCCATTCAGGAGGCCGTACACGCAAAAACCCGCGACACTGGGTTGGGCAGCGTGAGAAGAATCAAACACATGATTCTCAACGGTTAACGGTAGCGTAAGCGCCGTCTCCGCCAAATTGGGTACGGGCTTCCGACCCAGCGAAGCGCCCCGCACAAGCCTTTCGACCTGCGCGGGGCGATTTTGTGTCTGCTCTACGTAAAAGCCCGCCCGCCTCTGCAAAATCCTCCCAATTCCTTACGAATGAGCCACTTCAGCGGACGAAAATCGGGTTCGAGATGATCCACGGCTTCCCGTCCAGCAGGCTCCCGAGCTGGTCGAGGTAGACCTCCACGCGGTAGACGCCTCTCCGGTCGGCGTTGAACTCCGCCGAAGCAGAGTCTTTTACCTCGGCCACAGCCTGCCCGTCGCGGAAGAAGACCGTCCGGCACTTTACGGGCGAACGCGCGGCGAGTCTGACCGCCCCGCCCTGTGGGAGTTGAACCTCCTCGCCCATCGCGCGCACGCCCGCGCCGCCGTCGGCCGTAAAGCGGAAGCCGGTCGGGTCGCCGAACAGATCGAAGGCCACGAAACTTCTCCCGGAGCGCAGCGCGTCGAGCAGGCTCGACTCTTCGAGCGGCGTGTCTTTCGGGAGCAAGACGTGCGTGCGGACGAGGCGGAAGCTGCGCTCGTACGGGTCGAGCTTGAGGTCGAAGACCTTGCCGCCGGCCTGATCCTGAAACGAGAGCCCGACGTTCGCGTGCGCGTCGTTGCCGGCGAAGGCGTAGGCGCGGCGCGCGCCCGCCGCGTTCAGCTCGTCCCATCGGCGCAGGTTCTCGCCCGGCCTCTCGTAGAAACGCGCGAAGAGCAGCTCGGGCCGCCCCCGGTAAGACCAGAGGCCGTCGAAGAGGAGCGTCGCGTAGTTGATGCGCTTCGCGTTGGTGTAGACGTTGTAGACCTCGACGCCGTCGTAGACGCCCGCGCCGAGGTCGCGCACCTCTTCCGGGTAGCCGACGATGGCGAGCCGCCCCTCCGACTTCGCGCGCGCGGCGAGGTCGCGCAGCGTCGGCTTCTGCGCGGGCGGCGCGAAGCCGGGGACGACGAAGAGGCGGCCGCCGTCGGAGGCGACCAGCTCGCTCCCGCCGAGGAAGAGGACGCCGTCGTGTACGCCGCGCAGCGTCGCCGCCGAGGTGTCGATGAGCGCGGCGGGGTGCTCGGTCATCACGACGAAGGAGAGGCGCTGTTCGCTCGCCGCGCGGACAATCTCTTCGAGCTTACCCGTGCTGTGCCCGCCGAGCGAGGAGTGTACGTGGAAGACGCCCGCGTGCTCGGCGAACGGTTCGCCGGCCGGCGCGGTGGCGCGCCCGCGGTCGAGCGTGTCAACCGCCGCGCCCAGACTTCGCAGCCGGTAGCTCCTGCACGCGAAGGGCGCCTGCGACACGACGAGCAACGCGAACAGCGCGAGCGCGATCTTCTTCCAACGCTTCATCAATCGTCTTCAAAGTCGACGGAGGCGACGTGCTCGCTGATGGCGCGGCCGATTTGGACGACGGCCTGATGCTCGGGGTGCGCGTCGTAGGCCGCGAGTCCGGCGCGGTCGCTGAAAGTCGCGACGAGGCCGGTGTGGTATGAGCGCGGCAGACCGAGCACGTCCGCGCCGACGGCGAAGCTCTGTATCTCGGGGATGCGGCCTTCGAGCGCGCGCAGACGCGCGACGTGCTCGCGGCGCTGCTCCTCGCTCACCTCGGGCTTGTACTTCCAGATGACGATGTGCGTCAGCATTCTCTTCAACCTCGACCTTCGTTCGTAATCTCGGACAGCTTTTCGTTGAGCAGCTCCCACGCGCGCGCGACGTGGCGCTCGGTCGTGCGTATGTTGCCGACGGCGAGGCGGAGCGTGAAGACGCCGTTCAGCTTCGTGTGTGAGAGGAAGATTTCGCCGGTCGCGTTCGCGGCGTTCATCAGGCGCTCGTTGAGCGCGTCGAGCCGCGCCGCGCGAGACTCTTCCGTCTCGTCTTCGCCGGTCGGGCGCGCGCGGAAGCAGACGACGCTGAAGGGCACGGGCGCGAGCACCTCCCACGCGTCCGACTCTTCGACGCGGCCGGCGAACTCGCGCGCAAGACGGCAGTGCTCACGTATGCGCGCGGCCAGCCCTTCGTGCCCGAAGTAGCGGAGAATCATCCAGAGCTTGAGCGCGCGGAAGCGCCGGCCGAGTTGGACGCCGTAGTCCGAGCCGTTGCGCACCTCGCCCCGTTCGGTCGTGCGAAGGTACTCGGGCGTGAGCGTGAAGGCGCGCCGCAGCACGTCGAGCCGGCGCGAATAGAGCGCCGAGAGGTCGAACGGCGTGAACAGCCACTTGTGCGGGTTCGTCACCAGAGAGTCTGCGCGCTCGCAGCCCGCGAGGACGTGGCGCATCTCTGGGACGACCGCGGCCGAGCCCGCGTAAGCCGCGTCAACGTGGAGCCAGAGCCCTTCGCGCCCGCAAACGTCGGCGATGTCGGGCACGGGGTCGATGCTCGTCGTCGAGGTCGTGCCGACGGTCGCGACGACGCAGAAGGGGAGAAAGCCCGCGCGCCTGTCATCCTCAATCATCCGCGCGAGCGCGTCGGCGTCCATGCGGAACTCGGAGTCGGCCGGTACCTTGACGAGCGAGCGCTGCCCGAGGCCGAGCGCGATGAGCGCCTTCTCGACCGAAGAGTGCGCCTGCTCCGAGGCGTAGAGCCTGAGCAGCGGGAGGTCGGGCCGGCCGCTCATCCCGTCTTCACGTATTCCCAGATTCAAAGCCTCGCGCGCGGCGGCGACGGCGTGCATCGTCGCCACAGACGCCGTGTCGTAGATGACGCCGCCGAACTCCGCGGGCAGCCCCATCAACTGCCTGAGCCAGTCGAGCGCGACCTCCTCCAACTCGGTCGAGGCGGGCGAGGTGCGCCAGAGCATCCCCTTCGCGTCGAAGGCGGCCGAGAGCAGCTCGCCGAGGATGCCGGGCGCGGAGGCGGACGTGGCGAAATACGCGAAGAACGAAGGGTGGTTCCAGTGCGTGAGCGCGGGGACGACGAGCCTTCCAACGTCCGCCAGAATCTCCGACATCGGCTCGCCCGTCTCGGGCGGGGAAGAGGGAAGTTGAGAGCGCAGCCTCCCGGGCTCCACCTGCGCGAGCACGGGGTAGGATTCGAGGCCCGCGAGGTAGTCCGCCACGAAATCGACGGCCTCGCGTCCGTAGCGGCGGAACTCCTCCGCGCTCATGTCGCCCGACGCGGGCGCGCCGCCTGCCTCCGGCGAAGTCTCCGCCTTCGCCGCCGTCTCGTCTTTCGACATCTCGTCCCTCGTCGCTTGAAGTCGCGCGCCAACGCGCGTGTAAGAATACCAGAGCAACGCGTTCTAAAGCGTGCGTCGGTTTGGCGGCAAAAAGTTGGCGGATTGCACTCGACACCGGGCGCTAAAGCTGTATAATGCGCGACGTAAGCCTGACAACAATCTTTCTGCGGGAGCTAGACTGCGCATTCGGCTCGCGGCGATGATACCAAAATCTGACCGCCGTACAGCGCCGGCGAGGGTTTGCGGGGCCGTCCCCTCGCCACGCCGCGCGAAGTCCCCGGGCCGACCTCCTTGCGCCCAGTCCCGCCACATCGATTCAACATCAGAAATTTGAGAGGTGAAAATGAAGCGCACCTTAATCACACTCGGACTGGTCACACTCCTGCTCACGGCCTTCGCCTGCGAGAGGCGCGAGGTCGGCGGCACCGGCGGCACGACCGACAGCGGCGGCGCCATTCTGGTCGGCGTCTACGGCGACCTCTCGGGGCAGACTTCGAGCTTCGGCGAGTCGACGCGCAACGGCGCACAGATGGCTATCGACGAGATTAACGCCGCCGGCGGCATCAACGGCCGCAAGGTTCAGGCGGTCGTCGAGGACGATCAGGGGCAGCCGCAGCAGGCTTCGACGGTCGTCACCAAGCTCATCAATCAGGACAAGGTGGTCGCCATCATCGGCGAGGTGGCTTCGAGCAACAGCCTCGCCGCCGCGCCCCGCGCGCAGGAGGCGAAGGTGCCGATGATCACGCCCTCCTCGACCAACCCGAAGGTGACGCAGGTCGGCGACTACATCTTCCGCGTCTGCTTCACCGACGACTTTCAGGGCGCGGTCGCCGCCAAGTTCGCCGCCAACACCTTGAAGGCGAAGAAGGCCGCCATCCTCGGCGACTTCCAGTCCGACTACTCGAAGGGCATGACGCAGTACTTCGTGCAGGAGTTCACCGGCGCGGGCGGCCAGATCGTCGCGCAGCAGTCCTACACGCAGACCGACGCGGACTTCAAAGGTCAGTTGACCAACATCCGCGCCGCCGCGCCCGACGTGATCTTCGTCCCCGGCTACTACGGGCAGGTCGGCGTCATCGCCAAGCAGGCGAAGGAACTCGGCATCACGGCGCCGCTGCTCGGCGGCGACGGCTGGGACTCGCCGAAGCTCTTCGAGCTGGGCGGCGCGTCGCTCGACGGCGCGTACATGGTCAACCACTATTCGACCGACGACCCCTCGCCGGCCGTCCAGAAGTTCGTCGCCGCCTACAAGGCGAAGTACGGCGCGGTGCCCGACGCCATCGCCGCGCTCGGCTACGACGCGATGAACGTGCTGGCCGACGCCATCAGGCGCGCGGGCACGACCGAGAGCGCCAAGCTGCGCGACGCCATCGCCGCGACCAAAGGCTTCGCCGGCGTCACCGGCTCGATCAACATCAACGAGAGCCGCGACGCGGTGAAGCCGGCCGTCGTCTTCGAGCTGCGCGACAGGAAGCTGGTCTACAAGGAGACCATCCAGCCGCCGGGCGCGGCGGCACCCGCGGCCTCGCCCGCGACGACCGGCGCGAGCCCCGTGGGCGCGGCCTCGCCGACCGCCAACGCCAACGCCGCGGAGGGCGGCGCCACCGGCAGCGGCGCGAACACGAACACGAACGCGAACACGAGCGCCAGCCCGGCGCGTTAGGACGAACCGAGAGCAAGGCATGGACACCTTCGTTCAGCAGCTCATCAACGGCCTGACCATCGGCTCGATCTACGCGCTCATCGCGCTCGGATACACGATGGTTTACGGCATCCTGCGCCTCATCAACTTCGCGCACGGCGACATCTACATGCTCGGGGCCTACAGCGGCTACTTCATCGCGCACTGGTTCGGGTTCGCGGGCGAGCCGTCGATGGCGGGGCTCGCCGTGACGCTCGTCGGCTCGATGGTCGTGGCGGCGCTCATCGGGATGGCCATCGAGCGCTTCGCCTACCGCCCCGTGCGCAAGTACGCGCGCATGACGACGCTCATCACGGCCATCGGCGTCTCGCTCCTGCTGGAGAACCTCGGCGTCGTCATCTTCGGCGGCGCGCCGCGCTCGTTCCCGGAGCAGTTGCGCAACGCGACTTACACGCTCTTCGGCAACGCCGCCATCTCGAAGACGCAGCTTCTCATCTTCGGCGTCTCCATCGCGCTGATGCTCCTGCTCCAGTGGATCGTCTACCGCACGAAGGTCGGGACGGCGATGCGCGCCGTCTCGTTCAACCTCAACTCGGCGAAGCTGATGGGCATCAACACCGACGCCATCATCGTCTTCACCTTCGCGCTCGGCTCGGCGCTGGCGGCCGCCGGGGGCGTCCTGAACGCGCAGTACAACCCGACCATTTACCCGCTGATGGGCATCATCCTCGGGCTCAAGGCGTTCGTCGCGGCCGTGCTCGGCGGCATCGGCAACATCCCGGGCGCGGTTTTGGGCGGCCTGCTCATCGGCACGGCCGAGACGCTCGTCGTCGGCTACGGCCAGCAGGTCGGCATCCCCTCGACGTACCGCGACGCCGTCGCCTTCGCCATCCTGATTCTGGTCCTGCTCTTCCGCCCGGCGGGGCTCCTCGGCACGACGGTGCAGGAGAAGGTTTGAAAAGCTAGTGATAAGTGATGAGTGATAAGTGATAAGAAAAAGCAGGCGGGCCGAATTCTTTCTTATCACTTATCACTCATCACTTATCGCCCTCTTCGCATATGCCTGGTTACGTTAAAAAGCTCATCGGCGCCGCCGCCATCCTCGCCGCGCTCGTCGCCGTCAACGCGATGATGAGCCGGTCGGGGCTGTTCGGGTTCGGCCTCGGGGTTTACGAGTCCGAGGTGCTGATGCTGGTCGGCATCAACGTCATCCTCGCCGTCTCGCTGAACCTCATCAACGGCTTCACGGGGCAGTTCTCCATCGGCCACGCGGGCTTCATGGCCATCGGCGCGTACTCGTCGGCCTACTTCACCGTCTACCACGGGCAGGCTTTGGAGAGGGCGCTCGGCGGCGGCACGCTCGGGCACGTCGTCGCCTTCGGCATCGCCATCCTCATCGGCGCGCTCGTGGCCGGGCTGATGGGACTGCTCGTCGGCGTCCCCTCTTTGCGTCTGCGCGGCGACTATCTGGCCATCGTCACGCTCGGCTTCGCCGAGATCATCCGCATCGTCATCCTCAACCTCGAAGTGGTGGGCGGCAACACGGGCTTCAACGTCCCCGGCTCGGTCAACTTCCTCTGGGTCGGCCTGATGGCCGTGCTGACCATCGTCGTCGTCCGCAACATCGTCAAGTCCGACACGGGGCGCGCGCTCATCTCGATCCGTGAGGACGAGCTGGCGGCCGAGGCGATGGGGGTGAACACGACGCGCTACAAGGTGCTCTCGTTCGCCATTAGCTCGGCGTTCGCGGGCGTGGCGGGCGTGCTCTTCGGTCACTTCAAGCGGTTTTTGGCGACGCCCGACTTCACTTTCATCAAGAGTTTTGAAGTCATCATCATGATCGTGCTCGGCGGGATGGGCTCGATCACGGGCGCGGTGCTGGGCGCGTTCGTCATCACGATTCTGCCGGAGCTTCTGCGCCAGCTCCCGTCGGTCGGCGGGTTCAACTTCGCCGACCTGCGGCTGGTCATCTACGCCG
>JBEVKV010000589.1:0-14047 GCA_040509515.1 Pyrinomonadaceae bacterium | reverse complement strand
CCGCAGGCGGTTCCGACCTTATTACTGGTCGAGCGCGCGGAGCGCGGCCTCGCGCTTCCTGCGTGCGGCGTCGGCCGCGTCGTTCTGCTTCGGCTGCGCCGCCTTGGGCTGTGCCGCCTTGGGCTGCGAGGCGGGGCGGCTCGCGCCCTGCGAAGTCGAGCCGTTGGAGGCCGTGCCGCCGCCGGCCGGCAGGTCGATGGGCGCGAGCGTGCTGCCCGCGGGCGGCGTGATCGTCGCGCCGCCGCCGGTCGAGGGCTGTCCGGCCGGCGGCTGACCCGCGGCCGAGTCCGCGGGCGGAGCGGTCGGCGTCGAAGGCTCGACCGTCGGCTGCGGCGCGGGCTTGGCCGGCTCCTCCGCGAGCGCGGCGGGCTTGACGGGGGCCTTGCCCTGATTCGAGCCCGAGAACGCGAAGAAGGCGACGGCGACCGCGACGACGCCGACCGCGATGACCGCCGCCACGCCCGCGCCCGCGATGTAAATCCACTTCTTGCTGCCGCCCTGCTTCTGCTGCTGCGCGTGCGGCGGCGGCATGAACCCTTGCGGCGCTTGCGGCGGGCGCTGCGCCGCGCCGGGCGCCGGGCCGATGCGTGTCTCCTTCGCGCCTCCGGCGGCGTTGGCGTTGGCCTGCGGGGTGGGCGCGGGGCCGACGCGCGTCTCCTTCGCGGCACCCGACGCAGGCGCGCCCGGCATGTCGATAAGCGTCGCGGCCATCGGGTCGGACGCGCCGAGGCCGGGGTTCGACGCTTGCGTCGGCGCGGACTGTAGGCCGGGCTGCGATGGCACGGTCGCGCCCTGCGGCGGGAGCCCCGGGTTCGATGCCGGCGGGACGCCGGGGTGCGAGGGGGCCGTGCCGGGTTGTGATTGAGTGTGAAGGCCGGGCTGCATCGGCGTCGTCGCGAACGGCGACGGCGGGTAGCTCGTCGGCGGCTGCGAAATCGGGCGCGTGCCGAAGGCGTTGGGGTCGCCGAACGCCAGCGGCTCAAGGCGGCCTGTGGCGGCGAAGCCGGCGTTGAGGAGGAACGCGCGGAACTCCGACGCGCTCTGGAAACGCTGCGCCGGGTCTTTGTGTACCGAGCGCCAGATGGCCTGCTCGACCACCTCGGGGATGGCCGGGTTGAGCTGGCGCGGCGGGACGGGGTACTGCTCGATCTGCGCCTTCATCAGCTCGAACTCGTTCTGGATGTCGAACGGGCAGCGCCCGGTGAGCATCTCGTAGAGCAGCATGCCCAAAGAGTAGATGTCGGAGCGCGCGTCGGTCTCGAAGCCGCGCACCTGCTCGGGGCTCATGTACTCGATGGTGCCGATGATGTTGCCCTGCCGGGTCATGCGCGCGGTGCCGAGGATGCGCGCGATGCCGAAGTCGAGCACCTTGAGCGTGCCGCGCTCGGTGAGCATCATGTTGGCGGGCTTGATGTCGCGGTGGATGATGCCTTCGGAGTGCGCCTCCTGAATGCCGTCGAGCATCTGGCAGAAGATGGGGATGGCCTGCTCGACGGGGATCGCGCCGCGCTGCTGGATGACGTGGTCGAGCGTGACGCCGCGGACGAACTCAAGCACCATCACGAAGCTGTCGCCCTGCCGCATGAAGCTGTAGAGCGTGGCGATGTTCGGGTGCTGGAGCTTGGCGAGCGTGACGGCCTCCGAGCGGAAGCGCTCGACGACCTGCTGCTGGCTGGCGAGTTCCGGCCGCAGAAACTTGATGGCGACCTCGCGCTCAAGCATCATGTCCACGCCGCGGAAGACCTCGCCCATGCCGCCCTCGCCGAGTTTCTGCGTGACCTTATAGTTCCCGAATACCTGTCCGATCATATTGCCTCCAGCTCGCGCGTCGCGCGCATGTTGACGGCCTCGGCGGCCGCCGTCCCCTCGGGCATGATTGCGATGATGCCCACCGTGATGTTGTCGTGCCCGCCGCGCTCCTTCGCCATCGCGATGAGGCGCTCGCCGGCGGCGTGAATGTCTTCCGACGCACCGAGGAGCGACGCGATCTCGTCTTCGAGGACGAGGTCGTGGAGCCCGTCCGAGCAGAGCAGGTAGCGGTCGCCGACGCGCACCTGAAAGGGTTCGAGCACCGAGACTTCGACCTCGGGGCTGGTGCCGAGCGCGCGCAGGATGACGTTCTTGTCCTCGTGCGTGCGCGCCTGCTCCTTGGTGATGATGCCGAGCTTGACCATCTCGTTGACGGCCGAGTGGTCTTCGGAGAGCTGGTAGAGCTGGCCGCCGCGCAGCATGTAGAGCCGGCTGTCGCCGACGTGCGCGGCGTAGGCGGTCGCGCCGCAGAGCGCAAGCGCGGTGCAGGTCGTGCCCATGCCGTGCTTCGACTCGTCGGCGGCCGCCGCCTCGTGTATGCGGCGGTTGGCCTCCTCGACCGCGCCGCGCAGCGCCGCGGCGGGCTCGTCCGGCGAGGCGTAGTAGAGGCGGCACGTCACGTCGGCCGCCATCTGGCTCGCGACCTCGCCCGCCGAGTGGCCGCCCATGCCGTCGGCGACGACGACGAGCGTCCCCTTCGACGCGAGCAGCGCCGGGTCGGACGGGCGGACGAGCCGCCCCGAGTCCTCGTTGACCTCGCGCACGCAGCCCACGTCGGTCTGCACGCTGGCCTCCATCTCGAAGCGCGGCGCCGGCCGCACACCGCCCCCCGTCTCCGGCTCCGAGTCGGCCGCCCTTTTTTTACCGAACATTGACTGCCCCCTCTTGAAAGATGATTCGACGCGGCGCCGCCTCAACGCTTCGCCAGCGTGTACATGAAAGCCTTCTTCTCGCCGACGACGAAGTCGACGGGTTCGTCCGCGTAGCCGTCGCGGCGCAGCGTCAACAGCACGCGATCGCCGAGACGGCCGCGCACCGCGTAGGGCGTCGTGCCGACCTTCTCCGCGCCGCGGTAAACGTCGGCCTTGCCGTCCGAGACCGTGACCTCGACGACGCGCTCCGCGGCGTCGCGGCTCGCGGCCGGCGCGGGCCCGCCGCCCGTCAGGCCGCGCGCGGTGTTCGAGGTGTTCGACTTGTTCGGCCTGTTGGCGACGGCCGCGTTGGCGTTCGCGTCGGCGACCTCGCCTTCGGCGGGCGAGCCGAGGAAGGTGAGCGCGACGACGCCGACGATGACGAGCACGACCGCCGCCGCCGCCGCGCCGATGAGCAGCGGCAGCTTCGACGAACGCCCGGCCTTCGCCTGCACGTAACCCGTGGCGGCGTCGCTCACGTCCGGGCTCACGCCGGGCCTTGAGACGACGCCCGCGAGCCTGCGCGCGTCGGCGAGCAGGTCGGCGGCCGAGGCGTAGCGCTCCGCGGGGTTCTTGCGCAGGCAGCGCGAGATGATGGCCGTGAACTCGCGCGGCACCCCGGGGTTGAGCTGCGCCGCCGGCGCGTACTCGACGCGGTCGATGCGGTCGCAGAGGTCGCCGATGGTCTCGGCGTCGAAGGGCGTCCGCCCCGTCACCATCTCGTAGAGCAAAACGCCCAGCGCCCAGATGTCCCCGCGCGCGTCGGCCGTCCCGCCCCGGATTAGCTCCGGCGCGAGGTACTGGAGCGTGCCGATGACCGAGCCGACCTGCGTGAGCTGCTGCGAGGTCTGCCCCTTGGCGATGCCGAAATCCAGCAGCTTGACCTGCCCCTGCGAGCTAATCTTGATGTTGTTCGACTTGATGTCGCGGTGGATGACGCCGTTGCGGTGGATGTACTCGATGGCTTCGCAGACGCGCTCGAAGACGTAGACGGTCTCGGCCAGCGGGAGCGGCGCGCCGTAGGCGGCGATGCGTTCGGAGATCGTCTGGCCGTCGACGTACTCCATGATGATGCAGGGCTGCCCGCCGACCTCGCAGAAGTCGTAGAGCGTGGCGACGTTCGGGTGCTGGAGGCTGGCCTGGATGCGCGCCTCGTTGAAGAAGCGCTCGACGAAGCCGCTCGACTGCGTCGCCTGCGTCAGAACTTTGACGGCCGCGACGCGCCCGATCTTCTGGTGCATCGCGCGGTAGACCTCGCCCATCCCGCCCGCGCCGAGGAAGTCCACGATGCGGTACTCGCCGACCGACTGGTTGGTGTCGAAAGCTCGGCTCATAAGAAAGAGTGGACGGTAGACAGTAGCCGGTAGTCAGTAGAGAGACTTCCCCGCACGGGGCCGTCCGGTCGTAGGCGTCGACGCGCTCGTGCGGAGCCTACTGTCTTACTGTCTGCCGACTACTGTCTACTCCCCGTCCTACTTGCCCATCAGCTCCTTGCCGTAGCGGATGGGGACGGCGAAGGTGACGGCGGTGCGGCCGTCGTTGAGGCCGGCGTAGAAGATGGCGATGACGCGGCCGTGGTCGTCGAAGACCGGCCCGCCCGAGTTGCCGCCGCCGGTCGTGTTGATCTGCAACTGGTAGGAGTCGCCGATGACGCTCACCGTGCGGTCGGCGCCCCCGGCGGCCTGCCCGCCGTCCGAGCTGCGGTAGATGCGCCCGATGTTGCCGACCGTGACGGTCGGGTCGGGGATTTCGACGCCCTTCGTCTCGGGGTTCATCGCGTCCTGCGATTTGACGATGCCGTAGACGGGGCGCGAGATGGCCGGGTAGCCGAGGACGATGGCGGTCTCGCCCGCCTGAATCGAGTCGTAGTTGTCGTTGATCTCGACGGCGGGGACGGTGCCGGGGCTGTCCACCTTAATCAGCGCCACGTCGTGCCGCTTGCTGACCGAGGCGACCTTCGCCGAGAGCTGGCGGTCGGACTTCGCGAAGAGGACTTCGAGGTGGTCGTTGCGCCCGTCGTAGGCGACGCCGTCCTGCTTCGACTGCGACGGTATCCAGTCGGTCGGCGCGTTCGTCACGGCCGCGACCGGCGTCATCTTGCCGTCCGCGCCGGGCGCGACGAGGATGCCGTTGTCGGCGGACTCGGGGAACTGGTAGGCCGACTCCCACCCGGCGGCGACGTGGCGGTTCGTCAGGATGAAGCCGTCGGACGAGACGGCGAAGCCCGAGCCGGTGTGGCGGCCGCCGATGCCGACGTTCAGGCTGTTCGAGTTGTAGGTCAGATAGGGTTCGAGGATGGGGCGGCCGTCGGGGTGGTTGCCGACCTTGACGTAGAGCGCGGCGGGGCGGCCGTTGTAGACCGTGTACTGGTGGTAGACGAGCCCGTTGCCCGCCTGCGAGACGAGCTTCCACGCGGCGTCGATCTTGACGACGGCCTTGCCGTAGTTGGCGACGACATCGGCGGGCTTCATCGCGGCGGCGGCCGCCTCGGTGGCCTTCGCCTCCTTCGCCTCGTCGAGCCCCTTCTTGAGCGTGCCGATTTCGGCGGCCGACTGCGACTTGGTGCGCCAGAGGAAGAAGCCGCCGACGCCGCCGAGCACGACGACGACGAGCACGACGACGGCCGCGCCGATGGCCATGAAGGTGCGACCCTGACTCTTCTTCGCCTGCTGGACGTTCTGCGAGACGATGCGCTCGACCGTCGCCTTGCCGACGCCGCCCGAGGGCGCGGGCGAGGTCTGCGGGAACGCGGACTGCTGCTGCGGAGGCGCGCCGGGGACGCGCGTGGCCGGCGCGCCCGGCATGGTCGGCGCCATCGGGCCCGTGGAAGCGACGCGCGTGGCCTTGGTCGCTCCGGCGGGGCGCGGCTCGATCTCGAAGATGAACTCGGGGCCGCCCGGGCCCAGTTGGACGACGTCGCCCGGGTTGACGCGGGTCGTGCCCGTGATGCGCTGCCTGTTCACGAACGTCCCGTTGCGGCTGTTCATGTCGGTGACGATGAACTGCGAGGGGTCGTTCGGGTCTTGCGTGATCTTGGCGTGCTGACGCCCGACGAGGTCGTCGCGGTCGGGGTCGTACTTGACCGTGGACGAGGGGTCACGCCCGAGGACGATCTCCTTGACGTGGGCGAGCGGGAACTCTTCCACCTGGTTGGCCTTCGAGCCGCTGAGGTGCTTGAGAACGATGCGTTCCATTGGGTGTCTCCTTCAGGTCGAACTCTGGACGGTCTCTGCGACCGAGCCGGCGTCCGGGGCGGCCCCGAACTGATTCCCTCCGTGTTCGTCGGTCGCTTTGACGGGGGCGGCGGCGGTCTTCTCTGTGCTGATAGATAACGCGTGAAAGGGGCGCGGCGCGGCTCACGCGTCGAGTCGGCAGTGTGTCCCGCACGCGTGCGGCGCGCGGGGCGTCGGCGACGAGCTACGACTGTAGTGTTTCAAGGTTTTTACCGCAGGCGGGTAAAGCGTCTGCTTGAAAGCCGGCTGTGACTCTCCTGTCCGGTCAAACAGCGAGGGTCAGACTGGCGGCGTCGGGGATCGTCTCGTCCTGCCTCTTGGCCACGGCGGCAGATTATACAATAAAGCCCCGCGACCGCAAGGCCGCGCCATGCGGAAACTTCAATAAAGTCGGAATGGCCGCGCGCCTCCGAAACCGCCTCGTCGCCTTTAAGATTCGGAGGTGGTGCGCGCCTTCTGGCGCGCGGGCTGGATGACGATGTTGTCGATGAGGCGCGTGCGCCCGACCTGCGCGGCCAGCGCGATGAGGACGGGGCGGTCTTCGGGGATGCGGTCGAACTTCTCCATGGTGTCGGCGTCGACAACGCCCACGTATTCGAGTCGCGCGAGCGGCTCGGCGTCGATTTGCGCGCGGACGGTCTCGGCGAGCCGGCGCGAGCTTCGCTCGCCCTCGTTGTAGACCTCGCGCGCCTGCGCCAGCGCGCGGTAGAGCACGGAGGCGGCCTTGTGCTGCTCGTCCGTGAGGTAGGCGTTGCGCGACGAGAGCGCGAGCCCCGTCTGCTCGCGCACGGTCGGGAGGACGACGACTTCGAGGTCGAAGGCGAGGTCGCGCACCAGACGCTTGACGACGAGCGTCTGCTGCGCGTCCTTCTGGCCGAAGAAGGCGAAGTCGGGCCGGATGGTGTTGAAGAGGACGGTCAGGATGGTGGCGACGCCGCGGAAGTGGCCGGGTCGCGCCGCGCCCTCCATCCCGTCGGAGAGCCCCTCGACGTTGATGTAGGTGGCGAAGCCCTTCGGGTAAATCTCCTCGACCGGCGGGGCGAAGATGTAATCGACGTTGTAGTCGGCGAGCTTGGTGGTGTCGCCGGTCAGGTCGCGCGGGTAGCGCTCGAAGTCCTCGCCCGCGCCGAACTGCGTCGGGTTGACGAAGACCGAGACGATGACCACGTCGCACATCCTGCGCGCCTCGCGCACGAGCGAGAGGTGGCCGTCATGGAGCGCCCCCATCGTCGGCACGAGCCCGAGGGTCTTGTCCTCCTCGCGCCTGAGCTTGCGCGAGACGCTCGCCATCCGCTGTCGGCGGTTGATGATTTCCATAGGTCGGCAGACCGTAAATCGTAAACCGTAAACCGTGACGAGAGAAGAACGCCTCTCTTTCTCGTCACGGTTTACGGTTTACGATTTACGGCTGTTGGTTCTCCTTGTCGCCCGCGTCGCGCTTGAGGCCGAGTTCGGCGGCGGCGTCGGCGGGGAGCGGGTAGGACTCCTGTTCGGAAGGGAAGGCGCCGGAGCGCACGTCGTCGGCGTAAGTCTGGATGGCCTCGCCCATCGCGTCGCGCAAAGAAGCGTACTGGCGGACGAAGCGCGGGCTGGTCTGGCTGAACGAGAGGCCGAGCAGGTCGTGCGTGACGAGAATCTGCGCGTCGCAATCGGGGCCCGCGCCGATGCCGACGGTCGGGATGTGGAGCGCCGCCGTCACCTCGCGCGCGATCTCGCGCGGGACGACTTCGAGCACGACGGCGAAGACGCCCGCCTCCTCAAGCATCAGCGCGTCGTCGACGAGCGCGCGCGCCGCGTCGGCCGTCTTCGCCTGAAGGCGGTAGCCGCCGAGCTTGTTCAAAGACTGCGGCGTCAGCCCGACGTGCCCCATCACGGGAATCTCTTCGGCGACGAGCCGGCGGATGACTTCGACGCGGTTGCGCCCGCCTTCGAGCTTGACGGCCTCCGCGCCGCCCTCCTTCACCAGCCGGAGCGCGGCGCGGACGGCGTCGTCCGCGCCGGTGTGGTACGTGCCGTAGGGCATGTCGGCGACCAGCAGCGCGCGCTCGACGCCGCGCCGGACGGCGCGCGTGTGGTGGAGCATGTCTTCGAGCGTGACGGGCACGGTCGAGTCGTAGCCGAGCACGACGTTGCCCAGAGAGTCGCCGACGAGGATGAGGTCGGTGCCGGCCTCGTCCACGATGCGCGCGGTCGGGTAGTCGTAGGCGGTCAGGCAGACCAGCTTCTCGCCGCGCGACTTGCTCGCGCGGACGGCGGGCACCGTGACCTTCTCGGGGCGCTGCTGTTTCAGGTAGACCATTGTGTGACTGTTCCCTCTGGGCTTTCCGGTTCGGCTAGTCGGAGCAGAAAGGCGCGACGAGGAATTGGGCGGCCTTGTGCGGGCGTCGGAGCGCCGGGCGCGGGTTCTCGACGACGGCGAGGATGCGGCAGCCCGTCTCGCGGCAGCTACACAACTCGCCCTCGGGGCGGAGGTAGACGCGGACGGTCGCTCCGATGAAGTAAGCTAACAACCCGGCGGCCAGCAGCAGAAGTGTTCGGCGGCGCATGTTGGCGATAGTGTACGCTCGCGCTACTCAGGTCGGCAAATTTGAGAGCGCCAAATTATAGCAGCCCCCGGCGGAGGGGCAAGGGAAAAGCATCCTACCGCCCCGGCGTCCACAGTTCGACGCGGGAATCGTCGCCGGCGGCGGCGAGGAGTTCGGCGAAGGTCTTGCCGAGCACGGGGTGGCGCGCGTGCGGCGCGAGTTCGGCCAGCGGCGCGAGGACGAAGCGGCGCTGGTGCAGGCGCGGGTGCGGGAGCGTGAGCACGTCCGTCTCCAAACGCTCGTCGCCGTAGAGCAGGAGGTCGAGGTCGAGCGTGCGCGGCGCGAGCGGGCGTGTGCGGCGGCGGCCGGCGTCGTGCTCTACGTCGAGCAGCACGCGGAGCAACTCCACGGGCGGCGGGAGCGGCGCGCAAAGCCGGGCCACCACGTTGAGGAAGGCGGGCTGCTCCTCTTCGACGCCGACCGGGTCGGTCTCGTAGACGGACGAGAGGCGCTCGACGCCGAGGTTCGCCGCGAGCATCCCGCGCACGCCGGCGAGCAGGTTCCCCGCGCGGTCGCCGAGGTTCGAGCCCATCCCGACGTACGCGCGAACCGTCTCGTCTCCACGCGCCGCGGACATCTAAGGACGCCCCTTCTCCATCTTCTCGTTAAACGTCCCCGACTCGCCGCGCGCGATGCTGAGCGTCTTCCACGCGGACGAGCGGAGGTGCTTGGCGAGGAAGACGATCTGCCCCGTGTGCTGGCCGTAGTGCGAGAGCTGCCGGTTGACGGCCATGACGACGGTGTGCGGCTCGCCGCGGATGGTGACGGTGCGCATGGGGTCGACGCCCTTGAGCGACGCGAGCGTGTCGAAGAGCATGCGCCAGCCCGCCTCCCAGCGTTCGAGGACGGCGGCGCGGTCTTCGCCCTCGACGATAAATTCGGAGTCGCGATGGCGGTCGGGTTTCTCGCCGTCGGTCGTCAGGAAGTCCGTCCAGCGCGAGCGCATGTTGCCGGCCATGTGCTTCATGATGAGGGCGAGGCTGTTCGACTCCGGGTCGATGGCGCGGAAGAACTCTTCGTCGCTGACCTGCGCGACCGCGCCGTCGGCGAGCCTCTTCTGATTGCGAAAGACCTTCGCGGCGTCCTCTAAATAATGCTCGGCGAGCGAGTCTGTCATCTTTCGTCTCCTCTCTGTTTAGTATCGCGCGTCGCGAATTTTAACGCTTCGCGGCCGCGCCGTCACCGCCCGAGCCCGCGCAGCAGGCGGAGCCTCCGCGCGCCGGGCGCGTCGTTGCGCCAGGCGTAGTTGCTGAGCGCCGCGACCGCGTTCCACGTCGGGTGGTAACGCTTGTAGATGTCTCTCGCGGCGGGGTCGCCCCAACTCCCGTCCGCGTTCTGGCGCGCGAGCAGATACTCCGCGCCCTCCCTTATCTCGGCGTCGGCGTCCGTGAGGCCGAAGGCGCGCAGCGTGTCCATGAACTCGCCGAGCATGTCTGCGTCTTCGGCCGCGACGGCCGCGCGCAGATTCGATTTGAGGAACGTGAACTCTTCGGGCAGCAGGCTCGGCGGGACGCGCCGCTGGCCGTAGTCGTTGAGCGTGTAGACGACGTGCGTCACCGCGTAGACCGTGTCGTAGAATTCGGGCGAGTCGGGGCCTCTGTGCGGGCGCAAGGAGGGGAGCCAGCCGAGCACTTCGGCGTAGGACGCGCCGAGGTTGACGCCGTAGCGCTCGCCGACGTAGGCCGTAATCAGCGCGTCGTACCAAACGTCCTGAGGCGTGCGCATCTTTAAAGCGCGTCCGCAGCGCCGGCAGAGGCTCGCGCCGCGCGGGTTCCACGCGCGGTCGGCCTCGCACTCGGCGGGAACGTCGCGCGGCGGCGGTTCCGTGCGCGGGTCGAAGAGCATGAAGTCGAGCGCGCCGAAGCGCGCGGCCGCGCGGCGTAGCTGGAGTTTGAGCCTCGGGTCTTTGAGCCCGAGGCTGTCGGCGGCGTCCGCGCCGAAGGCGTAGTCGATGACCGCGTGCGCGTCCGCGTCTTCGGGCAGGCGTTGGTGCGTGCGCCGCCAGTGTCGCGCGCGCTCAAGCCCCATGCGCCGCGCCGACGCGCGCACGCCCGAATCGCTCACGCTCTCGCCGATTGTGTAGAAGCACCAGAGATAGTCGCTCCCGTAGACCTCGAAGTTCGACGAATCGCGCGCCGTCAGGTAGATGAAGTCGAGCCCGCGGCGGACGGCGCGCGCGCGGTCGGCGGCCGTAAAGCGCGACCCGGGCCAAAGTGGCCGCGACGCCTTCGACTCGCGCGCCACGCACGGCGCGGCCGGCGCGAGCAGACACAGCGTCATCACCGTCGTTAAGAGGACGGCCGCCCTCGTCCTATGTTTTAAGTTCAAAGCCATGACACGCAACCGACACGGTGGCGTATTATAACGCCGGGAAGGCGGGCGGGGCCGAAAGACTTATGGCACAACTCTTCGCGCTGGTGTGGTTGAAGTGGACGCTGCTGCGAAACTCTCTGCGTTCGCGGAGGGCCGTGGCGGGGCGCGCGGCGGCGCTGCTGGGTCTGCTGGCGGGCCTCGCCGTCTCGCTGCTGATGGCGGCGGCCGTGGGCGCGGGCGCTTACTTTCTCGCGGCGAGCGTGGCGGGGCTGCCGCCGGGCGAGGGGCGCTCGAAGGCGGCCGCCTACGTCGTCCTGCTCTTTCTCTTCACGCTCGCCTTCATCATCTGGGCGATGATGCCGCTCGCGCTCGGCGGCGGCAGCCGGTTCGAGCCGGCGCGGATGCTGCTCTACCCGGTCTCGCTCGGCAAGCTCTTCGCCTTCGACTTTTTGAGCGACCTGACGAGCCTCACTTTCCTCTTCATCGCGCCGTCGCTCGTGGCGATGGGCGCGGGCGCGGGGCTCGGGGCGGGGAGGCCGTGGGCGGGGCTCGCCGTCTCGTCGCTCGCGGTCGCGTTCGGGCTCTCGCTCTCGAAGCTGTTGTCGGTGGGCGTCGGCGCGTTGATGCGCGCGCGGCGGACGCGCGGCGAGACTGTTCTCGCGGTGCTCGGCGCGGCGGCCGGCATGATGGGCGTGCTGATGGGGCAGTTGATGCCGCTGCTCGAACGCCACTCGGCGAAGCTCGGGTTTACGCGCTGGACGCCGCCGGGCGCGGCGGCCGACGGGCTCGCGCGCGGGCTCTTCCCCGAAGGCGGCGGCGCGCTCGCCACGTCGCTGGTCGTGCTCGTCGCATACACGGCCGTCTGCGTGCTGCTCGCCTACCGCGTCGCGCGCCGCACGGCGCTCGGGATCGGCGGCGGCGGCGCGAAGAAGCGTCCGGCGTGCGTGGCGGAGGCGGGCGCGGAGGCTTACGCGGGCTGGCAGTTGCCGCTCCTGTCGCCGCAGTTCTCGGCGCTCTTCGAGAAGGAGGTGCGCTACGCTTTGAGGAACGCGCAGCTCCGCGTCATCGCGGTGATGGCGGTCGGGCTGACGATTGTTTTGAGGCTCGGGCCGGCGGGGATGAGCGGCCGGCGAGAGGGGCCTTGGAACATGTCATTCACGCCGTACGCCGAGGGCGCGGGCGCGGTCTTCAGCGTCATCTACATCTTCATGCTCGTCTCGCCGCTCTCGACCAACCTGTTCGGCTACGACGGGGCGGGGATGCGCGCGCTCGTGCTCTCGCCGGTGAGCCGGCGCACGGTGCTGCTGGCGAAGAACGCGGCGTTGACGCTCGTCGCGCTGCTGCTCGTCGCGGCCGGCGTCGTGGTCGGCGGGCTCGTCCTCGGCGACCTGACGCCGCGCACGCTCGTCTTCGCGCTGCTCGCCTTCGTGACGACGGCCGGACTGTTCGGGGCCATCGGCAACTGGCTCTCCGCGCAGTTCCCGAAGCGCGTGCAGTTCGGCAAGCGGATGAACCGCTCGGGCGTGGCGGGGCTGATGCTGGTGCCGGTCTTCTTCCTGCTGCTCGTGCCGCCGGCCGCGGCCATCGCGGCCGGGCACTTCGCCGAGAGCCACGCGGTCAAGTATGTTATACTCGCCGCGTTTGCGCTTGTTTCCGTTGTATTCTACGTGCTCGTGCTCCCGCTTCAGGGGCGACAGCTTGAGCGGCGCGAGCTGGCCATACTCGAAGCCGTCACCGGCCGCGACGGCGGCGAGGACGGCGAGATCATAGGTTGAAAGTCCTAATCCAGTGACGCCGCCGTCGGGCGTCCGGGCGGGCGAGTGAGAGCCCCGCCCTTACACAAATGGCTCGCAGAAAATTCAGACACCAGCGTCACGAGACCTCCTCGGTGCGCTCTTTCCAGGACTACCTGACCACGCCCGCGCCTCAGACCTCGCGGTCGGAGCTGATGGCGCTCGTCCGCGGCGGCGAAGACACCTTCCTCGAACTCAAGGTCAAGCTCTCGAACCCAGAGCGCATCGCGCAGGGCATCGTCGCGCTCGCCAACACGGGCGGCGGCGTCATCGTCTTCGGCGTCAACGACAACCTGCGCGTCGAGGGGCTCGACGACGCCGACGCCGTCCGCGACGAGCTGGTGCGCATCTGCCGCGAGGACGTGTACCCGTCGCTCTTTCCCTTCATCGACATCATCTCGTTCGACTCGGGGCTGCGCGTCGTCGCGCTCGACGTGGACGGGAAGCGGCGGCCTTACCGGACGACCGACGGGCGCTACTTCCTGCGCGTCGGCGCGGAGAAGCACGAGGCCACGCGCGAGGAGCTGTCGGCGCTGCTCGACGAGACGCGCCCGCTGTTTTACGAGAACGTCGCGGCGCTCGGCGCGGAGGTCGCCGACGTGGACGAGGCGCACCTGTGGAGCTTCGTGCGCGAGTTCGAGCCCGACGCCTACACGCCGCCGCGCGCGGGCGCGGCCTACCCGACCGCCGAGGTGCTTGAGCGCGACCTGTTGCTCGCGGTGCCGGCCTCCATCGGCTCGCTCACGGAGCGCGTGGCCCCGACGGTCGCCGGGCTCTTGCTCTTCGGCCGCGACGAGCGCGTCGCCGAACTGCTCCCGCGCTCGCACGTACTGGCCGCGCGCTACGCGGGCGACACGACGCAGTCGCCGAAGGTCGAGTCGGTCGAGCTGGGCGGCAACCTCCACACGCTCTTCGAGTCCTGCTTACGTTTCGTCGAGCGCTACTGCGACCTCTGGGACAAGCGCCCGCCGCGCGCGCGCGCCGACGACGCCGCGGCCGGGGAGTCGCCCGTCGTGCCGCGCGCCAACTACCACCGCGGCGCGCTGCTCGAAGCGCTCGCCAACGCGCTCGCGCACCGCGACCTCGCGCTCGCCGGGGTGGCGACGCGCGTCAACGTCTTCGACAACTCCATCGAGGTGACGAACCCGCGCCGCACGGCCGGCTTCGCGCCCGCCATGCAGCGCGCCATTCGCTACGGCGTCCAGCAGCGGCTCAACCCGCAGACCGCCTCCATCTTCACGAGCCCCGCCTACGGACTCCGGCTCCCGACGGGCGGACTGCCGATGCTGCTCCGCGAGTCGAGCCTCTTCTCGGGACGCAAGTACGAAATCCACACCGTCAACGACGAGTTCCGCGTCCGTATATACGGCGGTTAGTTCAAAGTTTCAAGTTCAAAGTTCCAA